>CALUTB010000011.1 GCA_944323575.1 uncultured Mailhella sp. | reverse complement strand
GGAGAACAGCATGAAAACACTGCAATGCGATGTCGCCGTCGTCGGCGGCGGTCCTGCCGGTACGTTTGCGGCGGTCAAGGCCGCGGAAAACGGAGCTGACGTCCTTCTTCTCGACAAGGGCTATGTCGGCAAGAGCGGTTGCGGCACCTTCGGTGCCGGATCGTTCAAGGCATACCTCAAGGAGGAGGATTCCCTCGACCTGTGGTACGGCAAGGCCGTGGAGGAAGGTTTCTACATCAACGATCAGGACTGGCTGAAAAAGCATTTCGACACCATCGGCGACCGGGTGAAGGAACTGGAGTCCTGGGGCGTGGTCTTCGAGAAGAACGAAGACGGAACCTATCATCGCATTGAAGGGCAGGGATCTTCGGACAAGCGCCCCATCAAGACGTTGATGTTCCACGGTCCTCAGTTCATGGAAGTCATGCGCAAAGTCTGCAAGGACAAGGGCGTCAAAATCGTGGACCGCGTCATGGTGGACGCGCTGCTGCACGAAAAGGGCAATGCCCGCGCGATCCGCGGCGTCGTGGGCTTTCACGGCGTGACCGGCGAAATGTACGTGGTGAAGGCGAAGGCCGTGGTTCTCACCACCGGAGCGCAGGCCTACAAATCCCACTACGCGGACCTGCACATGGAAACCGGCGACGCCCACATCATGGGACTGGAAGCCGGCGCGGCACTTGCCAACTATGAATTCAACTGCCATCAGCTGACGCACGGCCACTTCGCCACCCACGGCATGAACGTGTCGCAGGGCCTCGGCGCGAAATTCGTGAACGCTCTCGGCGAAGACTTCACGGCCAAGTACGATCCCGAATATGCCTCGCACGGCAACCTGTGGCGCATCTCCGCATCCATGGCGCTGGAAGTTCACTTCGGCCGCGGCCCCCTGTATTTCGACTACTCCTCGTATACGCCGAAGGACTGGGAACTGTTCGAGCGCACCCTGCCGCTCATGTACCGCTCCTATGAACAGGCCGGATACGTGGACAAGAACCGCAAGGTCATTCAGGGGAAGCTGAGCTGGGTGTCCGCGCTTATCGGCAACGTGGGCTTCGGCGGCGGTCTGTACATCGACATCGACGGCAAGACCACGCTGGACGGCCTGTATGCGGCCGGAGACGCATCTTACGGCCCGACCTCTGGCGTGGAAGGCTTCTGCGCCTATGCCATGCCTGCGGCCTCCACCACCGGCGCGGCCGTGGGTGAAGCCAGCGCGAAATACGCCCGCACCGTGGGTGAGCCGGAAGTGGACGAGAAGGAAATCGAAGCTGTCGTGGCCGGACTTTCCGAGCCCATGCATCATCCTCAGGGCGTGGATCCTTCCCACGTGGTCATCGCCGTGCAGGAAGCGCTCTTCCCCTACGACGTGTACATCCTGCGCACGGAAGAGAAGATGCAGGCGGCGCTCGACCGTATCCGGGAAATCAAGAAATACGACGTTCCGCGCCTGCGCGCTCTGGATGCGCACGGCCTGCGTTTTGCACTCGAAGCCCGGAACATGGTGCTGAGCGCGGAAGTGATGCTTACTGCCGCCCTGCACCGAAAGGAAAGCCGCGGCTCGCATCTGCGCCTGGACTACCCTGAAATCGACAACGAGAACTGGCTGAAGTGGATACTCGTGGAGCAGAAGGACAATGAACTCTGCCTGAGCACGAAGGACATTCCCATCGACCGTTATCCGCTCCGTCCGGAACACAAACGCGAGCTGCATGCCTCCATCGCTGCTGCAAGAAAGCTTGGGGAGAACATATAATGGGCATCCGTCATATCGATTACGACAAATGCGTACGCTGCGGCCGCTGCATCACCTACTGCCCTCAGGACGTAGTGCGTCCGGATGAGGAGAAGCGCCCCGTGATCACGTATCTTCAGGACTGCCAGTCCTGCTTCCTGTGTGAAAAATACTGCCCGGCAGGAGCCATAGCCGTTTCCGCAGATCGCGAACGGCGTCCCATCCTGCCCTGGAAGATCTGACAAAAACGGGTCGCCCGACGCGGCCCCGACCCCGGCTTCCGGCGTTCCGGAAGCCGGGCATCCGCAGGAGGATGCATGATAGCCAATATGCCCACTTCGACGTTCCTCCTCTACATCGGAGCGTTTCTGGTCCAATTCATATTCGTCATAGGCTACGGCATCTGGTGGTGCCTCCAGGACAGAACCCCATCCGACAGAAACAAACGGAACTAGCGGAGATCGCACGCCATGATGATAGCCATACTTGTCGTTTACTTCGCCCTCATGCTGTTCATCGGATATCTTGCGTCGAAGAAGGTGCGGGATTCCAGAGATTATTTTCTCGGCGGCAAGGGATTCGGTCCCTGGTTCACGGCCTTCAAGTTCGCCGCCACATGGGAGAGCGGCGTCAAGCTGGTGGGCAGCCCGGGCATGGCCTGGAATGCCGGCTGGTCTTCCATGGCCATGGGCATAGGCACGCCGCTTTGCTATTTCTTCTCCTTCCGCGTCTTCGGACAGCGTCTTAAGCTGGCCTTTGACCATTTCAACGTGCTCACCCTGCCCCAGATGCTGGAAAAGCGCTACAACTGCCGTGCCATCCGCGTCGTGGCCGCCGTCGCCATTCTCATCGGTCTCGGCGGTTCTCTGGTCGCCCAGTTCAAGGCCACGGGAGAAATCTTCTCCGCCATCCTCGGACTGGATTATATGCATGGTCTGTTCATCGGCGCCATCATCGTGGGCGTCTACTGCATCATGGGCGGCTACCTCGCCTCGGTATGGACCGACTTCATCCAGGGCATCATCATGATCTTCGGCTCCATCGCCATTTTTGTCGCCACTGCACACGCGGCCTTCGGCGGCATTTCCTCCGATCTGCTTTCCCAGATAAATGCGGCGCTCGGATCCATTGATCCCAATCTTCTCGACATCACGGGCGGCGGCAAGATGAGCTGGGCCAACCTGTTCATCATTCTCGCCATCACCATGCTGGTGGGCATCGCCATGCCGCAGCAGAGCGTGGCCATCTTCTCCATGCGCGACGTGCGCACCGCCAGGGTCGCCATGATCGTATGCGTGGTCTTCTCCGCCATCCTGGCATGGACGCTGGTCCTGACCGGCATGATGAGCCACATGGTGTTCTCTCCGGGAGAAGTCCAGAATCCCGATCTCGTCATCCCGCTGCTCATTCCCAAGGTGCTCTCGCCTCTGATGGGCGGCCTCTATCTTGCCGCGGTGCTTGCCGCCATCATGTCCACCGTGAGCGGCTCCATTGTGGTGGCGGCCTCCTCGCTCACGGAAGACATCTTCAAGCTGGTCATTCCTCAGCGCTATGAGCGGCACCCCATGTTCTACAACCGTGTCGGTGCGACCATCTTCGTGCTGCTTCCGCTGCTTTTCGCCATCAAACCTCCGACCATCATCTTCTGGATCGGCGTGTTCGCCTTCGGATTTCTGGTCTTCACCTTCCTCATGCCCATGATCGGCGTCATCCTCATCCCGAATGCCACCAAGCAGGCGGCTCTTGCACAGATGGTGAGCATCATGTTCATCATTCCGATATGGACCATCTGGCTGCAGGCTCCTACGGGCATCCCGGCTCTTCTGGTCGGACTCATCGGCGCTCCGCTCATCTTCTTCGTCGTGAACTCCATATACAGGAAAAACGAGCTTGATCCGGACATCAGCAGTCTGTGGGAAAAATTCCGGCAGCTCTGATCCGGATGCTCGTTCGACGGAATGCCGTGTCTTCCGGACGGAACCGGAAAATTCGGCATTCCTGCACGGCCTCAACCGGGAGGGGCTTTTCCCGGAAGGCCTGAAAGTCGTCCTGCCGCACACTGATGCGAGACAGGACGGAAGGCGGTTGCAACATCATGGGAAAGCACGTTTCCATACCTTCCACCGGCCTGAGCTGGACCGAGGATCGTCTTGCAGGCAGGTATGATTTTCTTCGACGCCGACGGGAAGAGGTCCGACTGGATCTTCTGTACTATCCTTACTGGTCCATGCATCTGACGGGTTCGGCCAGATGGCGTATTTTCGGAGAAAAACCGCTGGAGATGCTTCTGATTTCGGACGCCCGCAAGGGGACGTGCCGGAGAGTGTCCTCTTTTCCCCAGCACTATGAGGAAAGGCTTTCCTTCATGGAGGAGAAGGCCGGTTTTTCTCCCGCGGAATTCGGAAGCGGGACGGATGTCCGTTCCGTCATTGCTCACATGGCTTCTCCTCTTCTGGATCAGGCGGAAGCCGAGGCCGCCGCGGAGGCCTTTGCCCTGGCTGCGTGGAACAAGCGCTGCAATATTCCTCTCGGTCCGCGGGCCGACATCCGCTGCATACGGAAGGTGTCGTATTTTCTCTATAAACCGTTCTGGGTCATGAGGCCGAAGGAAGAACCGCAGTCCGGCAGCGGCAAAATCTTCCTTTTTGATGCCAGTACGGGACTTGGAGGAGTTTCCGAGTACTGGAACGTGGTGGAATACGTCAGATCGATTCAGGAAGCGTCTCCGGTTTCTTCGGAAAGCATCAATGGAAAAATGCAGAGCTGAAAACATTTTCTATAGTTATTCTGATTTGTTATATAAAGATTATATTGTTCCATATGTCACATGAAAAACGCCTTCATGACCGCCCGGTTGCTCTGAAACAAGGCTTTTTTGAAGGAAACGCGAACGATACCGACGTCCGGGACAGCTAAGGATGCATCGCATTTGAGACTGAACGTTGCGTCGCCGTCAAAGGACCGTCCGCATGTCTGTGCGGACGGTCCTTTGACTGTGGAGAGTGCGAGTATCAGCCTCCGTTGGGAAGCCCTGCGGGATTGCCTGCACTGTCGGGACCACAGTCTTCCCGGAGACTTTTGATGAGTGCCGCTGCCTGAGGGGGCAGGTGTTTATGTTTGCGGATCAGAAGTCCGTAATGAACCACAGGCAGAAAACGGTCCAGAGGGTAGAGCTTGAACGGACTCGGCTTGATGTTGAACGAGCTTGAAGTAATGCTCATCTCATCCATGATGGCCACGCCGACGCCGCGCAATACGTATTGAAGCATGAGAAAATTGCTGTTGACGCAGATGGCGTTCTTCTTCGTGTACGGACTCGTGGTGGCATTGGAGCCGAAATAGGGATCGCCTTTGTCGTCCATCTGCTCCGAGAGAAACGAGACGAAGGGCAGACGTTCCAGATCTTCCAGATCCGGATTTTCCGGCAGGTTGTAGTCGTTGTCCCTGCGGGTGACAAGAAGCGGTCTTGAAAGAAAAAGCTTTTCAAATTCACAGTGTTCGGGCAGTGTCGTCAGTCCTGTGAACCCGAAGTCCACCCGCGACGCCTCCACGTCGTTGACCACCTCATACGGCATGGCCCGGCGTATGAGAATGTTCACTTCCGGATGCGTCACCTGAAAGGCGGCCACGCAGTCCACGATTTTGCGGGCTATGGGCAGATTGCAGGAAAGAATGATCTGCCCTTTCAGGTCGCCGTGCAGATTGCCGACTTCCGAGCGCAGACATTTGAGCGTTTCAAAGGTGGAAATCGCCCAGTCAAGCAGCTTTCTGCCTTCCGGCGTGAGATTCATGCCCTTCTTGTAGCGGTCGAACAGAACGGTGTTCAGATTCGCTTCCAGTGCCTTGAGCTGATAGCTCAGCGTCGAGGCGCTGCGGTTCATGAGCAGTGATGCCCGTCGTATGCTGCCGGTCTTTGCGATGTAGTAAAAACCTCGAAGCCACTGGATGAAATCCCCGTTCAGTTCTTCAATCATGGTGCAGCTCCCGACGGAGTGAGTGTTTTGTTTTTTCGAACAATAATTATTTTTTTTCGGTTTTACAAGATATCATGGCTGTGTTTTTATTCACACAAGGAGGAGCAAGTCATGACAATGGAAACCAGCAAACCGGTTGTTCGGAAAAAGTATTCCGCTGCGATTCCCTGGAGCGAACGTAATCTTCGCCTCAAAATCGCTGGTGTCATAGGCGTGGCATGGACGATCTACATCATCATGTCGCTGTTCAACGTGTTCTTTTATCTTGGAATCGTTGTCTTTCCCATCACGCATCGGGCGATCTGCGCCGGTGCCGTCACCTCGCTCGCTCTGCTTGTCGTTCCGTGGAAGAAGGGCAAGGGACTGGGTGATCTTTCCGTTGTCGATATTCTTCTGGTTCTGATGGCGGCCGTAGGCGCCGGTTATATCGCCGTTAATGCGTCCGCGCTGGTCTATGAATGGAAGGATGCCACCGTGCCTCAGATGTGTCTCGGCTTCGCCTTTACCCTTGCCATTTTGGAAACGGCGCGCCGCGTGGCCGGCTGGATTCCGGTGGGCCTGATCGTCGCTTCCTTTTTCTATTTCGTGTACAGCGACCACTTCCCCGGTTTCATGATGAGTTCCGGATACAGCTATCCGCGTGCCGTGGCCTGGATGTATCTGAGCGGCGAAGGCATGTGGGGATCCATTTTGGGTACGGTGACCAGCGTGGTGCCGGGTTTCATCCTGTTCGGGTCGGTGCTGCGCATCTGCGGAGCCGACGATTTCTTCGGTGATCTGGCGCTGGCCTGCATGGGCAAGTACCGCGGCGGCCCAGCCAAAACAGCCGTGTTTTCTTCCATGCTGTTCGGTTCCCTTTCCGGTTCTCCTGCGGCCAACGTGGCGACGACCGGTCAGATCACCATTCCCATGATGAAGCAGAACGGCTTCAAGCCGGAGCTGGCCGGTGCCGTGGAAGCCGTGGCCAGTACCGGCGGTCCCTTCACTCCTCCCATCATGGGGTCGGTGTCCTTCCTGATTGCCGACGCATTGAGCGTGAACTACTGGACGGTGTGTGCCGCGGCCTTCCTGCCCGTGGTGGTCTATTATGGCATCCTGTTGTTCCAGATCGATTCCGAAGCCATTCGCAACGGTTTCCGCGGACTGCCCGAGGAAAAGCTGCCTCAGGTCTGGACCGTGCTGAAACGCGGCTGGTACTATCTCGCGCCTCTGGGCGTTCTGATCTTCACGCTGGGCGTGCTCAAGTATTCCGCTCAGACCAGTATTCTGTACACCATCATCGCCCTCGTCATCTGCAGTTGCTTTTCCAAGCGCACCCGTCTGACGCCCAAGCGCGTTCTGGAAATTCTGGATGACACCGCTGCTGGCATGATCATGGTCATTCCCCTGTGCACTGGTATCGGCATTCTGGTCGGAGCCCTGAACATTTCCGGCATGGGCAGCGGTCTTGCAGGCGCCCTGGCCGATCTTGCGGGCAACAGCCGGTTCCTGCTGCTGGCCATGACGGCCATCTCCATCTTCATCATGGGCATGGGCATGACCGCTCTGGCCTGCTACCTGCTCGCCGTGGCCATGCTGGTTCCCGCCCTGATTTCCGCCGGCGTGCTTCCCATCGCCGCACACATGTTCCTGTTCTATTACGGAACGCTTTCCTTCATCACTCCGCCCGTGGCCATTGCGGCATTCGTAGCCGCAGGCATAGCCGATGCCGATGCCACGCGCACCGGACTTCTGGCCACCCGTCTGGGCATTTCAGCCTTCCTGCTGCCCTGGTTCTTCGTGACCAACCCCGGGATTCTCTGGGTAGGCAGCGCCTTTGAAATCGCCTTTGACTTCGTAGGTATCTTCGTCAGCCTGATGCTGCTTTCCAGTGCCTTTACCGGCGTCATGTTTGCTCCGGTAGGCAAGCTGACCCGTGTGATATTCGCCGTGCTGGGCGGCCTGTTCGTCGTGCCGTTCCCCACGGAATTCAACTATGTGCTGGTACCCATATCCATCTGTGTGGTCGTTGCGTTCTATATGCGCGGATCCCGTCAATCCGCTGTTGCCGAAAGCGCGGCGAAAACAGACCCCACGGCATGATGATACCCTGTTCTATCTGAAAAAGGAGGAGACTATGCTGTTGTCGAAGCTTTCAGGAAAGGGGCTTGTCGCGGCCATGCTGGCCGTCTGTCTGACCGGCGGTTCTGCATATGCGGCCGGTGAGGAAATCGTGTGGCCCAAGAAGATGATCGTATCCATGGCGTCCTCCGGCGGCCCGGCCAACATGATCATGGCGGCCATTGCCCGCGTCATTGAAAAGAATACGCCGATTCAGCGCGTCATCGTTCAGCCCATCGGAGGCATCAACAATTTTGCGCCCATGATGAAAAAGGGCGAAGTGGATATGGCCATTCACAGCGGCGCCGACGTGATGGCCCACATGGCCGGCCTGGAAGGCGCCGATAAGATGGGCTTCATGCGCACTCTGCTTCCCGCCAGCTCCCAGGCCTTCGTCTGCCTGACCACGCCCGACAAGGGCATCAAGAACCTGGCCGATCTCAAGGGCAAGGTGGTGTATTCCCGCAATCCCGGCAACACCATGTTTGATCCCGTCGTCCGCGCGCTGCTTGCCGGTGCCGGCCTCAAGGATTCCGATCTCAAGGCCAATCTGACCAAGGCCAACAATACCGTGGCCATCGCCGACGTGGTGGAAGATCGTGCGGATGCCATGATCATGCCCGCCCTGACCAACGTGGTCATGGAACTTCGTCAGGCCAAGGACGAATGTCTGTTCATCACGCCTACCGATGAACAGCTGCCTGCCGTGAAGTCCGCCATGCCTCCCGGATACTACTTCGATACCCTGCCTGCCGGTTCCCGTCTTTACGGCAATACGGATGAAGTGAAGAATGCTCCCATTTACCGTTCCGTTCTGCTTGTGAACGAGAAGATGCCCAAGGCCATGGCCGCCGAGCTTGTCAGAGTGATCATGGAACATCGGGATGAATGGGTCAACGTGCACGGACAGGCCGTCGATTGGGGCGTCATGTCCCTCGGTCTTCCGCCCATGCATGAAGGCGCCCGGGAATACTTCGAGAGCAAGGGCCTCATCACCGACGAGCAGAAGGCGGAACAGGACAAGTTCCTGTCCATGCTGTCCGCCCAGGAGTAACTGTCATGGAAGAGAAGAAATTCACCGTGGAATGGCATGATACGGAATTTCTCTGCGTGGGCGGAGGAATCGCCGGACTCATGGCTGCCATCAATGCCGGATCCCAGGGGATGGACTGTGTCGTCCTGGACAAGGCAGATACTCGCCGAAGCGGCAGCGGCGGCTTGGGAAACGATCATTTCATCTGCTACATTCCTGAAATTCACGGCGACTACGCTACATTCATCAGCGACATTCTGAAGCTGCAGAACGGCGACAGACTGCGTCAGATGGGTCCGGAATGGGCCAAAGCCTTTTTCATGAAGACCTGGGACATCGTCCGTATGTGGGACGATTGGGGCATCTCGATGAAGCACAACGGCGAATACTACTTCGCCGGACATGCCGTACCGGGGCGTACCCGCGCTTTTCTGAAATACAACGGCATCGATCAGAAGGTCATTCTTACGAAGCAGGCGAAGAAAAACGGCGTAAGGATACATAACCGCGCCATGGGCTACGAGATTTTGCTCGATGATCAGGGTCGTGCGGCCGGCGTATTCGCCGTGGATACCCGAGAGTACAAGGCGTATGTCTATCGCGCCAAGGCCATCTGTCTCGGTACCGGCGCTCCCAACGGCGTTTTCCCCAACGCCAATCGCGGCGCATGGGCCATGCGCACCAATCCGCTCAATCTGACCGGCGACGGCCGGGCCATGGCCTACAGGGCAGGAGCTGAACTGTGCAATATGGAAATGCCCGGCCTGCACGCCGGCGTGAAGTACTTCTGCCGCAACGGCCAGGCCACATGGGAAGGCGTGCTTCGAGACTGCAACGGGGATCCCATCGGCCCTTTCCTTACCAAGCCCAATCCCCTCTATGGCGACATCACCATGGAAGTGAACAAACGCCATATCGAAAGCTATACCAGAAGCGCCCGTTCTCCTGTGTACATGGACATGACCGGCCTGACCCGCGACCAGCTCAATCTCATGGAACACTGGCTGCGTCAGGAAGGCAATTCCACGCTGCTGCGTCATTTCAAGCAGGAAGGCGTCGACATGATTGATACTGCCGTGGAATTCTCTACCTATGTGCTGAAGCTGCCCATTTCGAGCGGCGTGGCCTTCAACGGCAGGTCGGAAACCTGTGTGCCAGGACTGTATGCCGCAGGCGACGAAGGCTATGGCGGTATTTCCGGTGCTGCCGTGACCGGCTGGTGGGCGGCGGACTCCGCCAGAGAGTATGTGGCGGACAAGGAATTTGTCGATCCCGTGCAGCTTCAGGCCAGGGTCTACGAATGTCTGAATCTCGTGGAGAAACTGTGCGGTCGTGAAAACGGTGCACACTGGCTGGAAGCCAAGACGGCCATGGAAAACATTGCGTGGGATTACTGCGGCGAACTGCGTTCGCATTCCATGCTGGAGGCCGGTCTTGCTCATCTGCGCCGCGTTCATGATCGTGCCCGAGAAACGCTGCGGGCGGAAAATCCGCATGAACTGACCTATTGTCTCGGTATGCTCAACCTCTTTGAACTGGCTGAGGTCATGTTCCTTATGGCGGATGAGCGCAAGGAGAGCCGCGGTCAGCACCGTCGTGTCGACTATCCGCTGCAGAACCTCATGCTTGACGGCAAGCGTCACTTCATTCGTAAGAACGGCGACGACGCCGTCATGTCCTGGAGATGAGATATGCCTCCCGTAATCAATAAAGACAAGTGTATCCGGTGCGGACAGTGCGTTGACATCTGTCCCATGGATGTTTTCTACGGATCGAAGAAAGGAGAAGTGCCGGTGGTGAGGTATCCGGACGAATGCTGGCATGCGGAAGCCTGCGCGCTGCAGTGTCCCAAGGATGCCATTGACTTCCGCATTCCGTTGTCCATCATGGTGCCGTTCCGCAAATTGCCGCATCATGACGAATGATGCTGACGCAGCATGACAGCACGGCGTCGTTTTCCTTACCGGAGCGACGCCGTTTTTTAGGCCCGGCAAGACATACGGCATCCGGCAGGCATGGTAAGCCAGACATCTACCGGAGTCCTTCTCTCTCTCTCTCTCTTCATATCTGCATGTAAAATTAAATTTCTATTTTATGAGGGTAATAAGCCCACCAACTAATTGAAAGCCGTTTTTTAGATAGAAATTCTCAGATGGAAAACCACTTTCGGTATTGAGCATGATCGCATTCATTTTTTCGGCTTGTATTTCGCGTTCAATCAGTTTCAAAAACTGACTTCCGATTCCTTTTCCCTGTAACTCTGATTTTACACAAAATTGGTCAATATAGTATTCCATTCCGTTAATCCACGGCTTTTTCATTCCTATACTTAAAGCAATAATGTTGTTTTGTTCTTTTAAAATATAACCAACAAAATAATTGCTGGCCATATAATTTCGAAAAAAATTTACTACCTGTTCTCTTGAAGTATATGTATCATTCCATGGATCTTTTGTGAATACATCAATAAACAAATCAACACATTCTTCAATATGTTCATTTGATATTTTTATGAGATTCATTAGGCACCCCGTTTTCATTTTTTCTTGTTCTTATCATGTCTCAATTCCTGACGAATCATTCTGCTTTTTCCGAATTTCCAAGGTGGTAAGCGCTTATCGGAAAGACTTTTGCCTATTTGGATTCCCTCAACCTGTCGAGTCAGTCCGACCACTTCTGCATCATGGCCAGCGTTCCGACATATGTTCGGCATGATTGTACGGGCCACGCATCTTGTCTCTTTCTGTGCCTCGATCACATCGTACTGATATCGCCGCGCGCATTGAGCAGGGTAGAGGCCATACCCCGGAAGCCGTGAATGGTCATTTCATCCTTGCCATAGCCAAGGCGGCGCAAGGCATTGAGCAATCCCACATCGGATATGCAGCGCGTCGGGGAGAAGGGAGAGGGGAAGCAAGCTCACCGTGTCCCGTCCATTCTTTCAGTTCCAGAAACAGCGTCACCACCTGCCGGGCAAGAAGGACCGTGTGCGGAGCCTTCATCTTCATGCGCTCCGCCGGGATGATCCACACGGCCTTGTTGAAATCGATCTCTTCCCATTTCGCCCCGCGTATCTCTTGGGAACGCACAAAGACATAGGGCAGGACACGCAAGGCGTACAACGTGGAAATGTCGCCCGGGTATCCGTCTATGGCGCGGAGAAGGGCCCCTATCTGTACGGGGTCTTTCAGGGCTGCACGGTGTTGTTGAGGCGAGCTTACCGACAAGGTCTCGGTGAGCCCGGCGGAAACATCATGGCGGGCGCACTTCATCACAGGGCACAGCGGCATATCTGCCCGACTATTTCCGCCCCCCTCTTTCCCATATCCGCCTTGTCATGCAGATACTTCAAATCCTTTGTCAAGTCCGGCATGGCAAGACGCGCCACAGGCATTGCACCCACGTATGAAAACAAGTACCTCTCCATGCGTAGGAGCTTCTGCTTTCTGTATGCCGGGTAAGGTTTGGTCGTCTTCTTTTCAAGCCGCTCGCGGGCGAAGGCTCCAAGGCTGAGGGCGTTCCCCCTTTTCCCCCTCTCCGCTTCTGCCTTGTCCGTCTTTTTCTTCCCTGCCGGGAGCCCCCTTGTGCCGGTAGTTCCTGCACTCTGTCCCTTGCTTGCCTGGCAGGCTTCAAGGGAACAGCGGATAACGCATCAAGGGGAAGCTTTTCTGCTTTCCGGCACAGCGGTAGGACAGTCGTCAGTATTTCCCGTCCTGAAAGTTCAGCCCGCCCCCGTCCGACTTCATGGGCACCTCCTCGCCCTTCTTTGCCCGCCGGTGCAATTCCCTGAGCGCGGTGTCCGTCAGTGCCATAGCTTCCCCCCTATTTTGGTGCCATCTCCGCCGGTGCCATTTCACAACGGAAAAATATGGCTCCAAAAGTGACACCATTTTGGTGCTATGTCTATGGACTACCGTAGAGGACGATAGAGACTGAAAGCAGAAAAAAGTGAAGCCTCACAAGGCCTTGTAGGCTTTATGAGGCTTTTATAAAGGCTAGATTGGTGGGCGGTAAGGGACTTGAACCCCTGACAGTCGGTGTGTAAGACCGATACTCTACCAACCATTTGATTTTCCAAAGTTTTTCAAACGATTTCAAATCATCAATCGCAAAGCCATCAAAGAACATTTGTACCATACGAAAGTAAAATAAAAACAAATTTTAATAATATCAAAGTATTACCATGTATTTTCCCCGATACCGAAACAAAAAAGTTAATGAATATAGAATATCATACACATAAAAGTTACTGGACGCCAATAAAAAAAATTGTCTAAGAAAACTATAGAATAACATATCGGTCTAATATTATTCAAAATGTGTAAAATAATAATGTAATTTTCAATTTATTGACACAATCTAAGAATTCATATAGACCAATTTTACATATTGATTTGAATTATTACATCTGGAAGGTGGTCAAATGGAAATTTTATACGTTCGTGTTTCAACTATTTCGCAAAACATAGACCGCCAACTTGAACACATTTCCGCTGATAAAGTATTTTGTGACAAGATAAGCGGGAAGTCGGCCGCCAATAGGCCGGAGTTGGCCGCCATGATGGATTATGCCCGCGAAAATGACACTGTTCACTTTCATTCGTTTGACCGCGCCGCACGCAATCTGAAAGATTTGCTATCCATTATTGACACGCTGAACGGTAAGGGCGTCACCGTTAAATTCCACAAAGAAAATTTAACGTTTTCGGGCAACGGGGAGGCTGACCCAATGTCTAAATTGCTTTGTGGGTTGTTGGGAAGTGTGGCTGAATTTGAAAGAAATCTGATAGTTAATCGCGTTAAAGAAGGGGTTGCGATAGCCCACGCCGCCGGAAAGTACAAAAACGTTGGTAGAAAACCCACGTTATCCAAAGAAACTATTGCCGAACTTAAAGAACGGCATAAGAATGGAACTAGACCGACCGACTTGGCACGGCTGTATGGTGTAAGCCGGGCAACCATATACAACTACTTGGCTGCTAACGACTAAAAAAAGTAAGCCGGATGGTTCAAATCAAAAACCATCCGGCATTTTCTTTTTCTTTACTTTTAACCATCTATCCACTATTCGTTTTTTTGAATAGTGCCCATTAATAGAATAACAATGAAATAGAAAAAAGAATAAAATTCAATAAAACTAAAGATTCATCATGATGAAACTAAAGATAACCTAAAGATGAACCAAATATAATAATTTTATTTGAATGAAGACTACACACGGAACGTTAGTGTAGTGTGTAGTCAGGAATTTATGTTGGAACGATAGTGACAACATAAATTCTAAATCAACATCTATTATTATTGATTAGTGAATTGTATAAGTCTTTATCATAATCAATAAATATTGGTTTATTAAATTTATCTATTGATAGTGAATAAAATAATTCTATCGTTGTAGATATATTTTTATACGATGTATAGATTGCGTCAAAATTACATAAGTGTGGTATATTATGATGAATCATCATTTGTGATACTGTCTTCATAAAATCTGCTTCATGTAAAATTATGGATTTACTCATTTCTGGATGTAAGAATAAATATTTTAAATAATTACGTTCTTGAATCATTTTATTATAGATGGACTGAAATTGTTCTAACTTCATAACACTGTTATAATCTTGTTTCATAATATAATGATTATTGTATGCCCTGAAAGCGTTCAATAAATCTTTATTGTAATTCAAACATTGGGACATTATCTTTATGTTCTCTCTATCTAATATATCTTGTATTGTGATATATCTATACATATCTTGTTTATTATCTATTTCTTCATGGTACGTTAGAATATAGAACTGTAGAATAGACGATTTTACATCTATACTAACTGTATAATTGCCGTTTATCTTCAATATACTATCTTTATACATTTTCGGTACTGAATCTATTCCATTACCGTAAACTCTTCCCCAACAAAATTTTCCATCATCGTGATATAGTCTATACGGATTATATGGTTTAGATAATCTTTTATTCCAAAGTTTTATTTCTGATTCTACATCAAAGTGAAAAACGTTAGATTCATCTTTCATTTCAAAATTATATCTTTTTTGATTCACATAATCATATAAGATGTCTTTTTGAATATCATTAGCGTTGTATATGTCTAATGTAACATTCATTTTTGAATACATATTTCTCAAATTATTGATATATTCTACATCATCTTTGAATAATAACTCCGTATTATATTCATTAGTTACATTTCTATATTGTCCATCTTCCTTTCGTTTTTTTATAACCACGGGTGAATAGTCGTCTATTTCAATATTCAATTCATCATATTGAATATAAATTTCGTATAATTTCGGCCAATTGAAAAGATAGTATCCTATTTCAAATTGTTTATTGTAACCATTGTTCAAACAAAAATAGCCATCGCGCCGAACACACCAATTTTCTTTTTCCATTTCATCTAAAATTTTCTCTAACGTCCGATGATAAACCTTTAAATCTCCATACCAATAAAAATCGTTTTTTGTATGGGATTTGGAAAAGTTCAATAGCAATCCGGTCATTTTCATATTTTCATACGAATTCCAATATGAAAAAACATATCTTTTCTTTTGGTCATGAAAAAATAACTCATTTTCACCGTTTATAAATACGTTTATAATCAATAGTGATAATGTGTTTACAATGACACATTTTTTTCTATGTGCGTTTATGATATTTGAAAATTTTTCGTAAGTTATTTTTTCAACTATTTCATTTTTTGGGGCGTTTCGTATCTTCCAATAGTATTCTGTTTCATCATTCTCTAAAATACTTTTCATAATTATGTTTCCTTTCTATTTTTTTTCTAATTTTGGTGTTGATTTACAAATATAGTTTTTGCTTTCTTTATTATAACATATAATCCTAAACATTTCAACACCAAAATAAAGAAATTCTTTATAAAAAAAACGTGTGATATAGATTCAACATATCACACGTTTTTTATATTCTATTTCAAAATTTCTTCTATTTTATTGGTCAATAGCCAATCAATATACATAGATTCGTTGTACCCGTATCTCATATATGCTTCCTCTTTCAACTCATTCTTCCTTTCAACCAACCGACAATATCGGTTAAAAGTATTCTCTAACTCTATCAAATCTAAAGAAAACTCGTCGTCGGTTTCATCAATATTTTCATTTATTGTTTCTGTTTCCATTTTTTCAATATCCTTTTTTTCCTAATTTATTACGGTAGTAAATTTACTACATCCGATATTGTATTCGTCTTCTTTATTTGTTGTCCGTATCGTTGTATAATGTTTTGAATCAAATATTTTTTGATGTATTTTGTCTATTTCCTGTGCCAACCGTTCTATGTCCTTATCCCAATATGAATACGATAGTCTGATTTCGCAAACTACCGTCTTACCATCTTCATACAACTTCATACTTTTTTATTCCTTTACTATCTTCAAA
This sequence comes from uncultured Mailhella sp., assembly GCA_944323575.1. Classification (GTDB taxonomy): domain Bacteria; phylum Desulfobacterota; class Desulfovibrionia; order Desulfovibrionales; family Desulfovibrionaceae; genus Mailhella. Next base: position 31,645 of record CALUTB010000011.1, on the reverse strand, counting down.
CTGTCTTTATCATTTCCATTCAAAATAGAAAGATTACTCTTTTTTACTAACTTTACTATCTCATTTAGTAGTCGCATAGTTTCATTTTTATTATTTTTTTTAGTAATTTCAATCAAACATTCCATCTTTTATTTCCTTTTCATCAACTCTGACATGATATTATCCAACATTTTTCTTATGGTATTAGATTTTATGTATATCATTTCTTCCCTGATACATTCTATCACTTTCCGAATAGCCGCCGACTCGGTCTTTTGTATCCCCACGCCACCAACATCTTTAGCCTTTAGGTTTATAAATTCGGTAAAACTAATCATTAGAACATCCCATTATTATTTTGATAGTAATTACACGGATACATTTTATTTCTCTGTAAAAGCACAAATGTCTTAAGAATATAGCGCACAAATTCGGCCATATTTCTATGCTGGACCTTCATATCTTCGGTTCTGGAATTAAATACGGCCTGTAACTTATCAAAATCTTCCTCTGATAATCTAATATTCAAATTCTTTACTTTTTTGTCTCTATACAAAGTGTACATTATAAAACCTCATTCATATATCTATATTTATCTAATTTTGTAAAACGTTGTTTTACATGGTAATCTCTTGTTTTACGAATAATCTATCCTTTTTTGTGTATGATTTTACACTGTAAAACAAAAATTAGAAAAAATATAAACTTTTATTATAACATAATTATGTGCCATTTGTCAATTGTTCTGATTAGATTAAAAAGAAAAGCAACATCTGGATTTGTTCCAAGACGTTGCTTTTCTTCTTTTGCTTTTTTTACTTCAACAATGTTTTGATATCGGTTAGCGTTTCAAAACATAGAATTATTGATTGTTCCAACTCCGACACTAATCCGATTACCTCTTCTTTCTTTTCATCTTCGTTCAATTCTTTGCTCAAGTCTACTTCCAACGGTACTACGTCAATACTCATGACTGAACCTCCCATCAAAAAAAAGTGATGGGATAACCGTGTCTCATACTAACGCTGGTTTATATTATAATTTTCATTTCATATCGTTCAAAAAGCCCGAAAAATCATTAAAACTTGCCTGATTCTCTCATAAAAATAATCATTCAACGATGAACTACTGGCGGCTTAAGTCGGTTCAATTCGTCTATTTTACATACCGCGTCATACAACGTCTTTACCGAATACGGACTGCCGTATTCGTCCCGGCCGTAATCAAACGCAACGGACTTCACACTGTGTCCTTGTAGCACGTCCAAAATGGACAATTCTACACCATTAGAACGCCCCCACGCTTTAAACGTGTGCCTTAGGGAATGATAGCAAAGCCGCCTGTCGTCTAATCCGATTTTTGTTAGCCATCTGGCGAACCATTTTGAAAATTGGGATGAAATGGAACCGCGTATCTGTCGGGATGTGTTGATGATGGGAAATACGAATTTCCGGCGTTCTGCGCGTCCTGTGGCGATGAATTCACCGAACCCCCAATCACCCATCAATGCCGGGTGTAACGGCACTCTCCGGCGCGCTGATGGGGTTTTTAACCTGTGGCTATCTTCACCATGTGGCCGGATGAAAATAAACGGCATATGGTCTTCCTCGCCCACGTCGGCCATGTGTAGCCTCCCCAACTCTTCCAAACGGGCACCTGTGAATAACCCTAATAATATTAGAAATCTATATTCAATAAATTTTTCATCTTGTAATTTTGTAAATAAGTCGGTTGTAAGCATATATTGAATTTGATTCAAACTAAACGGCAATCTTTTCGGTTCTGGCTGTTCGTGTGAAACTATTTTTACATTGTCGGCGGGATTATCTTTTATATAATCGTTCGTGATAGCGTAAGAAAATATCGCTTTTATCAAAGTAATATACGAATTGTTGATTGTTTTTATACTAATTTTACGCGAATTTTTATGTTTTTGTATGATTTCTTCGATGGGTAATAATTTGTCTTTTTCGGATATGTTTACCGGATATTGTAGTAATACGTCTTTATAATGTATTATATCTTTTTTACTATACAAACGAATATCTTTGTTGCCGACAATTTTTTCAAATCGTTCTACTGATGTAGTGAAAGAATGTATGCTTGTTTGTGACGGTTTTCGTTCGTTCAAATACTTTTCATATACATCATGAAATGAAATATATTTCTTTATAGTCGGATTCTTCAATTTTTCTACAATTGTATCATCAATTTTTCCCGTTTGAAATTCTATCATGTACTTCTGTACATATTCCAACGATTTCAAACGGGCGTCTGCTTTGTCTTTCGTGCCCAACGAAAAAACGATTTCCTTGCGTCCGTATGCGGCGGTCAATCTGGTGGGTATGGCCATGCGGAAATAGTACACGCCGCCTTGTCGTCTTTGTAAGTACATCATACGTTTTCCCCAAAAGGTGCCGTCCCAAAAAGCATTAATGATTTTTTGACGGTTCAAAAGCCGGTTCCGGCGGATTCAAACGGATTCACGGGTAGTACAAACGTATGGTACACGCGGATTTTTCAAAGAAATCGTTTGTTAAAAACGAAAAGCCATGTAAGAACACGGCTTTTCTTCGGAAAATCAAATATGGTGGGCGGTAAGGGACTTGAACCCCTGACAGTCGGTGTGTAAGACCGATACTCTACCAACTGAGCTAACCGCCCGCAGCTATTTTTCTAGGTGAAGAGTTTCGTTCTGTCAAGCAAGGAGCCGACCGATGCGGCGGACGGCTGCAAAAACGTTGGCGAAGATCCGGGTTGAGAAAAAAATAAATTGACAATGAATTTCATTTTCTTTATTACTCGGAAAAAGTTTTGTTAGTATAACTTTATACGTGGACTAGAACTTCAGAGAGGAGCCTATGAGCACCGCTGCAGAGCTGAATACGCGGGAACGGATTGATTCCGAAGCGCCGCGTTTGAACAGCATGCCCTTTTTCGGAAGCGGAAAAGAGGAAGCCTGGAGCATGGAAAGGTATTTTGCACAGGAAGGGGTGGATCCGCTTTCGCACGCCTTTGAAGGAAAAGTGGCGGTGCATCCCGGTGTGGGCGGCGGCATGGTTGCGCCGGAAGAGGTGGCGGAACGCCTGGAGTCTCTTCTGGATACGCCTCGAAGCGGCGACAGCGTGGCCTATGTTCATGTGCCTTTCTGCGAGACGCACTGCCTGTACTGCGGTTTTTACAACCGGGGCTACAGCCGCGGGGAAAGCGCACGCTACACCGACACGCTGCTTCGGGAACTTCGTCTCTGGGAGGGAAGGGCCGCTCAGCAGGAGGGGCCGGTACATGCCGTGTATCTGGGCGGCGGAACGCCCACGGCGCTGGAGGCGCAGGATCTTGAGCGTCTGCTGAAGGGAATCCGCAGCGTGCTTCCTCTTGCCAACGACTGTGAAATCACCGTGGAGGGCCGCCTGCATAATTTCGGCCCGGAAAAGATGGAAGCCTGCTTTGCCGGAGGCGCCAATCGCTTTTCGCTCGGAGTTCAGAGCTTCCATACGAAGATACGGCAGCTCATGGGGCGTCTTGCCTCGCGGGAAGAGGTGTTCCGGCGTCTGGAACTTCTGAAGAGCTATAATCAGGCCGCGGTGATTGTGGACCTCATTTTCGGTTTCCCCATGCAGACCATGGACGTGTGGCTGGACGACATTGCCGTGGCCCGTTCCGCCAATCTCGACGGCATGGACTGCTATCAGCTCAACGTCTACGGTCAGACGCCTCTGGGCAGGGCGATCAGAGAAGGAAAGATTCCGCCTGCCGCCGACATTCCCATGCAGTCGGCCATGTTTGCCGCCGGAGTGGAGGCGCTGCAGAAGGCCTTTTACCGTCGTCTTTCCCTGACGCACTGGGCGCGCACCAGCCGGGAGCGCAATCTTTACAATCTCAAGGTGAAGGGCAGCGCCAACTGTCTGGCGTTCGGCCCCGGTGCGGGCGGCAATCTCGCGGGCTGGTTCTATCTGAATCAGAGCAGCTATCAGAAGTGGCAGGACATGGTGAACGAAGGTCGCAAGCCTGCAATGATGCTCATGCGTCCCGATGCCCGTTTTTATTTTTACCGTGCCGTGGCGGCCGCCATGGAGCAGGGCTGGCTGGACATGGCCGCTCTGGAGCAGACCTACGGCGTGCAGATGCGCTCCGTCCTTCAGCCTCTTCTCGAGCAGTGGCAGCGGGCGGGACTGGTGAGTCTGCAGGGCAGCGTCATGGTGCTCACTCTGGCCGGACAGTTCTGGCAGGTGAATCTTTCCCAGCTCATGCAGGATTTTCTCAAGCATGCGCTGGATACGGCGAATGTCTGATGAATGATGAGGATGGTTCTGCTGCAGGGCAGGGCGGAACTATCCGTAAAAAGTGCAGCGCGGGCAAAGCGGAGAGAAGCCGTGCTCCGGCGTAAGGCGGAGGTGCAGAACTTTCGCTCCGCAGGGAACGCACGCGCTGAAGGGGTGCTCCGGCAGGGAGCACGAAGATAAGGATTGGGATGATGAAGAAGACGAAGATGACGTGGGCAGCTTTTTCGACCATGCTGCTTGCCTGTGCGCTGCTGCCCGCTCCGTTTGCTCTGGCGGAGGATACCGTGAGAGCCGGCGATGTGTATGTGACGGCGACGCGTGTGGAAAAGGAACTGCAGCAGGTTCCCATGAGCGTGACCGTGATGACGGCCGAGGATGTGAAGCGTTCCGGCGCCCGTACCGTGGGCGAACTGCTTGAGGATGTGCCCGGCGTACAGATACAGAACGACGGCTCTCAGGGGCTCAAGCGTGTGTCCATCCGCGGCGAGAATGCCTTCCGCACGCTGGTGCTCATTGACGGACAGAAGATTTCCGAGCAGAAGTCCATGTCCGGCTCGCCCATGCTCATTGATGCCTCCCGCATTGAGCGCATCGAAGTCATCAAGGGACCGGCCTCGGTGCTTTACGGTTCCGATGCCATCGGCGGCGTGGTGAACATCATTACGAAGAAGGGCGGCGAAAAGCCGGTTGAAGGTGAACTGTGGACGGGCTTTTCCGGGGCTTCCCGCGGCTTTTCCGAAGGCATGGCCGTACGCGGCAATGTGGACGGACTCAAGTACAGCCTGTCCGGCTCCCATTCCGATCAGGGCAACATTCATACGCCGGAAGGAGAACTGCCCAATACGAATTTCCGTCAGACCGATGCCGCAGCTTTCCTGAGCTATGATTTTTCCGAGCACTTCACTCTCGGCGGCGGATTCGACTACTACAAGGGCGCGTTCAACTCTACCACAATAGACAGCTCCTATTATGACTTCTTCGTGCGAGTGCCCAAGTGGAGCAGAACCAAATACTATCTGTTTGCCGAAGGCAAGGATATCAGCGAATACCTGAGCCGCGTCCGTTTTGACGTTCATTATCAGAAGACTGAAAAGGAGATGCAGAATTATATTGCCCCTGCCGCTAGGATGGCCATAGATAACCGGGCGCATAATATCATCCGCAGCAGAGGCCTCTCTCTTCAGACAGACTGGCAGCTCGGTGCAGACCATTTTCTTGTGGCGGGCTATGAGCTCAATGATGACAGGCTGGATTCCTCCAATCGCACGGATATTCTGATGGGAGGGGCGACGTTTTCCACCACGGATAAGTTCTATGACGGCACGCAGCTCAATCAGTCGCTGTTCGCCTCCATGGAGAGCCAGCTTCCGTGGGATATCGCTCTGACCTACGGCGTGCGCTGGACTCATGTGCGTACGGCGCTGGACAGAAGCGATGGCTATTCGAGCAGGGGTACTCCCGTCGATATGCCCGCCACCGGCGACGACACCAATTCCCGCCCCGTGTTCAACGTGGGCCTCGTGTGGACGGGCATCGAGGACCTTGCCGTGCGCGCAAGCTGGGCGCAGGGCTTCCGCGTGCCGAACCTGACGGAAAAGTACATTGGCACCACCATGGGGCAGACCGGCACCACGTGGGGCAATCCCGATCTTGATCCCGAAACGTCCAACAATTTTGAAATCGGTGTTCGTTACAACCCGGACAACCTGAATTTTGATGCGGCCGTCTTCTACTCCATTGCCGACAACTACATCGCGTCGCTTCCCATCGCAGGTACCAGCGACTACCGCTATTCCAACGTGGCGGACGCCAGGACGTTCGGTTCGGAAATTGCGGCCAGCTACAGGTTCGTCACGGCGTACGGCGACTTCATGCCCTATGCCTCGCTTACCTGGATGCGCCGTCAGTACGACGACGGTCAGGGCTGGAAAACCTACGATACCGCCACGCCGGAATGGGTGAGCCGCTACGGCGTGCGTTACGCCAAAGCTCTTGCCGAAGACCTTGATTTCCGTGCCGACGTGTACGGTCGCAGTCAGTCTGAAACGGTGTACCGTTCCGCCTCCGGCAGCAGCGATTACGACCTCGGAGGATTCACTACCGCCAACGTTGCCGTGGGATTCGACTTCGGACCGGAAAAGCAGTTTTCCGTTCTGGCGGAGGTGCTGAACATCTTCGACAAGCGCTATCAGTACAATTCGGCCATTCTTGAGCCCGGGCTTCATGCCAACATGAAGCTGAGCTGGCGCTTCTGATTTCCGGAGACATGAGGCGTCGCCTTCCTCCCGCGACCGGGTGTTTTTCGGATACGGAGAGGAAGGCGATCCCGGGCCACCCGGCCTTTCAGATATAAGGAGCAGACATGATTCGGGATCTTTTCCGCTGGAGTGCGCAGGATCTGGTGGTCATAGGCGTATTTGCCGCGGCCTCCAAGGTGGCCACGCTGCTGGTGGCGCTGGCCGGCGGCGGCATGAATCCCATCAGCCTCATCGGCAAGAACCTTGTTTTCACGACGCTGCTGGTGGTCATGCTGTGCAAGGTGCGCAGGCCGGGCACGATCACGCTCTTCACGACGATCAGCATCATCGTGAGCATGCTTCTTCTGGGCGCGAGCATCACGCTGATTCCGGCCATGATGGCGGGAGCTCTGGCTGCCGAGGCCGCCATGTGGCCGTGCCGCGATTCCGAAGGCGTGTGGAACTGCGTACTCGGAGCTGCGGTATACGATATCGTGACCAAACTTGGTTCGCTGGCCGTATCCTGGCTGCTCATGCGGGAGAATCCCGCCATGATGCTCATGGTCGTGCCTTTTGTTGCCGCAGGCTATCTCGGCTCTCTGGGCGGACTTTTTTCCGGTGTGCGGGCCGTAAGGGAACTGCGTCATGCAGGCATCATCCGGCAGTGAAAAGGCGTGAAAAAGGAGAAGCAGACGGTGAAAATCGTATCGGAACAGGGACATGAGGCGTCATCCTGCGTACTGCCCGGACGGAAGATGTTTTCCGGCGTGAATCCGCGCCCGGACGAGGAGCACAGCCGGAGCTTCGACGTCCGCTCCAGAATGTTCGTCACGCTTTTTTCTTCTTTCTTTCCGATCGCCGTTTCCTCTTTTGAGGGGCAGGCGGTGCTTTTTGACGCGTCGTTTCTGTATGTGCTGTCGTTGCGCCGGTATCGGGCGGTGGCGATTTCCTATGCCGCCATGCTGGGCATGATGACCCTTGCCGCGCTTTTTACATGGGGCATATCCCGGCTTGTGCCCGCCATGCCGTTTTCCTTCCGTTCGCTGACTGTTCCGTATCTTCGCGGAGCCGTCATGCTGAACGTGATCCTTCCGCTTGCGCTTACCTGCCGCATTCAGGAACTGCTTACGGCGCTCAAGGGGCTTCATCTTCCTTTCTGCATCTATATTCCCGGCGCGGTGATGATCCGGTTCATTCCCACCTTCATGCACGACATCAGGCAGGTGTCGGAAACGCTCAGAATCCGCGGCTATGATCTCGGATTCGGGGAAATGTTCCGTCACCCGCTCATGATGCTGCGGCTTTTGTTCACGCCGTTGCTGTTCCGTTCCCTGCGTACGTCCGAGGAGCTGGCTGTAGCGGCCGAACTCAAGGGACTTGAGGCCGGAGGGCGCTTTGTGCCCTTTCGTTCCCCGGTGTGGAGGGGAAGGGATACCATGCTCGTTCTGCTGGCGCTCGCGGCGGCACTTCTGGCCCTGTACTGTCAGGCTCGGTGGGGCGCGTCTGCCGTGCCCGCCATGCGCTGACGTCGGAAAGACCCATGCCCCGGAGATGATGCATGATATGTTTTGAGAACGTTACTTATACATACCCTTTTTCCGCGACGCCTGCCGTGCGGGACATCAGCTTTCGGGTTCGTCCCGGAGAACTGGTGCTCGTTACGGGCAGAAGCGGCTGCGGCAAGAGCACGCTCATGCGTCTGGCCGACGGGCTGTGTCCGGGATATTTCAGGGGTGAGCTGAAGGGGCGCGTCCTTGTGGACGGTAAGGATACCGCAACCCTGCCGCTCAGGGATATTTCCCGTCAGGTGGGTACGCTTTTTCAGGATCCGGAGCAGCAGTTCTTCGCCCTCGGCGTTGAGGATGAACTTGCCTTCGTTCACGAATGGCGCGGTCAGCCCGCTAACGTCACGCGCGAACGAGTGCGTCATGCCGCGGAGTCGTTCGGATTGTCCGGAGTGCTCGGTCATTCCGTGCATGAACTTTCCGAAGGACAGAAGCAGAAGGTTGGGCTGGCTTCCGTGCTTTCCCAACAGCCGCGTGCTCTGGTTCTGGATGAGCCGACGGCCAATCTTGATCCGGAATCCACGGCGGAACTGGCGCGGCGTTTGCGCACGCTCAAGGAAAGCGGCATGGCCGTGCTCGTGGTCGATCATCGTCTGTACTGGCTGGAAGGCGTGGCCGACCGCGTGCTGGTGATGAAGAACGGGGAAATATGCGCCATGGGCGGATTCCTCATGTTGGAGGACGAGGGGCTGCGCCGCGGCTGCGGTTTGCGCAGCTGCCGGGTGGAGGATGTGCGCCGCACTCTTCCCGAAAGCGGAACGGTCGCGTTTCGGCATGAGGAGCGCGGCCTTCGGGTGGAGAACCTTTGTTTTTCCTATAAGGGCAAGGAGAGAATTTTTGATCATGCGGATGTGTTCCTCGGTCCCGGCGTTACGGCGCTCATCGGCGACAACGGCGCGGGAAAGACGACGCTGGCCCGTCTGCTTACGGGGCTGAACAGGGCGGAATCGGGGCGTTTTTTCATGAACGGCAGGGAAATTCCCGACAAGGCACTGCTTGGACGGGTGGCCGTCGTGCTGCAGAACGCCGATCATCAGCTCCACATGAAAACCGTACGGCAGGAACTTGAAATCAGTCTTCAGCTGGCCGGAAGGCTGAAGAGGCGGGATGGTCCGGCAAAAAGTTGCGTACCGTTCACCTCCGGAGAACTTATGGCACTTTTCGGACTCTCTTCGCTGGCCGACAGGCATCCGCAATCACTTTCCGGCGGCGAGAAGCAGCGGCTCGTCATTGCCTGCGCTTTTGCCAAGAACCCGGACGTCCTCATTCTCGACGAACCCACGAGCGGGCTGGACGGCGGCAACATGCTGCTCATGGCGGAGGCCGTGAACATGCTTGCCGTGCGCGGCGCCTGCGTTCTTGTCATTACGCATGATCTTGAACTTATGAAAATTTCCTGTTCCCGGGCGCTTCGTCTGCCGCTGAGAAGGCAGGCGGATTGCGCAGAGGGAAAACAGTCGATCAAAGGAGAACGGGTATGACGGACAGCCATGCGGCCGCTGATGCCGGCCTGGTTCAGGGCCTGCTTTCTGCTCTTGAACAGAAGAAGCCGTGGACGCTTTTTTCGCTTGCGCGCGAATTCAACAGAACGGAGCGCGAGGTTGCGCAGGCTCTGCCTTTCCAGATGTGCGCCTTTGCTCCGAAGAACTGCTTCATCAGCGTGTGGGAAGCTCTTGCCGCATGGGAAAAGGCCACGTTCCTCGTGCAGCATGAGGGGAACGTCATCGAGGTGCAGGGGCGGATTCCATCCGGAACGTCCGGGCACGGATATTACAATCTCGCCGGGGGCGAGGCTCTCGGCGGTCATATCAGGGCCGATGACATTGCGGATATCGCCTTTCTTTCCATGCCCTTCATGGGGTTGGAAAGTCACTCCGTGCAGTTTTTCAACGCCGGAGGGCATGTCGTTTTTTCCGTGTATGCGGGGCGCGAAAAGCACAGTATTCTTCCTTCGGTGAGGGAAGCCTTTCTGAACATGAAAAATAAGCTGGCCGGCATCTGAGGCAGCCTGCTGCAGGAAAAGCGGAGCCTGTGCGGAGCGCTGGCTCCGGGACGTATGCCGGACAAATGACGGAGATGACGTATGAAAGCACTGGTGGTGTATTCCAGCCTTACCGGCAATACCAGAAAGGTGGCGGAGGCCGTGGCCGCAGTTCTGCCCGGCTGCGATCTGCTTCCCGTGGCGGAAGCTCCGGAAAGCGTGGAGCAGTACGACCTTGTGGCTGTGGGCTACTGGGTGGACAAGGGTATGCCGGACAAAAAAACGCTGGCCTGGCTTGAGAGCGTGAAACATGCCCGTCTGGCCTTTTTCGGAACGCTCGGCGCCTGGCCTGATTCCGATCATGCCGAAGAGTGCATGGCCCGGGGAGAGGCGGCCGCAACGGATCCCGACCGGGGCAACACTGTACTCGGCTCATGGTTGTGCCAGGGAAAAATCGACCCCCGCGTTCTGGAAATCATGGCGAAGGTGGCAGCAGATGTGCATCCCATGACGCCGGAGCGCCGGGCCCGCATCGAGGAGGCGGCAAAACATCCCGATGATGACGACTGCCGCCGGGCGCAGGAGTTCATTCTCCGGATGGTTCAGGCTGCTGAACGTTCTTGATTGAGATGGTCCCGGAGAAAGCGCGTTTCCGCAGTGCCGCGCTGGAAGTGCTTTCTCCGGTCGGATGTTTTGTCGTACTGTCAGAACCCTGTACCAGCGGGGCATGAACATGGAGGGTGTCGGATGAACTGGTCGGAAATCTATGCGACCATAGGACCTGCCGGAGTCGCCCTTGCGGCGGTGGCGTGCGCGGGAGTCTATCTCGCGCTGAAGAGTTATATGTTTCTCTTTCTTGTCTGGCGGGACTTCCGCAAGACGTTTCCCGAGCTTGAAAGAGAAGACCGTGCCGGAGAGTGCATGAGCTATGAGGGCGATAATCCCCTGATCTGCATCGTGCGCGACATCGTGCAGACCCACTCCGGGCACTCGGAAGATATTCGTGCCGAAATTGCGTATCTTTTCCATCGCAATTTCGAGCAGCTTACCAGGGAAATATGCTATCTGCGGCTGATTTCCGTATTGTCTCCGCTGCTTGGTCTGCTCGGCACCATTCTCGGCATGGTGACGGTGTTTCAGACCATAGGACAGAATGCCGCGCCCGACACGGCCATGCTGGCCAACGGCATATGGGAGGCGCTCATTACCACCATCATGGGGCTGTGCGTGGCCATCCCCGCGCTCATGGTCTATTATTTCCTTATGCTGCGCTTCAAGGGCTTTCATATAGAAGTTGTGGAATACAGCTATCGGGCACTGGACTTCTGTCAGAAAAGAAAGAGCGGTAAACGCTATGGGGACAGCGATGATGTTTGATTTCGGACTGGAAGAGGAGCCGAGCATTGATCTGACTCCGCTCATCGATACCATTTTCATGCTTCTTATCTTTTTCATCATGACGACGACGTTCAGTCGTCCCGTGCTGGACATTCTTCTTCCGTCTTCCAGCGAGGCGGAAGCTTCCGGTGAACGGCGGGAACAGGTCATATCCATCAAGGCCGACGGAACGCTGCATTATGACGGCAGACAGATCGACCGAAGCGAGCTTGACGCCGTTCTTTCAGAACGCCCGGAAGCCCTTCTCAATCTGTATGTGGATCAGAAGGCTCCGTTTGAAGCTTTCGTCGATGTCGTGGACGTGGCCAAGGTCAGGAAAGGAGGCCGTTTTGTCATCAGCACAGAGTCGGATGAAAGCCTTTAGCGACGGTTTTCCGCGCGTGGTTTACGGCACGACGGAGCATCGTCTGAGCAGAGATACGGCCGCCGCAGGCATGCTTTGCGTGATGGTGCTGAACGTGATCTTTTTTTCGGCGTTGCGCGTGGAAAAAGGCTTGTCCGTACCCGCCGCACAGATTTCCGTTCATTCGGTGCAGACACAGTTCAGGATCGTGCCGAAGAATGTGCGGCAGAGCCGGCCGGAAATGAAGAAACTGCTGACGGAGAATTCGGTTTTTGAGATCCCTGCGCAGAAGCCGCCCGAGGTGAAACCGGAACCTGCCCCGAAGCCCGCCCCCATGCCGAAGGCGGAAGAGAAGAAACCCAAACCGGAACCGAAGCCTGAACCGCATCGGAAAAAGGTATCTCGACCGAAGCCTGCTCCGAAGGCCGAGGTCAGGGCGCAGACGGTCGAGAAAGCGGCAGCGGCCGTCGGTGCTGTTTCCGGAGACGGTCAGGTCGAATCGCCGTCCTCCTCCGGAACGGCCTCCATGTCCGGAGCAACGGGAGGTTCGGGCGACAGATCGGACAGGAGAAGCGAGGCCCTTGCGGTCATTGTTCAGGCTCTGGAGAAATACAAGCAGTATCCCCGTCAGGCTCGTCGCTCCGGAGCGGAAGGTGTCTGTCAGCTGCTGGTTCATGTGGGATCTGACGGGCGCGTGGAAGCCTGTACGCTGACTGAAGGGTCAGGGCGTTCCGTCCTTGACGCCGCAGCTGCGAGACTCGGAGAAAAGATTGTCGGGCTGCAGGTGGGAACGAAGGGAGGCTTCAAGGTCATTGTGCCTGTCCACTATCGTCTGAAGGATGGCTAGAGAAAGAACAGGTATGTAGCGCCTGAGAAAGAAGGATGCACCTGCACCGACATTTATGTTTTTTAATTTGTCTGTCGGAACAGGCTGCGGCGAAAGAAGAACGCTGCGGCCTGTTTGTATTCCGGGGAGAATCAGCGGTATTTTCTGGCCAGCTCCTTCACTTCTTCCTGATTGTCGAGGGAGCCCATGTTGCGGAAGGTTTCAGTCATGGTGGATATGAGCTTTTTTCTTTTCTTTCGGTAGTCGTCCTGCCAGTTCTTCCAGAAATCCCTGTCACGCAGATAGAGCACGAACTGTCCCCAGCGGCGGATGACGTCCGGGGGAACCACATGTTCGAGTTCACAGGCCACGGCGTCGGCCTGCGAGTGATCCAGTTGCAGCACCTGCTCGAAAAATTCCCGGAAGATGATATGCCTGTGGGCGATGTCCCGTCCTATGATGCGTCCCTTCTCCGTCAGATGAACGAGACTGTATGGTGCATATTCTACGAATCCCATGGATTTCAGTATCTTGAGCGTACTCGTCACGGTGGATCTGCTCACGCCCGCGGCTTCGGCTATGGAGCTTGCACGGACGGCTCCTTCTTTGGCCTCCTCCAGGAATATGATTTCAAGATAATTTTCCAGAGCGGGGGAAAGGGGTTTCGTTGCCGCCCGAACATCCTGGTCCCGGCAGAGCTGTTCCGTCATGAGAGCCTCCATGCTTTCAGGCAGTGTGCCGTTTTCGCAGACCGTATTCAAGCCATTTTTTTTCGCGGAATATGTGGAGCGTCCAAAGAAATGCGACAATTTGTGCCATTGTTCCGGCCGCATATACGCCGGCCGCGCCGAAATGAAGCCCCGGCCCGAGCGTCAGGGAAAGCGGTATGCCCACGACCCAGCATGTCACGGCGCCGATCCTGCATGACAGAATGGTGGCGCCGGCTCCGGAAAAAAGGGCGTTCATCATGCCGGTCATGGCCGTGAACGGTATGGAAAGGCAGGCAAACACAAGAAACGTTGAAGCCTGTTGCAGCACGGACGGATCGGCGGAGAAACAGGATGCGGCCGGTTCCCGCAGCAGATACAGCAGAAGGGCCGGGGGAAGGAGCATGAGTCCCGTACGCAGCGCGGTTCTGCGTCCGAAGTTGTAAAGGCCGTCCCTTGTTCCGCTGCCGAGCAGATGCCCGCTCAGTATGACGACGGACATATTGACCGCAGCCAGAGGGAACATGAGCATGCCCTGTACTCGTCCTCCGACGCTCATGCCGGCAAGAATGTCGGTGCTCCCGGGCAGAAGGCCGATGATGACCAGCGTCGTCAGACTGCCTGCATGCGTGATGATCTGTCCTGCGGCGGCAGGCATGCCCACCCTGAAAAGATAGGGAACAGCCCGACGGTTCCAGCGCCATGGAGCGAAGGTCGAGCGGCGGAGCAGACCGTAATGTCTGGCAAGAGCCAGATTGCTGCCCAGCCCGAGTACGGCACAGGCAAAGGTCGTCCATGCGACGCCTGCGGTGCCGAAAGTCGGAAATCCGAAATATCCGAGACCGAAGCCGAGATCGCCGATGAGGTTTGCAAGCATCATGACAAGGAGCGTGAGCAGAGGCAGAAATACCTTCCTGTAGGCACGGAAAATGGAGTTCATCATGATGAGCATGTAATAGAAAGGCAGCTGACAGCAGTAGGCTTGGAAAAAGGTCGACAGCGCAGGACGAAGCCCGTCGGAAACGCTCATGACATGGAAAAGCAGCGGAGCGAGCATGAGAGCCGCTGTCGCTACGACGCTGCCTGTGACGGCGGAGAGCATGAGAATGAGTCCGGCGTAGCGGTTTGCTCTTTTTTCCAGACCGGCGCCGAGCGACTGGCTTACCGTGGTCAGACAGCCGCTGGCGATGAGGGAGGTCAGAAGCATGAGCAGAGCAAAGATCTGTGTCACCACGCCTGTGGCGGCCTGCGCTTCCGCACCCAATCGTCCGGTTGTCCAGACATCGGTCATGGAAATGACCAGATGACAGAGCATGAGTCCCGCCTGAGGCAGAGCAAGACGAAAGAGTTCCTTTCCGGAAGGCAGAGGCGTCTGTCGTGACTGCACAGAAGCGGCGTCGGAGGAGAGGGCTGCTGACAATGCGGGCATCCTGACTGAGGGAAGAGATGGGATGCCAGTGTAGATCGGAAAAATATGATATGTCAAATAAAGTTTTATGAGTATAACTTTATGTCTTGTCCTTCTGGGTATGCTCCGTCTCGGCATGTTCCATTTCGTGTTCCTTCTTCCATGTCCGGATGCGTTCAAGACGCTGCCTGCAGCGTTCTTCCAGTCCCTGCGACGTGGGAACATAGTATGTTCGTCCGAGCAGGACGTCAGGCAGGCAGTGCATGGCGGTAAGGCGTTCTTCCGCATGATGCGCATACTGGTAGCCTTTGCCGTAGTCCAGATCCTTCATCAGTGCTGTGGGAGCGTTGCGCAGCTGCAGGGGAACGGGTTCATCAAGCATGGAGAGGGCGTCTTTCCTGGCACGGGTATAGGCGACGTAGAGACTGTTGGACTTCGGAGCAAGCGACAGATAGACCACGGCCTGTGTAAGGTGGACGGAGCATTCGGGCATGCCGATGAAGTGGCAGGCTTGATACGCTGAAACGGCCGTATCCAGGGCGCGCGGATCGGCAAGACCTATGTCTTCGCTGGCAAAGCGCGTGATGCGGCGGGCTATGTAAAGCGGATCTTCACCGGCTTCCAGCATGCGGGCCAGCCAGTACACGGCGGCATCCGGGTCGGAATTGCGCATGGATTTGTGCAGTGCGGAGATCAGATTGTAGTGCTCCTCGCCGTTCTTGTCATAGAGCAGGGACTTGCGGGAGGTACATTGTTCCAAGGCGTCCTGCGTGATGCTGACGCCATCTTCCGTCGGAGTTCCGTTGAGAACGAGCATTTCCAGAGTGGAGAGAGCGGCGCGGGCGTCACCGTTGGAGAATTCGGCGATGATGTCCAGCATGTGTTCGGGCATGATGATGCGCTCCCGCCCCAGTCCTTCGGGATCGGCAAGAGCGCGTTTCAGAAGGGCCGTCATGTTCTGAACGGAGAGCTGATGGAGGACGAAGACCTTGCAGCGGGAAAGCAGAGCACCGTTCACTTCAAAGGACGGGTTCTCTGTGGTCGCGCCGATGAGGATGATGCTGCCCTTTTCCACAAAAGGCAGAAAGGCGTCCTGCTGCGCCTTGTTGAAGCGGTGTATTTCATCCACGAAGACTATGGTCCGTCTTCCGTAGAGACGATCTTTTTCCGCCTGCTGCATGACAGTACGGATCTCTTTGATGCCGCTGGTCACGGCGGAGAAGTCGATGAAGTTTGATTTCGTATGTCCGGCAATGATGCGGGCCAGCGTGGTCTTGCCTGTGCCCGGAGGCCCCCAGAAAATCATGGAACAGATGCGGTCGGATTCGATGAGCCTGCGCAGGACCCTGCCTTTGCCGAGAAGATGCTCCTGTCCGAAGAAATTTTCCAGCGAGCGGGGACGCATTCTTGCGGCAAGAGGGAGAGAGTCCCGACTTTCGAAAAGGGAATGTTGTTCCATGATACCTCCGTGAACTTCCGGTATGCGGCACGTTCAGAATAGCCCGGAGCAGTTGGGGAGAAAAGATCCGGAGTCGGGAAAAGAAGCCGTTGCGTGTTCAGGAGAGAAAAAGTGTTCGTGCGTCACGGAAAGAGAAGCAGAAAAGGCCGTCCGGAGGCGGCCTTTTCTGAAGATGGGAACGGTTGTCTACATGAGGATGAAGGCTACGATGCCGACGGCGATGCCGTACAGGATGAAGGGGATGACCGTGCGGCGCAGGATGTCGCCTTCCTTGCCGATGAGGCCGAGCACGGCACAGGCGGCCACGATGTTGTGGATGCAGATCATGTTGCCCATGGCGCCGCCGGCGCCCTGGGCTGCCACGATGACGAGGTGCTGAGACACGGTGTAGCCGAGGGTCTTGGCCATATCCCACTGGAAGTTGGCGAAGAGCATATCGGACACGGTGTTGGAACCGGTGATGAACGCGCCAAGACCGCCGACATAGGAAGCGAGGGCAGGCCATGCGCCGCCGGCGAGGTCAGCCAGGCACTGGGCAAGAGCCATGGGCATGGAGACGTGGTTGGTGGCTTCGCTGACGCCCGTGCCCTTGAAGATGGACACGAGGGCGACGGCGGCGATCAGGGAGATGGTAGGGGCCTTCATTTTGGTGAAGGCGGTGGACCATGCCTTGCTGACCTTGTTGGAGCCGATGGCGTCGTTGCGCAGCATACCGTGGAGGAAGATGGTTATGATGGAGACCAGGATGAAGGGTACGGTGCCGGGCAGGTTGAGAAGGGCTATATAGGAGGTCACGCCTTCCTGACCGAGAATGTTGGAGGCACCGATGTTGAACATGGGATCGGTGACGATGCTCTTGAGATGGAAGGCGGGCACGCGGGTGATGACGAGGATGAGACCGCAGAGCACATAGGGCAGCCATGCCATGAACTGGCTCATGTGTTCCTTGTATTCGGTCACGTCGGAAGGCTTGATTTCGCCGATCCACGAAGGATCCCATTTGTCGCTGGAGTCGAAGTCCCAGGTGCCCTCAGGCACGCAGATTCCCTTCTGGGTGAGTTTCACGAGCACGCCGAGGCCGATGATGCCGCCGAGCAGGGAGGGCAGTTCGGGACCGACGGTCCAGGCGAGGATGAAATAGGGAACGCCGAAGCAGACGGAGGCGAGCAGGCAGTATTTCCAGGCGGCGAAGCCTTCGGACCAGGACTTGTTCTTGCCGTAGTAGCGGGTCATGAAGCCCAGCAGGAAGATGGGCAGGATGAAGAGCATGGGCAGATGCATGAGCGTGACGTATTCGCCGATGGTCTTGTAGACGACGGCCGGATCACCGGTATTGAGGGCGGCCATGCCGAGAGCCTCAATGGATTTGAAGCCCTGCAGAACGGGAGTGCCCACGGCGCCGAAGGTCACGGGAATGCTGTTGAAGGCGAGGCAGATGACGGCAGCGCAGAGAGGCGGGAAACCGAGACCGAGGAGCAGAGGAGCGGCAAGAGCGGCGGGAGTACCGAAACCGGCAGCACCTTCAATGAAGGCTGCGAACATGAAACCGATGATGATGGTCTGCACGCGTCGGTCTGGACTGATTTTCTTCATGCCGGCCTGGATGGTTTCCATGGCGCCGCTGTAGGTGAGCGTATAGTAGATGAGCAGAGCACCGAAAACGATGATCAGCACGCCTGCGGCGGTGATGAAGCCTTCCAGCGTGAGTGCGATGACCCTGATGATGGGCAGCTGCCATACGAGAATGGCAAGAACGGCACCTGTCGCCCATGCCAGGGGCATGGCGCGCATGGAAGACCAGCGCAGGCCGACCATGAGAACCAGCGCTACAAGAAGTGGCGCGACGGCGAACAGTGCCAGCAGTTCAATGTTCATAGTGCTCTCCTCTATTTGTAAGAAGGTAAACGGGATAATGCAGGAAAAGCGGATGGCTGTACCTTGTCAGGCATTTTTCGAGTCGGGGAAACGGGGGGAGTTTTCCCGATGCGGGGAAGAAATTCAGTTCCGTTCGCACAGTGTCGCACGGAGCGATGAGATTTTTCTTGTCCGGCGCTTGTAAAGCTTTTTTCCGGACTCCAGACGTCTCCGCAGGAACCCGTTCAAAGTCGGGTTCCTGCGGAGAGCAGATTATTTCATGTGACGGGCGAGCAGTTCGGAAATGTGCTCGACCCTGATGGGAGAATCATTGGCCGTAGCCACGCCGCGAATCTGCATGACGCAGCCGGGGCAGTCGGTCACCACGAGGGATGCGCCGGTGTCTTCGCTGTTCTTGAGCTTCTTTTTGCCGATTTCGGCGGACAGTTCGGGGAACTTCACGGAGAATGTTCCGCCGAAGCCGCAGCAGGTGTCTTCTTCTGCAGCGGGCACATAGTAGGCGACCATGTTCAGGAGCGCGCGGGGCTCCTCGGTGATGCCCATGTTGCGCATATGGCAGGGCGAATGGTAGGTCACCTTTTCATCGGACTTGACGAAGTCTTCGGCACGCAGGCCGAGCTTGTTGTAGACGAAGGAGGTGAAGTCCATGACCTTGGAGGCGAAGATGTCCGTCCGGTAGTGATCCGGCGTATCCTTCAGCAGATCGGGATAGGCGTGCTTGAGGTGACCGGCGCAGGAGGCGCACAGAGTGATGATGGCGTCGTACTTGCCGGGTTCGAAGGCGTTCACGTTCTGTGAGCTGACCTGGAGACTGGTTTCACGCTGTCCCATCATTTCCAGAGGCAGACCACAACAGGTCTGCTTGAGGGGGAACTCCACGTGCACACCGTGTCTGTTGAGCAGACGCACGGCAGCAACGAGCTGTTCGGGATAGATGAAGTCCTGCGCGCAGCCGGAGAAGAGAGCGACGCGGAACTTCGGCTGAGCCGGATTGTTCACCACTTTGTTGAAGAGCTGCCGGAAGGACTTGGGAGCCAGAGCCGGCAGCTGACGGAAGCTCTGATCGCCGCCCATGAGCACGGCGGGCAGATGACGGATGAAGCGTCCGCCCTTCACGGTGAGGGGCTTCTGAGAGAACTTGATGAACTTGAGCAGGCTGTGGAAGCGGTCGCGATCCTTCATCACCATGCTCATCACGGAACCGGCGGGGTTGTTGCCTTCGGCCTTGACGAGGCGGGAGCGGATTTCCATGGTGATGCGGGGCAGATCGATGCCTGCTGAGCATACGTTCTTGCAGGATTCGCAGCCTATGCAGTTCTGTACCAGCGCGCGGGCCTTGTCCGCACCGTGATACAGATAGGTAAGGGCGAGACCCACGGCGCCGATGTACACATAGCCCATCTTGTGACCGCCGATGAGACGATACACGGGACAGACGTTGGCGCAGGCGCCGCAGCGCACGCAGCGCAGGATGTCCTTGAACGCCGGATCCCGGGCGATCTTGAGACGGCCGTTGTCGAGGAAAACGATGTGCATTTCCTTGCGGCCATCAGGACCGGCGGCGCATTCATTGGCCCCGGCGATCCAGGTGACGTAGGAGGTGATGGCCTGAGCGGTGGCATTTCTGGGCAGCACCTGCAGTACTTTAAGAGCGTCTGCCACGGTGGGGATGAGCTTTTCAAGACCGGCGAGCACGACGTGCACGCGGGGAAGGGTGGTCACGAGACGCAGGTTGCCTTCATTGGTCACAGTACCGATGAGACCGGCTTCGGCCACGGCGAAGTTGGCGCCGGAAATGCCCATGTCGGCATTCACGTATTCGCTGCGCAGTTCCTTGCGCGCCACCTTCACGAGCTTCTGGATGTCTTCCCGGTCCTGCTGCACGTGTGTCACCTCGGTGAACAGGTCGGCGACCTGATACCGGGACAGATGAATGGCGGGCATGACCATGTGGGAAGGTCCTTCATGACGCAGCTGGATGATCCATTCGCCGAGGTCGGATTCCACGACGCGGAGTCCTTCTTTCTCCAGAGCGTCGTTCAGATGGATTTCTTCCGCCGTCATCGACTTGGACTTGATGACGTTGTGGCAGTTGTTCTCCTTGGCGATCTTGGCAATGATGCGGTTGGCTTCGGCGCCGGTGGAGGCGAGGTGTACGTGCACGCCGCGTTTTTCGGCTTCGGCCTTGAACTGCGCGAACAGTTCCATCATGTGCTGAGCGGCGTTGTCCTTGATGTCGGCCACTTCCTTGATGAGTCCGTCCACGTCCATGCCGTCGAAGATGCGGGTACGGTTGGCTTTGTACTCGACGGCGAACTTGTCCAGCGTGGCGCGGAGGAACTTGTCGTCCAGCGCTTCCTGAATCTGACCGTGATATTCCTTCATGTTCTTGGCGTCAGCCATGTCTTAGTCCTCCAGCAGCACGATATGAAGTTCGAGGGGACCGTGCACGCCGAGGGCGCCCACACGTTCGATATCAGCCGTACGACTGGGGCCTGTGATGAAGGCCGTGTAGGACGCCCCGCCGCGGCTGGCGAGGTCGAGCAGAAGGTCGTTGGCGTCTTCCAGCTTGTTCAGCAGCGTGGACTTGCGTACCAGCATGATGGAGATTTCCGCCACCATGGTGCCGAGACGCACTTCTTCGCTGTTGGAATTGACCACGCACGTTACGGTGTCGGCTACGAGACCGTCCGCCCAGGTAATGCTGGTATCAAAACCTCCCATATGGTCGCGCAGAGCGGAGCGCAGCAGGGTGATGTCGGTGCCGGCAGCCTTTTCTTCCAGAACGGCGAATTCATCGTCGGAAAGGCCGGGGGCTGCGATGAAGCGGTCAAGAAGGGTGGGGAAGCCGTTTTCGCTGGGCGGGCCGTACTGCTCGCCTTCCTTCGGCAGAAGCATTTCGCAGTGACGTTTCTTTTCGGTCACGTCCACGGCGTACTGCATGGCATCCGCAAAGTCTCCGGCCTCATAGAGGGTGACCGGAACGGTGGGCGCCTTGGCTTTCACCACTTCAACAAGTTGATCCTGAGTCATTGTTGCTCCTTGGGCATTGTTCCGCCTGAATGTGCGGTAAGGACGGAAAGGACGGTCCGGCAGGGGATCGTCCTTTCCGATCATGTCAGTCGGGCAGGGTTTCTGCGTAGATTTCGATGGGATGCTTGACCTGCACCTCATCCTTGTTCTGCGAGAGCATGTCGGAGAGCTGGAGCATGCAGGCCGGGCAGCCGGTGGCGACGGCTCCGGCTCCGGTACGGACGATGTTGTCGCGCTTGCGCTGACCGATATCCTTGGAAAGATCGTAGTGGAACAGCGTGAAGCTGCCTCCGCAGCCGCAGCACCGGTCGGCCTCCGCCATCTCGACCAGCTCATAGTCGGGATTCATGCGGATGAGCTTGCGGGGCTGTTCGGATACTCCGACGCTCTTTTTGAGATGACAGGAGTCATGGAAGGTCACGCGGGTGACCGGTCCGGCATGGCGTTCGCCGGGAGCCATGGTGTCCACGTGAAGCACGTCGATCAGGAACGCGTTGATGTCCATGACGCGTTCGGCGACGGCGGTGATGGTCTTCTGATCTTCGGGCGAGAACTCCGCAGCAAAATACGGCCACCATTCCTTCAGCGTGGCGGTACAGGAACCGCAGGGGGTGAGGATGTAGTTGATGCCGCCTCCGATAAGTTCACGGCCGATGACGTCGAGGTTCTTCTGCGTTTCCAGCACGAAGCCCCTGCGGTCGCCGGACGCCAGAGCGGGGAGACCGCAGCAGGTCAGATCCGAAGGCATGGCCACGCCCACGCCGTGATGACGGAGCACCTTGAGGCACGCTTCGCCGAGATGTGTATAGTATTTGTCGGCCATGCATCCGGCGAAGAAAAGCACCTTGATGCCTATCTGACCTTCGGTATGCAGCTCTCCGTATTTGGCATGGAGGGACTTGGCCGGAAGCTTGGCGATATGGCGCGAGCCTATGAGCTTGCGAAGCAGAGGCATGTCGTAGGTCTTCGCTCCCCGCCGGCGCATGACGATGCCTTGGAAGGGGGCGGCCGTGCGCATCATGGCGCTGAACAGCTGGGGATGGGTGAGGAGTTCGCGGAACACCAGCTTCTTGACGGGGTTCAGACCGCGGTATTCCGCAAGTGCCTGACGGGCTTCCATGAAGATTTCCAGAATGGAGACACCGGACGGGCAGTTGGCCTGACAGGAGCCGCACAGCAGGCAGCGGTTCAGCTTTTCCTCCACGGCGTCGGCATCCTCGATCATCTTGTGGGCAAGATTGTCGAGAAGCGCCAGCTTGCCGCGGCTCACGTCGGCTTCCTTATGGGTGACGCCGAATACCGGACAGACCGCCTGACACAGACCGCAGCGCATGCAGTCGGCCAGCTTGTCGTCCAGTTTCATCAGTATTCTTGCAAGGCGGGATATGTCGCTCATGGCTATATCCCCGTGATCTTGCAGGCGTTGAACAGACCCTTGGGATCAATAGCGCGGCGCATGCGCTGGGAGAAGAGGATAGTGCCCCTGCTGGTTTCCTTTTCCATCCACTTGGCCTTGGCCGTGCCGATGCCGTGTTCGCCGGAAAGGGTGCCGCCCAGCTTGAGGGCGACGTCGAAGATCTCGTCGACAGCGGCTTCCACGCGGGAGAATTCCTCCTTGTCGCGCTTGTCGCACAGAATGGTGGGATGCAGGTTGCCGTCGCCCGCATGGCCGAAGGTACCCATGTCGAGCTTGTACTTTGCAGCGATATCATTGAGATTCTTGATCATGGCAGGAATCTTGGAGCGGGGCACGGTGGCGTCTTCCAGCACGCAGGTGGGACGGGCGCGGGCAAGCGCGGGCAGGGCGTTGCGGCGGGCGGCCCAGAGCTTGTTCTTTTCATCTGCGTCCTTGGGAATGTGAATGCCGGTGGCGTTGCACTTTTTGAGTACCTCTTCCACGATGGCGGCCTCGTCGGCCACCTGACCGGGATGACCGTCCACTTCAATGAGCAGCATGGCGGCGGCGTCCACGGGCAGACCGATCTTCTGGTCGGCCTCGACATACTTCAGCGTGGCCTGATCGAGCAGTTCCAGCGTGCAGGGCACGACATGGGCGGCAATCATGGCGGCAACGGCGTCGGCGGCATCCTGCACGTCAGCAAATTCGGCGGTAATGGCACGGGAGGCGCGGGGCGGCGGCACCAGCTTGAGAATGGCCTTGCTGATGACGCCCATGGTGCCTTCGGAACCGACCATGAGTCCGGCAAGATTGAAGCCGGTCACGCACTTTACGGTGCGGGAGCCGGTCTTCACCAGATTGCCTTCATAGTCATAGAATTCCAGACCCATGACATAGTCCTTGGTCACGCCGTATTTGAGGCCGCGCAGACCTCCGGCGTTCTCGGCGATGTTGCCGGCCAGCGTGGACACGGACATGGAGCCGGGATCGGGCGGATAGAACAGACCCTCGGCTTCCACGGCGGCGGCGAACTGGGCGGTGACAACGCCGGGCTGAACCACGGCATACAGATCTTCGGTGTTGATTTCCAGGATCTTCTGCAGGCTGTTGGTGAGAATGACTGCGCTGTCCACAGTGTCAGGCACGGTACCGCCGGAAAGGTTGGACCCGGCGCCGCGGACGGTGATGGCAAGTCCCGCCTCATAGCACAGACGGATGACTTCCCCTATCTGCTCCGTCTGCGTTGGACGAAGTACCAATGCCGGCACCTTGGGAGGCAGCACGGCGCTGTCGTAGGAGTAGCACTGCCGGTCTGCTTCGCCGGTAAAGACGTTTTCGGCACCGAGCAGAGCACTCAGGTCTTTGATTAAATTCGGACTGATCATGACATCCCCTCCCCGAAGGGTTATAAAAGTCGGAAAGTGCACATATAAATTTTACGGAACTAGGATAATGGTAAAACCACAAGTAACGCAAGGCATTTTTGGGTAAAAGCGAGCACTTTGCCGAGTAGTTCTTTTTTTCTCAAAAAAAGAAGAAAAATGTTGTGTAATTTTCGTGCGGAAATCATGGGGAATAAAAACGGCGCAAGTGCATGACTTGGCTTACGTTTTTATTTTATGACCTGATATTGGATGAAAAGCGGTGAGATGGGTGGAGATAGTTTATGAAGATCATTATGTTAAAATACGATAAATGCTATTATATGTTTATATAAGCATTATTAATGCGAAGTGGTGGATATTTTATATTTTAAATAAATATATATTTTGATAATTATTTTAAACAATTGATGATATAAGTCTTTTAATGCATAAAAGTATATATTACAGCACTTGCTGTCATTAAAAGAGAGGGAAGGACGAAAGATCGTCCTTCCCGCAAGGTAGAAGAAGACGTATTGGGAAGAAAAGAGAAAGACGGGTCTTATGAAACGGAAAGATGTGTTTCCTGTGAAAGAAGGTTCCGGCTACAGGGTATGGCACCGCTCTGCCCGGGCTGTTATGGCATTCCAGCGTCCGGCGGCGACGTCCTCCCTGCTGATGACCCAGGTTCCGCCGGCACAGCAGACGTTGGGCAGCGAGAGATAGGAGCGCACGTTTTCCGCATTGATTCCGCCGGTGGGACAGAAGGTCACGTCGGAGAACGGCGAGGCGTAGGCCTTCAGACGCGCCGTGCCGCCGTTCTGCTCTGCAGGAAAGAATTTCAGGAAATTCAGACCGTTCTCCCTTGCCGTCATGATTTCGGAGGCCGTGGCGACGCCGGGCAGATAATCAATGCCGGTTTCCTTCCTGCAGGCGAGCAGCGACGGCGTCATACCTGGGCTGACCGTAAAACGGAAGCCGAGCTTCACGGCCTTTTCCATGTCGGCGGTCGAGAGTACGGTGCCTATGCCCACGAGGCTGTCCGGCACTTCATTCTTCACACGTTCCGCCACGGACCAGGCCGTCGGGGTACGCAGGGTGATTTCAAGAAGACGCAGTCCTCCTCTGACAAGGGCGCGGCAGATCTGCAGGGAGTTTTCGTCATCATTGAGCGAGAGCACGGGAATGACCCGCTGCTCCCGGCACAGTTCTCTGAATTCATGCATATATCAGCTCCGCAGGCATACGGTTGGAGGGAATGACGGCGCCCGGCTCGCCGATGACGGCCGCCGCCAGAACATGACCTTGTTTCGCGGCCTCTTCCGGGGGCAGACCGAGCAGACGGGCGTGCACATAGGCTGCGGCGAAGGAGTCTCCGGCGGCCGTGGTGTCGACGACCTTCTGTACAGGGCTGGGCGGAACGTGCAGCGTGGCATGGCTGCTCAGAATCAGACAGGGATTCGGCCCGTCCTTCATGATGAGTTCCGCGTCGGAACGCATGGCACGGAAAAGCTCCGTGCCGTTTTTTTCAGGAGCGAGGCCGCTTCCGATGCCGAAGGCTTCCGTTTCCTCAGGAGAGAGGAAGATCATGGAGCAGATCGGGAGCATGCGGCGGTACCAGACTTTCGCCAGGTCTGCCGCTTCCCTGACGTCGGATCCCCACAGGTGAGGACGGAAGTTGGCGTCGAAGCAGATGCAGACGCGTCCGGCAAGCTCTTCCAGACGTCGCAGAAGACGTTCCCTGCCGTCTTCCAGAAAGACGGCCAGGCTGATGCCGCTCAGATAGACGACGTCGAAGGTGGCGAGTCGTTCGAGAAGCACGTCCGCCCCCGCTCCCGAATAGCAGGAGCGGGCGGCGGAGGCGGAGCGCCAGTACCGGAAGGAGCGTTCGCCGTGTTCGTCAAGCTGTATCATGTACAGGTCGGGAACGGCGTCCGGCAGTTTCCGGGTCAGGGAAACGTCGATGCTTTCTCCGGCCCAGAAGGAGAGCATGGCATCGCTCAGAGGATCCGTCCCCACGGCGGAGAGATAGGATACGTCCAGCCCGCCGAGTCTTGAGAGATACACGGCCGCATTGAGGGTGTCGCCGCTGAAACTCTGCCGGTACAGCCCTTTTTCCGGACCGTTCACGGGCAGCAGTTCGACCATGCATTCTCCCGTGACGGCTATGCGGGGACGGCGGGACATCAGGCGAGTCCTCTGTAGGCGCGCAGGCAGTCCATGAGGCGTAGAATTTCGTCATTCGTGTTGAAGAAGTGCAGGGAGACGCGGATGCTCTTGCGGCTGGGCATTCCGGCGGCGAGATTGCGGGTCTTGATGAGGATGCTGCGCTGCCAGGCGAACTTCACCAGATCGTCTGCATCGAGACCGGGGAAGGTGAAGCCCACGATGCCGGAGGAGACCTGTTCCTCTTCGGGAGAGAGGCGCACGATGTCGGGCAGTTCGGCGAGATTTTCCATGAGCGAGGCCTGAAGTGCGCGATTGCGTTTCATGATGTTTTCCACGCCGAGCAGATCGAGATAGACGGCGGCGTTGCCGAGGGCTGCAAAGGGAGGAAGCTGGCGGGAGCCGTACTCGAACTTTCTGGCGTCGCTTCTGATGGTGTAGGAATAGTCGGTGTAGCTGAAGGCGGTTTCAGAACCTACGCCTATGGCCTGCGGCCGCACGCTGTGCAGAAATTCCTCATCGAGCAGCATGACGGCGGTGCCGTGCAGACCGAGCATCCATTTGTAGCCGGCTGCGATGTAGACGTCGCAGCCGAGGGACGGGAAGTCCACGGGAATCTGTCCGGCCGACTGTGCTCCGTCCCAGATGATGCGTCCGCCGTGTCTGTGCACGATTTCGGAGATTTCTCTGACCGGCTGGCAGAAGCCGGCGATGTGACTTACATGGCTCATGACGGCAAGCCGCGTGTGTTCGTTGCAGGTCTGTTCCATGTTGTCGAGGGCTTCCTGCATGGTTTTGCCCACCTTCACGTAGCGTACGGTGTATCCCAGACGACGGGCGCCTTCGAGCAGCGGAAGCAGCACGGCGGGATTTTCCTGATCCGTGGTGACGACCTCGTCGCCGGGGCCGAGGGCAAAATGGGGCAGAAGCAGATTGAGGCCGTCGGCAATGCCGCGGACAAAGGCGGTCTGCGCAACGGTCGTACGGAAGAAGTTGGCCAGACGGCGGCGTGATTCCTCGGTGGCGGCGTGCAGTCTGTCGTAGACGTCGGCACGGCTGGGGCTGTTGTAGAAGACGTCGTTTTCCAGTTCCTGCACGGCGTAGTGGACGCATGCCAGCTTGGGCCCCTGATCCGCCGTGTTCAGAAAGTCGAAACGGGCGATGGCCGGAATGTCGAGATTGAATTTTTCTCTGTCGAACAGCATGGGAACATTCTCCAAAGATCGGAACAACGAAAAGGATGCTGCCGGAGACCGGGCCGCCGGCAGCATCGGGTTTTATATTGCGGTGACGGGAGTGATCTTGCCGTCGTCGACGACGAGGCGTCCGTACTGGTACACGGCCCGGACGTCGCTGCCGAAGGCAAGGTCGTCCAGCGGATTGCCGCCGAGAAGCGTAATGTCGGCGCGTTTGCCGCGCTCAAGGCTGCCGATTTCCTTTTCCAGACCGCAGCAGGCGGCGGCAACGCCGGTGGCGCAGTCGAGAATGGCCTTGTTGGACATGTCGAGATATTCCTTGAGAATGCCGAAGCAGAGGGCATAGTCGCTGAATTCGGTGAGATGGCAGCCGGCGTCCGTGCCGAGGGCGAAGCGTACTCCCTGATCGATGATGCGGGCGGTTACGTCCATGCGCTCCTTGCGGAAGACGCGCCAGAATTCCTGCTGCTCCACGGGGAAGTTCGTCACGGGCGTGCGGTAGGAGGCACTGAAGGCAGGGCAGAGAATGATGCCTTTCTTCGCCATGTCATCCACAATGGCGGCGTCATAGTCGATGGTGCCGTCCGTGCCGCGGAAGCTGCAGTGTTCCACCGTGGACACGCCGGCCCTGACGGCGATGCGGATGGAGTCGGTGCTGTGCACGTGCACGGAGGTCATCTTGCCGCGCATGCGGGCTTCCGAGGCGAAAGCGTCCACTTCGGCCTGATGGTACTGGAGCACGCCGGAGCCGGAGTTCGGCGTCATGTTGCCGCCGGAGATCATCATCTTCAGGAAGTCGGCGCCGTCCTTGATGGTCTGCCGTGCTTCTCTGCGCACGTTTTCCTCGCCTTCCACCTCTCTGTTCAGATACCAGCAGTGGCCGCCCGTGACGGTGAAGGGTCTGCCGCTGGCGACGATGCTGCTGCCGCGCATGGTGCCTTCACGGATGGCATCACGCAGCTGAAAGATGCCGTCGGTGGCGGCGCCGCAGTCGCGCACGGTGGTGACGCCCGCCAGAATGGAGGCCTGTGCGTTGCGCACGAGACGCAGCATCATGAGCGGCTCGCTGTTCATTTCCTGCAGCATGTCGAGATAGGGATCGTTCCGGCAGCTGAAGCTCAGATGGACGTGGGCGTCGATGAAGCCGGGCAGAGCCCAAGCATCGGGACGAAGATCAACGTTGGCGTCGGGATAGGCCGCGTCGGCCTCTTCCCACGAGAGAAGGTCGATGATGCGGTCATCATGAAGAACAATGGCGGCGTGTTCCATAACCTGGCCGTTGCCCGGCTGGGGAATGGCGGCCTTCACTTTAACAATGGTTTTCATGCTGAACCTCGTTTGCGGCATTCAGTTCCTCAAGGACCTGATGCAGTTCTATGCGTTCACGATCGGGACCGAACAGGAACATGATTCTGCTGCGGCCCTGGAAGATGATGCGCGGTGTTTCATCCATAAATTCGTATCCCTGCGCGCGAAGCTTTCCGGCGGCGCTTTCCACGTCGTCGACGCGGTAGGCGACGTGGTTGATGGGGATGTCGTCATAAAGGTGTTCGGCGTACTCGATAAGTTCGATCATGAAGCTGCCGTTGTCGATCATGGCTGCTCTGGCCTTCTTGACGGGATTGGTGTCCCTTGCGACCACGCGGAAGCCGAGATTGCGGCAATAGAAGCCGACGCTTTCCTCCAGATTGGAGACCACGATGCCTACATGATGGATTTCGAACATGACGAACCTCAGCGGATTTCCGAAAGATGGACGATGCGGCCTTCTTTGGCGGAAAGACGGCAGGCCAGGGCCACGCGCAGGTTTTCCAGTGCACTGTCCACCGTGGAGATGGGAGCCGTGCCGGGATTCTCCACGCAGCGGATGAAGTGCAGGCATTCGTCCTTGAGTGCGTAGGATTCCAGGCCGCTTTCCTCGGTGAGTCCGCCGGGCCAGCGCAGAAGGCCGGGATAGAACACGCCGTTCGTGTTGTAGAGGGAGAGCATCTGGTTCAGGCCGTTGAAGCTGAGATTGCCCTTGTCGCCGATAAGGTCCATGCGGGTATCGTTTTCTTCCATGGGCATGCTGGGAGAAAGCGTCCAGGAGTCCTCCATCACGCCGAGCGCACCGTTGCGGAAGCGCAGGATGGCGCAGATGTTGTCGTCTTCACCGCTCTTGCGTCGCATATAGGAGTCGGATTCCGCAAAGACGTGTTCCACTTCGTCTTCCAGGAACCAGCGCAGGATGTCGATGTTGTGGCCGAGAATGTGCACGAACATACCTACTTCCCACATCCAGGGCGTACGGTCCGAGTTGCGGGAGCCTCGTTTGATGGACAGGCGGAACAGTTTGCCCAGATAATCGTTGCGCAGAAGAGCCTTGACTCTGCGCAGGGCGGGATTGAACCTCTCGATGAATCCCACCATGGCGATCTTGTCGGAGGCGTCGGCGGCGGCCTTGATGCGCAGAGCATCCTCCAGCGTGGGGGCGATCGGCTTTTCCATGAACACATGCTTGCCGGCGGCGAGCGCCTCTTCCACAAGCCGGGCCTGCATCTGGAGGGGACCGGCCACGGCGATGGCGTCGAGGTCGTTGTCGCGAAGAAGCTCACGGTAGTCGTCGCAGAGTGCGGCACCGAAGGTTTCCTGTCCGGCATGTCTGGCGGGATTGCCCACGGCGATGGTCTTGATGCTGCAGAAGCCGGTGTCATGAAAGCCCTTGGCAAGCTGACGGCCGAAGTTGCCGAAACCTATCATTCCGAGATTGATCATGGGAGTATTCCTTTGGATCGCCTGTTCTCAGCGCATGAGGGGCAGGGCGGAGGTGGAGAAATGACTGACTCGCTGGCATGGATGCGAAATCCGGCGAAACTCTGGAGTGCGGAGGCTCCGCCGCTGTGATCGCCGTGCCCGTGGGTGAGGAAGAGGTCGGTGACGGAGGAGAGCGGCGTCACCTGTTCGATGTTGTGTCTGAGTTCCGTGATGTCTATGCCGCAGCCGCTGTCGATGAGCACGCTGTGCGATCCGTCGTGGAGAAGATAGACATGGCAGTCTTTGTAGTGGGAGAGTCCGAACTCTCCGCTGCCAACCCAGTAGACGATGTCGGTGAGTTTCATGATGATGCCTTTACGACTGTGCAAAGATGAACGTTCCGTTCGTGGGGCGAACGAAGCGAAGGAGACGGCGTATTGCGGGCCTTCTTCCGGAAATGTGTCTGTTGGCACGACGGCGGAGGAATGGGCCGTCGTGCCGGTGGAAGGGGTTGGGGCAGGGGAATATCAGAGCAGGCCCGAGGTGCGCGGCATCCAGAGCGTAAGTTCTGGAATGTAAGCGACCATGAAAACCACGATGAACACGCTGACGACGAAGGGCAGAATGGCTCGCATGGCCTTGCCTACCGGTACTTCACCGATGGCTGCGGCGATGAATATGCACATGCCGTACGGCGGTGTGGACAGCCCCACGATGGCGGCAAGGCAATAGAACACGCCGAAATGTACGGGATGGATGCCGAGTTCCATGGCGATGGGAACCAGAATGGGGGCAAATACGAGTACGATGATGTTGGCGTCCATAATGGCTCCGAGAATAAGGAGCAGCACGGTGATGGCGCCGAGAATGACGTGCGGATTTTCCGAAATGGAAAGAATGGCATTGGAGAGAGCGACCGGAATCTGGCCCAGGGCGACCAGCCAGCCGAAGGGCTGTACCATGGCGATGATGACGAGCACGGCGCCGGAGGTGAGCATGGAGCGCTTCATGCAGATGCACAGGTCGCGGAAGGTGAAGTTGCGGTAGTAGAAGAAGCCGAGAGCCATGGCGTAGAGCACGGCCACGGCGGCGCACTCGGTCGGGGTGAATATGCCGTTCACCACGCCGAAGCGGATGATGAAGGGAATCATGAGGGCGGGGATGGTTCTCACCAATGCATGCACCACCTGACGCGGCGTATAGGTGATGGTGGACTTAGGATATTTGCGCTTGGAGGAAAGGATGGCGGTGACGACCATCATGGCTACGGCGAGAAGCAGACCGGGAATGATGCCGCCGGCAAAGAGCGCCGCGATGGAAACGCCCGGAATGAGGGCTCCGTACATGACCATGCAGATGCTGGGCGGAATGATGGGTGATATGACGGAAGATATGGCCGTGACGGCGACGGAGAATTCGGCATCGTAGCCGTTCTTCTTCATGGCGGGAATGAGAATGCCGCCCACAGTGGCGGTATCGGCCACGGCGGAGCCGGAAATGCCCGCAAAAAGCACGGAGACCACGATGTTCACATGGGCCAGCGCGCCGCGGATGTGGCCTAGGCTCAGGACTCATTAATTGCCAAAAGGATAAGAAGTTCTTATTGTCGGCAGAGTGAGGATGCCATGAAGGAACTTTTTTATCTTTCTCATGAACAGATTGCTCGTATCAAACGCTACTTTCCTCGTTCCCA
>CALUTB010000010.1 GCA_944323575.1 uncultured Mailhella sp. | reverse complement strand
TGGTCGAAGTCTTCGCCGCCGAGGAAGGTATCGCCGTTGGTGGCGCGCACTTCCACGACGTTGTCGCCCACTTCCAGAATGGAGATATCGAAGGTGCCGCCGCCGAGGTCGTACACGGCGATCTTCTCATTGGCCTTGCGGTCGAAACCGTAGGCGAGGGATGCGGCGGTAGGCTCGTTGATGATACGCTTCACTTCCAGACCGGCGATCTTGCCTGCGTCCTTGGTGGCCTGACGCTGAGCGTCGTTGAAGTAGGCGGGCACAGTGATCACGGCTTCAGTGACGGGTTCGCCGAGATAGGCCTCAGCGTCCTTCTTGAGCTGAGCGAGAATGACCGCGGAAATTTCCTGAGGACTGTAGTCATGACCGTCCACGCGCACGGCGGCGTCACCGTTGGCGGAAGCCACGATGGCATAGGGAGCGTGCTGCATCCAGTGCTGCACTTCGGGAGAGTCCGCGCGACGGCCCATCAGACGCTTGACGGCGAAAATGGTGCGGTCGGGGTTGGTGACGGCCTGACGCTTGGCGGTTTCACCCACCAGGCGTTCCTTATCGGTAAAGGCGACGACGGACGGAGTGGTACGGCCGCCATTGGGATTGGAGATGCACTTGGGCTCCTTGCCTTCCATCACATAAACGCAGCTGTTGGTGGTGCCAAGGTCGATACCAATAATCTTGCCCATACTATATTTCCTCCTCAGACATTGCACATATTGGGGAAGAGCCGCCCTGAGGCTGAACTCTTACACGCAATAGGTAATTCCGTTTTGCGCCCCGTCTAGGGGGAGGAGGAAACTTTTTTGAAAAAAATACGACTTCGACGCCCTTCTCGACGACGGAAGGGCTTTTCATGCGTCGAAAGGCGTCCGGAACGGAAAAAGCGTCCCGGACGAAGAAGGCAAAGGAACGTGCCGTACGGTGCGGAAGCGGGCCTTCACGCCCAGTGCGGAAACGACGCGGAGTGCGGATCAGTCTCCGGCGGCATGATCGAGGGCGCGAAGCACGGCGTCGAGGGCGAAGACGTCCATCTGTCCCGGCGCGCTGGCTCTGTGCGCCGCGCCGAAGGTGGCTGCACTGCCGAAGCTCTGTCCACAGACGCGGCTTATCACGCCGAGAGATCCCATGCTCATGGTGATCACGGGTCTGTCCGCCAGCGCGGAGGCTTCCTGCGTGGCGTCGAGCAGCGTGACGACGTCGGCGCGGCTGCGGGGCATGACCGCCATTTTAAGGATGTCGGCTCCAAGCCCGTTCTGCATGAACAGAAGACGGCGCACGATCTCCTCCTTCGGAGGCGTGGCCTGAAAGTCGTGATTGCTGGCCACCACGGGCACGCGACAGGCATGTGCCCGTTCTATGATCTCCCCTGCCCTTCCGGAACGGGAAAAGGCTTCGACGTCCAGCAGATCGACATGGCCGCTTTCGCAGAGCGCGGCACACAGTGACGCATACTCCTCGCCGCTCAGACCGCGGCGGCCGCCTTCATCGGCGGTGCGGAACGTGGCGAGAAGAGGCACAGAGAGCGTTTCCCGCAGTCGCTTCAGCATATCGAGAACGTCGCGCATACCGGGGAGTTCCTCCGCGCCGAACATATCCACGCGCCATTCCGCCATGTCGACGGGCATACCGGCAAGGGCGGAGGCTTCCGCGAGCAGTTCCTCCTCCGTGGGGGAGGTCAGGGGAACGATGATGCAGGGACGGCCCCTTCCGATGTCAAGATTACCGATGCGGACGACCTTCATGCCTTTTCCGGAAACAGGAGAAACCAAAGGTTCGGAAGAAATCTGCGTTCCCGCGGAGGCAGAGCGACGCTTGCGCGCAGTGCCGGTTCAGCGGACGCAACACGACGACACCTCTGCCGGACACGTTTTCCGGACGAATTCCGCAGGGCGGGACGCCGCGCCGAGACTTCGGAAAGCACGACGCGCCGCCGTCACGAAGGGACGAAGCGGCAGAGAAGACGGACGGAAGAAAGACGCGGTACCGGTTCCGTCAAAGCCAGGAATCGTTGTCGTCCTCGTCGAGAAACTTGTAGGAACGCACATAAATCTGATTATGGCCTTCCTCCATGACATTGCACAGCAATTCCACGGGAGAACCGACCATTTCGGCCAGATCTGCCCCGGCGCCGCGGGGGAAGATGGGCCATTCCTGTTCTTTATCGTCAAGAAGTGCAACGCGGCAGGGGCCGCCTTCAAGGGGAGAAACAGTACCTCTGAGAGTGACCGAAGCGGAACTCATGCAACACGCCCTCAAACATCAAGAAATCACCGGCCTCGAGGGCCGCTGGGGAGACCGGCGGCATGGCCGGCATTCCTCGTTCTGTCTTTGTTACAGTTCAGTATTCTTGTCAAGACGGTCACGGTATAAAAAGGTGCTTCCGACGCAAAATATGTTCCGGAGCGGCTCTGCCGGATTGACCATTGCCTTGCCCCCGCGATAGGAACAGAAAGAAGCGCAAGCCGCACCCCAACGACACGAGGCGATCATGATCACCACCCACGGCATTTCCTCCAGCCTTTCTTCCCTGCGCGAGCTGCCCATCGGACTCTTCGATTCCGGCGTGGGCGGCATGACGGTACTGCGCGCCATGCGGGAACAGCTGCCCAACGAATCCTTTCTCTATCTCGGAGACACGGCCCGCATGCCCTACGGGACCAAGGGCGTGGAAACCGTGCAGCGATACGCGCTGGAAGCAGCCGCAAAGCTGGTGGAGAGGGGCATAAAGCTCCTTGTCATTGCGTGCAACACGGCCACGGCTGCGGCGCTTCCGCTGCTTCAGGCCGCTCATCCGGACATCGACGTGGTGGGCGTTGTGGAACCGGGAGCCGAAGCCGCCTGCCGCGCCACAAAAAGCGGCTACATCGCCGTCATCGCCACAAGCGGCACCATACGGGGCAGAGCGTACGAGCATGCCATACTGCGGCGGATGCCGCAGGCGCGCATTTCCGCGCTGGCCTGTCCGCTGTTCGTGTCCATGGTGGAAGACGGACTTGTGGAGGGACCGCTGGCAGAAGCGCTGGCGGCGCACTATCTTGATCTTATTTTCCGTGATCCGCGCGAGCAGGGGCTGGAAGTTCCCGACACGCTGGTTCTGGCCTGCACGCACTTTCCCCTCCTCAGGAACGCCATCTCCCATGTGGTCGGCGAAGGCGTGACGCTGGTGGACTCTGCCGGCAACACGGCGCGCAAGGTCCGCGCGCTGCTGCAGGAAAAGCATCTGGCGCGGGGGGCCGGTCCGGACGTGGGCATGCCGCTGTGCCCCGGCTCCGTACGCTTTCTCACGACCGACGACGTGCCGAGATTCACCCGCATGGGGGAACTTTTTCTGGGCATCCCGATAGCACCCTGCACAGTGGAACTGGTGGAACTGTAATGCCGCGTCTCAAACTTACGCTCGCCTATGTAGGCACCCATTATCACGGCTGGCAGATTCAGGCATGGAAGGACCGCGAGGACCCGCCCACCGTACAGGCGTTCGTCGCGCAGGCCGTCTCCCACGTGGTCGGCCGCCCCACGCACGTGCAGGGCGCGGGACGCACCGACGCCGGCGTTCATGCCGACGCGCAGGTGGCGCACTGCGACATTCCCGAAGACCGCGTCCACGTCCGCTGGCAGCTTGCGCTGAACACGCTGCTTCCCAAAGACATCCGCGTGCTGGACGCCCGTATCGTGCCCGACAGCTTCGATGCCTGCTTCAGCGTGAAACGGAAGGCCTATACCTATTCTCTGTGGCTTGATCATCTCTGCACGCCGCCGAAGCTCTATCCCTTCGTGTGGCCGTGCGGCCCGTTGGACTTCGACCGCTTCGACGCGGCCGCCGCGTATCTTGAGGGCACGCACGACTTCGCGGCCCTGCAGAACGCCGGCACTCCGCACAAGAGCACGGTACGCACCCTTTCCAGCATCACGCGCACGCCCGCGCGCAACAAATCACAGGCTCTTCCCGAAGGCTGCCTTCAGGTCGACGTGCGCTTTGAAGCCGACGGCTTTCTCAAACAGATGGTGCGCAATCTCACAGGACTCATGGTCGCCTGCGGAAGGGGAAAATTCGCGCCGGAAGACATCCCCGCCCTGCTGGCATCCAGAGACCGGCGCAGGGCGCCCTTCACCGCTCCTCCCCAGGGGCTGACCATGACGCAGATATGGTATGACGGCGAACCCCGGCCGGAAGGTTGGGTCGGCGGAGACTAGCATGAGCCGCAGCATCACCGTTTTTTCCGAAGAGAACGACAGAAGACTCGATCGTGTTCTTGAGCGTCTTCTGCCCGGCATGGGGCTGCGTGGACGCAGACGTCTCTGCGAACTCGGGCTGGCAACGATCAACGGTCATGCCGCGCCGCCGGCCCGCAAGGTCCGCACGGGCGACATCGTGACCATCCCGGACGACGCACCGGAACCGTCCGCCGGCGAGGCGGAAACGCTTCCCGTTTGCCGGGAAGAAACGCGGTCTGCGCTCCCCGTGGACGAAGTCCGTCTCGTGAAACGCACGCCGCATCTGGCGGCACTGTACAAGCCCGCAGGCATGCATACCGAATCCCTGGCAGGAAAGCCGGGCATCAGCGTGCAGACCCTTCTGACCAGCATTCTCGATCGGAAGGCCCGCCTCGTGAACAGGCTCGACTTTCCCACATCCGGCCTTGTGGCCGCGGCGCTCGATGAAAGCGGCGAAAGACAGTACCGTCAGGCGCAGGAAGACGGTCATACGGAAAAGCGCTATCTGGCGATACTGGAAGGCTCCCTGTTCCACGACAGACTCGCCGTGCAACGTCTGCGGCTCAGCAGCCGCTCCCGCGTACTCGTGGAGCCGACGCCGCATCCCGATCCCCGCAGGCACACCTCCGTGCATCCTCTGGCCGTCATGGACGGAGCCGACGTCATCCGTCGGCTGCGCCTTCAGGCACCCTTCTGGCAGGGACGCATTCCTCCCTGCGTCACGCTGGCCGGCTGCGTCATTCTGAAGGGAGCACGCCATCAGATACGCGCCCACTGCGCCGCACTGGGCTTTCCCCTGCTGGGAGACAGACGCTACGGAGCCGGTTTCGGTCCGGCAGCCGATGACGATGAACGCTTCTTTCTCCATCATGCCAGACTTCGTCTGCCCGCCTTCGACGCGCTCGTGTCCGTGCCCTGGCTCTCCCTCCTGGAGGAAAAGCCCGAAAGTGCGGCAAAACGCTGGATGTCCCGGTAAGCGGAAGACGCCGTCTTTCTCCGTGCATGAAGACGCAACGAAAAAATCCGCCGCAACATGCGGCGGATCAATGTGTCGTCAGTCTCGTCGAGCGCTCTTTACATGCGTTCCTTCTCCCACTCCTCCTGACACGCAAGGCACAGCCCCACGCCGGGAATGGCCTTGAGTCGCGCTTCGGGAATGGGTTCGCCGCATTCGCGGCAGCAGGGTTTGCCGTCTATCCACTCCGGCCCTTCCTGATAGCCGACATTGGCAGCCTGCCTGAGTGCGGATTCACGTTCAATTCTTTCCAGTTCCGTAGCCTGATCAAAAACATCCATAATCTGCTCCTGAAAGACCCGTTTCCACGCCTGTGCGGAAAACGAGCTTAAAACAATGGGGCTGAACGAGCGCCTGTCACGCAGGCGTTCCGGATTCAAGGACGGTCAGGGACCGTCCTGAAGCAGTCTGTCACAGAACTGCTCCGCGGCGCAGAAAGCATGGCCTTGCGCCGAAACATGAAAAACACCGCATTCCTTCCGTCCTGCGTCCGGGACCATGTCCGACGCGCCGCAGTGCGGAAAAGAACGGTCATCGTGCGCCGGCCGGATTCAGACAAGAGGAGTCTGTCCGCCTGAAGACGTCTTCAGCGCCTTCGCCGGTATCTTGACCACCAGCTTCCTCACCCTTGCGCCCGACGCCCTGAGACAGGGCATGTGCGCCTCTCCGGGAAGCACGAGAGCAAACAGGCCGGGCGTAAGATGCACGCGTGCCGCAAAAGCGGGCTTTTCCGCATAGAAGACGAGATCCCGCTCCGCATCACGCATTTCTTCCTTCTCTCCGCCTGCAAGATGAAACATGTCGAGATATTCGTCGCCTTCCAGCACCGTCTGTATGTCGGCCATGCGTTCATGGCCTTCATAGCGGGCTTCGGACTCCATCTTCGGCTCGTAGCACTCCACGGAAGCCGCAACGCCGCCCATTTCCGGACCTCCCGCCAGAAGATAACGTCCTTCCGGCAGGGACGCCCCCCGCGACACGAGTTTCAACAGATCGGGAAAAAGCGCGTTCCACAAAGGACCAAGGGGATACATAGCTCCCCGTTCAAAGGTATCGACAATCATGATTCAGGCAATCTCCACAAGACACCATGATACCGGAAGAACCGTGCATATGCAAACGATGGGCGAGAATGCCTTGAGCGAAAGACAATGTCAAGAGGTTGCAACATTTTTCAAGAGAAAAGACGTTCTGCGGGACGATATATCGTCACTTCGACAAAGCAAAGCAGACGATGAAACGTCAGGAATACATACCGCGCACCGGAAAAGGCGACTGCCGCGCACGGGACGGCGGGGCATCCTCGTTTCCGCGTGCAAGGAATCGACGCAAGATCCGGCCTCCTGCGGACGCAGCAGGCCGGAGTCTTCGCCCGACGCAAAAGACTCCGGCCTTTCTTCATGACAGACGGCGGCACGCCTCTGGAAACGGCTCCGATGCCGCACAGATCTGCGGCGCAGGAAACGGCCCTTGTGCTTGCAGGTCCGGGATCAGTCTCCGCCTTTGGCCCTGCTTTCGCAGTAGATGCAGCGATAGACCCTCTTTTCCCTGTCCGTGAGCTTGAAGATCTGAGGCAGTTCCTGCTCGGTGGAGCTGATGCAGCGGGGATTCCTGCAGCGAATGACGTTCACCACGCGTTCAGGAAGTTCCACGCTGAACTTGCGGTCGAGCTTTCCGTCGCGCACGATGCTCACGGTGATGCCCGGATCCACATAGCCGAGCACATCGAAGTTCAGGTCGATGATCTCGTCGATCTTGATGATGTCCTTGCGGCCCATCTTCCTGCTGGTCACGTTCTTGAGCACGGCCACGGAACACTGGAGCTTGTCCAGATTGAGAATGCGGTACAGCTCCATGCTGAGGCCCGCCCGGATGTGGTCAAGAACGATGCCGTTGGAAATCGCGTCGATGACCATGCTAGTTCACCCCCAGCAGTTTCATGATGAGCGCCATGCGCATGTATTTGCCGTTCAGCACCTGCCGGAAGTAGGCGGCTCTCGGATCCCTGTCCACGGCAACGGAGATCTCGTTCACGCGGGGCAGCGGATGCATGATGCACATATGCTCTCCGGCGTTCTTCAGCTTGTCCGGCGTGAGCACGTAGCTGTCCTTGAGCCGGATGTAATCGGCCTCGTTGAAGAAGCGTTCCTTCTGCACGCGGGTCATGTACAGAACGTCGAGACCGGGCATGGCCGCCGCAAGATCGGTGGTCTCCTCGTAGGCGATGCCGTTTCTTTCCATCACGTCCTTGCGGATGTAGCCGGGCAGACGCAGTTCCTCGGGCGAGATGAGCACGAACTTCACGTTGCCGTAGCGGGACATGGCGGCAATGAGCGAATGCACGGTGCGGCCGAACTTGAGATCGCCGCACAGACCGATGACAAGATCGTTCAGTCTGCCCTTCTCGCGCCAGATGGTGAGCAGGTCGGCAAGCGTCTGCGTGGGATGGTTGTGTCCGCCGTCGCCGGCGTTGATCACGGGCACGGTGGCGTTCATGGCGGCC
Organism: uncultured Mailhella sp.; assembly: GCA_944323575.1. Taxonomy (GTDB): domain Bacteria; phylum Desulfobacterota; class Desulfovibrionia; order Desulfovibrionales; family Desulfovibrionaceae; genus Mailhella. Next base: position 41,438 of record CALUTB010000010.1, on the reverse strand, counting down.
ACGAGCGGCGCGCCTTCCTTGGGATGACGCATGGCGATGATGTCGGCATAGCAGCTGACCACGCGCACGGTATCGGCCACGCTCTCGCCCTTGGAGGCGGAGGAGCTCTGCGCTTCGGAGAAGCCGAGAACGCTGCCGCCAAGCTCGTACATGGCGGCCTCGAAGCTGAGACGGGTACGCGTGGACGGTTCAAAGAACAGCGTGGCCAGCTTTTTGCCGCGGCACTTCTGCGCGTACTTCGCGGGATCGGCAATGATGTCCAGAGCCGTGGCGAGGAGCTTGTCGATGTCCTGCGTCGAAAGATCGCGGATGTCGATCAGACTTTCCATGCTACGCTCCGATCCAGCTTTCGTCGGAAGGATTGTCGCGGAAGGCGATGAGACGGGCCACGTCCTCTCTGCGGATGTAGCCGCTTTCCGCAGCCACTTCGGCGATGGTGTCGAAGTTGGTGAGGCTCACGTTCTTCACGCCCGCCTCGGCCAGACGATCGAGACCCTTCTTCATGCCGTAGGTGAAGATGCTGGCCACGCCGAGCACGTCGGCGCCGGCGTCGCGCAGGACCTTGACCACTTCAAGCACGCTGCCGGCCGTGGAGATGAGATCCTCGATGACCACGACCTTCTGACCGGGTTCCAGACGGCCCTCGATCTGATTGCCGCGGCCGTGATCCTTGGCGCTGGAACGGACATAGCCCATGGGCAATCCCATGATGTGTCCCACGATGGCCGCATGGGCGATGCCGGCGGTACTCGTGCCCATGAGCACCTCGCAGTCGGGGTACTGCTCGCGCACGACGTCGGCAAGGGCGTTTTCCACGTCGTTGCGCACCTCGGGCGCGGTCAGGGTGAGACGGTTGTCGCAGTACACGGGACTCTTGATGCCGCTTGCCCAGATGAAGGGCTCGTCGGGACGGAAGAACACCGCCCTGATGGAAAGCAGATCACCGGCAATACGTTTCTGACGGGAATCCATGAATGATGACTCCTTGAAGATGATGGATCCGTCCGCCTGTCCGGCGGACTTCTGAACACCGCGCCTGCGATGCGGTCACGGACAGCTGGGAACGTGCCGCACCGCCTCCGGAGGGATACGGAGCGCGGCGCGCCGCGAGGGCCGGAACACCGGCCCTCCGGCGCCTACCCGAGAAATTCGCTGACGCAGCGGCGATAGGCCGCCACGGGATCATCGGCCTGCGTGATGGGGCGTCCCACCACGATGAAGTCGGAACCGAGTTCCCTGGCGCGGGCGGGCGTGGTCACGCGCACCTGATCGCCCTTCTCCCCGTCGGCGAAGCGCACGCCGGGAGTCACGGTCAGAAAGTCGCGTCCGCACGCTTCGTGCACCTTTCCGGCCTCGAGCGGGGAGCAGACCACGCCGTCCAGACCGGCGAACCTGGCGCGGGAGGCGTAGTGCATGACCACCTCGTCCAGAGGACGGTCGATGAGCAGATCCTCGCGCATTCTCTCCTCGCTCGTGGAGGTGAGCTGCGTGACCGCAATGAGCAGGGGACGGCTGCCATCGGGACGGGTCAGTCCCTTCAGGGCGTCCTGCATCATGGTCACGGTTCCGGCGGCGTGCACATTGCACATGTCCACGTCCAGCGCGCTCAGCACGGCCATGGCCCTGCGCACCGTATTGGGAATGTCGTGCAGCTTGAGATCGAGAAAAATGCGATGGCCGCGGGCCTTGACGGCCCGCACGATGTCGGGACCTTCGGCATAATAGAGTTCCATGCCTATCTTCACGAAGGGCTTCTCCTGCGTGAACAGACCGAGAAAGTCCATGACTTCGGCCCGGCTGCTGAAGTCGCAGGCCACCATGACGTCCTTGTTGATCGTATGCATCAGTGCGCTCCTCCGATGATGTCCCTGAGGGAGGTTATGCCGTACTGTTCCATGACGGCGGGCAGTTCGGCAAGAATCTTCGGACAGGCCCACGGATCGATCAGATTGGCCGCGCCGACCTCCACGGCCGTGGCGCCCGCCAGCATCATTTCGATCACGTCGCGGGCCGAGGTCACGCCGCCCATGCCGATGATGGGAAGCTTCACGGCCTCGTAGACCTGATAGACCATGCGCAGCGCCACGGGCAGAATGGCGCTGCCGGAAAATCCGCCCATACGGTTGGCGATGACGGGCTTTTTCGTGCGCAGGTCGATGCGCATGCCGAGCAGCGTGTTGATGAGGCTTATGCCGTCGGCGCCGGCCTCAGCCGCGGCCGCGGCCAGAGGCACGATGTCGGTGACGTTGGGCGAGAGCTTCACGTACACGGGCTTCTTCGTCACGGCCTTCACGGCCTTCGTCACGGCGGAAATGCCGAGGGGATCCGTGCCGAAGCTCATGCAGCCGTTGTGCACGTTGGGGCAGCTCACGTTCACCTCGATGATGCCCACCTGCTCTTCCCTGTCGATGCGGGCGCAGCATTCGGCGTATTCCTCCACGGAAAAGCCGCCGATGTTGGCCACGACCTTTTTATGGAAGCACTTCTTCAGGCGGGGCAGCTCCTCGCTGATCACCCTGTCGATGCCGGGATTCTGCATGCCCACGGCGTTGATCATGCCCGAAGGCGTTTCCGCGATGCGGGGCGTGGGATTGCCGAAGCGCGGCTCCAGCGTGGTTCCCTTGAAGGAAAAGGAACCGAGAATATTGATGTCGTAAAGCTCGGCGAACTCGTAGCCGTAGCCGAAGGTGCCGCTCGCAGGGATGATCGGATTGTCGAGTTCCAGTCCGCTGAGCGTTACTTTCAGATCTGCCATGCCAGCACCTCCTTGTCGAACACGGGTCCGTCCTTGCACACGCGTCTGCTGCCGTTCTTCGTCATGATGCTGCATCCCATGCACGCGCCGAAGCCGCATCCCATGCGCTCCTCAAGGCTGAACTCCCCGCCTACGCCCTGCGTGGCGCCGTACAGGGCACGCAGCATGGGCATGGGACCGCAGCTGTACACATGACTGAACTTCTCCGGAAGCGCGTCGGTGACGAAGCCCTTCACGCCCACGCTTCCGTCCACGGTGGTCACGACGACGCGCGCTCCGAGCCGCTCGAACTCGTCCGCATAGAAAATTTCCGCGGCCCTGTTGAAGCCGAGTATGACCGTCACCTCTCTGCCCGCGGCAAGAAGCCTCTTCGCCAGATGGTACAGCGGAGGCACGCCCACGCCGCCGCCCACGAGAAGCGGGTCATCGCCGCTCCTCTCCACCTCGAAGCCGTGTCCGAGGCCGACCAGGGCATCCAGCGTTTCGCCCTTCTGCATCTTCGACATGACATCCGTGCCCTGTCCCACGACCTTGTAGATGATGGTGATGGTCGACTCGTCATAGTCGCACACGGAAATGGGACGGCGCAGGAAAAAGCCCGGCAGACCGATCTCGATGAACTGTCCGGGCATGGTCATGGCAGACGTGTCCCCGGAGAGCACCATGCGGTACACATCCTTCGTCAGCGGCTCATGTCCGACTATCGTATATATTCCCTGTTTCATGCTGGCTCCGCACATGATGTTTTTCTGTTGCAGAGAACGGCGTCCGCCACGAGGCGCGCCGGAAGACGCGGATGCGGCGGCGCCTGACGGAACGCCTGGTCCGTCACGCTCTTTCGTTCCATGCCGCCTCGCCGCCGACCAGCGTCAGCACGCAGCGGCCGAAAAGCGTATCGCCGGCAAAGGGCGTGGCGCGCCCCATGCTGAAGAATTCCTCCGGATTCACCACCCACTCGCGGGAAAGATCGAACACCGCCAGATCGGCGGGCTGCCCTTCCTCAAGGAAGGCTCCGATGCCGAAACGCCTCGCCGGCTGCACCGACATGAGCTCCACGAGCTTCTCCAGCGAAAGCACGCCCTTCCGCACGAAATGGGTATACATGACCGCAAAGGCCGTTTCCAGACCGACCACGCCCATGGCGCTCTTCTCAAGACCTCTGTTCTTGGCGGAGGCCTCGTGCGGAGCATGGTCGGTGGCGATCATGCCCACCGTGCCGTCCAGAACGCCATCGATGAGCGCCGCCCTGTCCTCTTCGCCGCGCAGAGGCGGATTCATCTTGAAGCGTCCGTCTTCCTGAAGATCGCCGTCGCAGAGCACCAGATAATGCGGTCCGGTCTCGCAGGTGACGTCCACGCCCTCCGCCCTGGCCCGGCGTATGATGTCGACGCTTTCCTTCGTGGAAATGTGGCAGACATGATAGCGCACGCCGGTTTCGCGCGCGAGGGCCACGTCCCGGGCGATCTGGCCCCACTCGCTTTCGGAGCAGATGCCCCGGTGTCCGTGGGCGTGCGCGTACCGGCCGTCGTGGATGTATCCGCCGCGGAGCAGCTCGTTCACCTCGCAGTGGGCGGCAATGATCTTTCCCAGTCTTCCGGCCTCGGTCATGGCCTCGCGCATCATGCCCTCATCCTGCACGCCGCGTCCGTCGTCGGAAAACCCCGCAACAAAGGGTGCCATGCCTTCCATGTCCGACAGACTGCGGCCCTTCTCCTCCATGGTGATGGTTCCGTAGGGAATCACCCGGATCACGGCGTCGCGGCGGATGATCTCAAGCTGTCTTTCAAGATGCTCGACCGTATCCGGCGCAGGATTCAGATTGGGCATGGAGCACACCGTGGTATAGCCTCCGTGCGCCGCCGCAAGAGACCCCGTGCGCATGGTCTCCTTGCATGAAAAACCCGGCTCACGGAAATGCACATGGACATCTACGAGGCCGGGAACGATGCAGCAGCCGCTCATATCGAATTCCGATACGCCCTCCACGGGAGGTATCTGCGGGGAGATGCGCTCTATCCTGCCGTTCCGGACCAGCACGTCGTTCTTCGCAAAGCCGGAAGGCCTGTACACTTCGGCGTTTCTCAGCACGCAATCCATGAAAGCTCCCTGAAAAAACCGGCGCGGAGCCGGACATGTTCCTGAACGCGACGCCAACGGAAAACGTCCCGCGTCGGAAGATCGGCACGGAAGGCGGCATCCGTGCGAACGCGGATGCCGCCGGAAACACTAGGCCTGCTCGCGCAGCACCTTCTCAAGCGCCTCTGTGAATGCCTCAAGATCCGCCTCATCAATGGTCAGAGGCGGAAGCAGGCGCAACGTGGGACCATAGGTAATATTCAAAATGAATCCCCGCTCCATGAGAGAAAGCCATACCTTGCGTGCCTTTTCATCGGACATCTCAAGCTCGATGCCGATGAGAAGGCCCAGACCGCGCACCTCGCGAATCACGCCGGGCATCCGTTCGCCGAGCGCACGGAACCGCGCCCGCGCCCTCTCGCCGAGTTCCGCTGCGCGTTCCACAAGATGATCGCGTTCCATGATTTCAAGCACCTTGAGTCCCACGGCCGTGACCAGCGCTCCGCCGCCGAAGGTGGTGGCGTGGCTGCCGTAGTCGAAGCCCTGTGCCACCTCGTCGGTGGCCATCATGGCGCCGAGCGGGAGACCGTTGGCCATGGACTTGGCACTCGTGAACACGTCCGGCTCAAGACCGAAGTTCTGGAAGCCCCACCATTTTCCGCTGCGGCCCATGCCGGCCTGCACTTCGTCGCACATGACGAGCACGCCGTGGCGACGGCAGATGTCGACGATGCCGTCGGCATACTCCTGCGTGACGGGAATGATGCCGCCCTCACCCTGAATGGCCTCAAAGAGCACGGCCGCGGTAGTGGGTCTGATGGCCTTTTCCAGCGCGTCCAGATCACCCCACGGCACCCGTCCGAAGCCGGGAGCCTCGGGCTCGAAACCTTCGGTATGCTTGCCCGTGGCGGCCAGCGTGGCCAGCGTGCGGCCGTGGAAGCAGTTGGAGAGCGTGATGATCTCCCATGCGTCGCGGCCCTTCACCACCCGCTGATAGCGTCTGGCGATCTTGATGGCGGCTTCGTTGCTTTCCGCGCCGGAATTGCAGAAGAACACCTTGCCCGCATGACTTGTGGAAAGCAGCTTCTCCGCATAGTCGAGCTGCTCTTCCTGATAGAAAAGATTGCTCACATGAACCAGCTTTCGCGCCTGTCGGGCCATCACTTCCGCAATTTCCTCATTGCAGTGACCGAGACCGATGACGGCGATGCCGGCCAGTAGGTCGACATATTCCCTGCCGTCAACATCCCAAAGCCGGGAACCCTTGCCTCGGACTATGCCCAGCGGATACCGCGAGTACGTCCGGCACATAAAGGCCTTTTCCCTTTCCTTCAGTCTTTCGAAAGCTTCGCTCATTGTCTGATGTCCCCATGAAACTGGTATTTTCCTGCGCCGTCACAATGCAGACGTAAATAACGGGGGCATCATACACCATAAATGAAAAGTAGCCAAGAGCGCATACGCCCCGCTTCCGGGATTGATTTTTGCCGCGGAGACGCTAAGAATCGGAGCGGATTCCTCCTGCGGCGTCGCGTTCCCGTTTCTTCGGCCCGGGGCGAAGGACACGCTCCCTTCAGGACCTGCGCCGCGCCGCTCATCGTCATCCGTACGGAAAACGCTCATGACATCTGCCTTCACCATGCTTCGTCCTCTCGTGCTGGCCTCCGGTTCTCCGAGAAGACGCCTCTTTCTTGAAAGCGCGGGTCTGCATTTCGAGATCCTTCCCGCCTCCTGTCCGGAACCGCGTCCCGTTCCCGGCGAAGATCCGCGGCACTATGCGGGACGCTGCGCCGAATCCAAGGCCCGCTCCGTGCTGGCCTCGCTCGCGCATCGGCAGGACCGGCCCGCCGTGCTCTCAGCCGACACCATCGTCATCCTGCGCGACGAAAAAGGCGCGTCCATTCTCGGCAAACCCAGGGACAGGGACGATGCCGCAGACATGCTTTTCCGTCTCTGCGGACGCACGCACGAAGTGGTCACCTCCTGCTGTCTTGCCATGGACGACCATACGGAACGCTTCGACGACATGACGGAAGTCACCTTCGCCCCCTGGCCCCGATCCGTTCTGGAGGCCTACGCCGACAGCGGCGACCCTCTGGACAAGGCCGGTTCCTACGGCATTCAGGACGGAGGAGCCTTTCTTGTCAGCGGCATCAGGGGATCCTGGTCCACGGTGGTGGGCCTGCCTCTCGACATCGTGCTGGAACGCCTGCTGAAAACGGGCGTCATCGGCCTGAACCAAACGTTACGGGAGTTTTCATGAAACAGCAGATTCTGAACGCCATCCATGCCGTGTACCAGACCGTGCCCCTCGTGCACAGCATTACCAACTTCGTTGTCATGCAAGTTTCCGCCAACGCCCTGCTGGCTGCCCACGCCTCGCCGCTCATGGCCCACGCCGCCGAGGAAATGGACGATCTCACCTCCATCGACGCCGCCCTCGTGCTCAACATCGGCACGCTCGATCCCGTCTGGCTGGACAGCATGGAACTGGCCGGATCGCTCATGAAGAAGAAGGGAAAGCCCGTGGTGCTCGATCCCGTGGGGGCCGGAGCCTCCGCTTTGCGCACGCGTGCCTCCCTGCGTCTTCTGGACACGGTGCGTCCCGACATTCTGCGCGGCAACGCTTCGGAAATCATGGCTCTGGCCGCGGAAATACGTTCCGCCGACAAGGTGACCACCAAAGGCGTGGACAGTCGCAACAGCAGCGCCGAAGCGCTTGATTCCGCCCATGTTCTGGCCCGGCGCTTCGGGTGCACGGTCAGCGTCAGCGGCGAGAAGGATCTCATCACCGACGGCGACACCGATCTCGTCGTCCGCGGCGGCTCACCGCTTATGCCGCTCGTCACCGGCATGGGCTGTTCCGCCTCCGCCGTCACCGGCGCCTATGCCGCGGTCTGCGAAAACCGCCTCACGGCGGCGGCCGCAGCCATGGCCGTCATGGCCTCGGCAGGCGAAAAGGCCGGGGCCGGGGCCAAGGGGCCGGGAAGCTTTCTCCCGGCTTTTCTGGACGCTCTTTATCTGCTCGACCCCGGGGACGCCGCCGCGAGAGTCGACCGTCTGGACCGCTGAGTCCCTTCTGCGAGGCGAAACATCATGACGAACTGGAGAAAGCATGCCGACTACCGCGTCTATCTGGTCACGGACCGCGCACTCTGTCTCGGCAGACCGCTGGAAGAGGTGGTCCTCGCCGCCGTGCGCGGCGGAGCAGGCATCGTGCAGCTTCGGGAAAAAGATGCCTCGACGCGGGAATTTCTGACGCTGGCCCGCTCACTGGTTTCCCGGCTTCAGCCTCTCGGCGTCCCGGTCATCATCAACGACAGAGTCGACATCGCTCTGGCCTCGGGCGCGGCGGGCGTGCATGTGGGACAGAGCGACATGCCTGTCGAAGATGCGCGCCGTCTCATGGGTCCGGACGCCATCGTGGGACTTTCCGTGGATACCCGCGAGGAACTTGCGGCCGCGCAAGAACTCGACATCGACTACGCGGGGATCAGTCCCGTCTTTGCCACGCCCACGAAAACGGATACCTGTACGCCGTGGGGACTGGAAGGACTTCGCTGGGCCAGGGAGCATTCCTCGCTCACGCTGGTGGCCATCGGCGGCATACACGGGGACAACGCCGGCGCCGTGATCAGGGCCGGCGCGCACGGTCTTGCCGTGGTGTCGGAACTGTGCTCGGCTCCCGATCCGCAGAAGGCGGCCGGACGACTTCTGACGGCCTTTGAGGAGATTTCCCGCACATGAGGTGCGGAAGCGGAAAGAGGAACACGCATGAAAAAAGACGGAGCATTGCCCCGTCTTTTTTTCATGTCGCCTCTCCCGGACTAGAATTTCCGGGGCTGGAAGAACTTCGGCGCGGGCTTGCACTCCGGATCGCCTTGGATGCAGGTATTGTCCTCAGCCTTGAGGGCAAAACGCAGAAAGAGCGCGGCAACGACGAAGCCCGTGAAGTCGGACAGCGGAATGCTCAGCCACACGCCCTGCAGACCGAAGAAATGCGGCATGACGCAGAGGGCGGGCACAAGGCAGATCATCTGACGGCACAAAGAGACGATGCTTGCGATCTTGGCCTGGCCTATGGATTGGAAATAGGTGCCTATGATGATCTGCGCGCCGACGAAGACGAACAGACCGCCCGTGATGCGCAAGGCATTGGAGGCCACGTCGACGAGCGGACCGTGATCGGTGAAGATGCGTACCAGAAATTCAGGGAAGAACCAGGCCCCCAGCATACCGGCGAGGGTGATGCCCGTGGCGCTCATGATGCCGTACTTCAGGGCCAGACGCACACGGTCAGGCCTCTTGGCGCCGAAGTTGAAGCCGATGATGGGCTGCATTCCCTGACCGAGACCGATGACGCTCATGGCAAAGAGCATGAGCAGACGATTCGTGATGCCGAAGGCGCCGATGGCCAGATCGCCGCCGTGCTCCTGCAGGGCGCGGTTGATGATGACGACCACGATGCAGCCGCAGAAGTTGATGAGGAAGGGCGCCATGCCGATGGCCACGATCTTGCGGATGGCCTCCATCTTCAGCTTCCAGATGTCCTTCTGGAAGTGGATGAGGGAGCTTTTGCGCATGAAGTGGATGACCAGCCACACGACGGACATGAACTGACCGGCGATCTGCGCCCATGCCGCGCCGTACATGCCCCAATCCAACCAGAAAATGAAGATGGGCGAAAAGATGACGATGCCCACGGAGGAAAGCAGGGCCGTGATCATGGCCGTCTTGGGATACCCCGTGGCTCTGGCGAGGTAGTTGAAGCCGAGCATGAGAAAGCCCAGAGGCGAAAGCACCACCAGAGGCAGCATGAACTCATGGGCATGACGCAGCGTCTCTCCGCTTGCGCCGAAGAAGGAAAGCAGCGGATCGAGATAGAACCAAAAGACAAGTCCGAACAAAACGCCGAACAGCACTTCCAGCATGACGGAATGACCCAGCATGCTGCGGGCCTTTTCCATGTCCTTGCGACCAAGCTCGATGGAGCACAGCGCGGCGCAGCCCACGCCCACAAGCTGACAGAAGGCCATCAGCAGGTTGACCAGCGGAAACGTGACGGCCATGGCGGCCAGCGCGAGGGGACCTACGCCGTGACCGATGAAGATGCTTGAGATGATCTGGTTGAGGGCGACGACGATCATACCCAGAATGGCGGGTATGGAATACTCTATCAGAAGCAGACCTACGTCCTTCGTACCCATTTCACTGGCTTTCTGATCTTTCTGACTCATGATTTCCCCCGAAATTCCGACACGACTCCGGCCAGAGATGAACGCCTTTCCCGGCTCCCGAAACGGAAACGTTCCGGCAGAACGGCGTCTTCCCGCATGACACGGTCGTATTATTCAGAAATGATGACTACTGTGATGTCGGCTCCGTTCCGACTCATCAAACTACTGGACAACGGAGCGACGCAGGGGGGTATATTCACAAAGACCGGAAGGAAAGGCAAGTCTCTTCTTTTCCCCCCGGATCACAACGTTTCGTCCCCGGACGAAAATTTTTCGACAGCCGTTCGATCTTCCTGCACTTTTTGAGCATCGTCCTCTTCGGACTTTTCCGCTTTTCTCTTCAGAGAGGCCAGACCGCTTTTCCGGGGCCCTTCATTAAGAAAGGGCATGGGAGAATCCCAGTCCAGCAGCGAGACTCCGATGAGATAGGAAACCCAGGCCGCATACTCCTCGGCGGACCAGTTGAGCATCTTGGTCAGGCGGCGATGGATGCCGGGCGTGCTGATGCTCCAGTACAGCTCCGCCGCACGCTCCTCGGAAAGTCCGGGACGCAGCATGCCGTCCTCGGCCATCTTGTGTACGGACTTGCGGCACTTTTCCAGCAGCATCATGCTCTGATCATATTCCTGCTCGGCAAATTCCGGAGAAAGCACGCTCATGCCCCGCACGATGTCGAACACCGGCATGGCGTCCTCCATGAGCACGGACATGAAATGACCTATCTCCCGCACTCTTTCCTTGCCGGTCATGATATGCGGTATGGAATCGCGGAGCTTGTCGTATTTCTTGGCCTCCACTGTAGTTTCGAGAATGGCCGCCAGCACGCCCTTCTTCGATCCGCACACGGCGTACACCGTCTGCGGTGCGACGCCCGCCTCACGGGCTATGGCTTCCAGAGTCATGTCGGCGTATCCCTTTTCCTTCATGAGATGCATGGCCGCCGCCACGATGCGCGACTTCGTTACATGCGCCTGCTCCTTCCGCCGGGGAGAATGGTAAGCTCTCGTTTTCCTGACAGGGGCCGCAGCGCCTTCGACGGCTTTTTTCGCCATGACATGATTCCTCAACATTGAATGGGATTTTTTAAGTTATCGTAAGCCTATCCCAACAATTTCCGATAATCAATGCCAAAACCTCTGCTTCGCAGTCAAGAGAGGATACGGCCCCCGGCGTTTCCTGAAGCTCGTCCCTTTACTCAGCCTTCCGCCGGAGACGAGCAATCTGAACGCGTTCTTTGTTCCGGCCGTATCGTCCGGGGCTTTTCCGTCCCGCGGACAATGTCCTCGTCTTTGCCGCCGCACGCTTCGTCTCTCCGCCGTTCCCTGCGTTTCCCGCTGCTTTTCCTCCGCGGATTCTTGACACGCTTCGTGTATTTCACTAGAATGAATATCTATTGAATATTTATTTTCAACGGACACCGGAAGAACAACGGACGTCCCGTTGCCATTCCCTCCGCTTTCTGATGAAATACCGCGCGGACTATCTGTCATTGCCGGACGACATCCGGCCGAATCCAGAATGCGCAGAATGTTCTAACCGTCGTCATGGAGTTCCGACATGGCCATCACTCTCTACAAGGCTCCCAACTGCATACGCTGCCGCATCACGCATGAATTCATGGACGCTAAAGGCATCGCCTACGGCAGCTACGACCTCGAAGCGGACAAGGACGTCGTGAACGGCTTCTACCGCGCGAACCGCAAGTTTCTGCACCGCAACGAAACCGGCGTGGAATTTCCCATGTTCCATGACGACGACGGCGACGTGGTGCTGCAGGGAACGGGCGTCATCATTGCCTATCTTCTATCGGGCAAAGCTCTCGGCGACGCCGGCGCAGTGACAGAAAGCAAGATGCTGCACGGCTGGATCTCCGGTCTGAACGTCTCGAAGGTTCCCGCCGGGGAGGAAGATCATTTCGTGGAACTCGTCACGGCTCTGGCCAAAGGCGGTCTGCAGGTGGTTCTCGACAGCGACGGCCGCAATCCCGACCTTCTGGAGAGACTCATCAACACCGGCTGTCTGACCCGCATCCGTCTGAACATTCCCGGTCCGGCCTCCGTCTATCCCGCGGCTGTGGGAGGAGAAGCTCCCTCCGCCGCCGATCTCGGCAAGAGCATCGCACTTGTGCGGACCTTCAAGGACAACGTCATCCGTCTGTATCTCGAACCCATTCCCCAGGCCGACGGCACCCTCACCTGGCTTTCACCCGCCGACGCGGCTCTGGCCGGCAGAATGGTGGCCGAAGCCTGCGGAGACATGATGCTTCCCTTCGGCATTCAGGCCACGACCGAACAGGCCGGGGGCATCGAACCTCTTTCCAATCTGCTGCCGTACCGTTCCAAGGTGCGCGCCGCTCTACCCAAGACGGACATCCTCAAGGGCGAGTGATCCGCCGCTGCGGAAGTCTGCTTCCCGGACCGCCTCACGGGCGTCCGGGCGCAAAGCGCCAGGGCGCATCCTCCGGAAACGCTCCGGTCCTTCCGCCCCACGGGAATGCCTGCGGCTCCGGGTATGTTCCCCGAAACATGCCTCCCATCATCCTCATCATTCAAGGCAGGATACCAATGACTCTCAGAATCACTGTCATCGGAGCAGGTCCCGGCGGCTACACCGCCGCCTTTGATGCCGCAAAACGCGGCGCGGAAGTCACTCTCGTGGAATCCCGGTGGCTGGGCGGCACGTGTCTGAACTGCGGATGCATTCCCACCAAGACCCTGAAATCCTCCGCGGAAGCACTGGAAACCGTGCGGCGCGCCGCGGAATTCGGCATTGCCGGCGCGGGCGATCCCGTCGTGGACATGCCTGCCGTCATCGCAAGAAAGCGCAAGGTCTCCGAGACACTGCGCGGCGGCCTTGAAAAGTCCTGTGCGAAGCTCGGCGTCAGGGTCGTCATGGGACGCGGACAGGTGATGAACGCCGGTCTCGTGAAGGTCTCCATGCCCGACGGTTCGGTGCAGGACATCGAGGGCGACCGGGTCATCATCGCCACAGGCTCCAGCGTGCTGAACCTGCCTTCCCTGCCCGTGGACGGCACGCACATTCTCTCCAGCGACGAGGCTCTGGAACTCGATCACGTGCCCGCCCGTCTCGTCATCGTGGGCGGCGGCGTGGTCGGCACGGAACTGGCCTTCATCTTCCGCACCTTCGGCAGCGAAGTCACCATCGTGGAAGGTCAGAACCGTCTGCTGCCGATCCCGTCCGTAGATGAGGAAATGAGCAAGCTTCTGCTGCGCGAAGCCAAGAAAAAGGGCATCAAGGTCGAACTCGCCCGCACCGTGAACAGCACCAGAGTGGAAGACGGCAGAGTGTTCGCCGAACTCGGTCCCTCGCCCTTTCTCGCGCCCGAACTCGTACCCGCCTCCGCCAAAAAGCCCGTCACTCTGGAGGCCGACTGCCTGTTCATGACCATCGGCCGTGCGGCCAACAGCGACGGACTCGGTCTTGCCGAAGCCGGCATCGCCACGGACAAGCGCGGCTACATCACGGTCGACGACCATCTTGAAACCTCCGTTCCCGGCGTGTACGCCATCGGCGACATCCTCGGGCCGACCCGCATCATGCTCGCGCACATGGCTTCCGCCGAAGCCCATGCGGCCGTGGCCAATATCTTCGGCGCGCAGGAAAAACCCGACTATGCCGTGGTTCCCTCCGGCATCTTCAGCTCTCCGGAAATCGGCGACGTGGGCCTTACCGAAGCGCAGGCCAGAGCACAGGGCTTTGACGTGAGCACCTCTACATTCCAGTTCCGCGAACTCGGCAAGGCTCAGGCCATGGGTGAACTGCCCGGCGTGTTCAAGCTCGTGGCGGACAGAAACTGCGGCAAACTGCTCGGTGCGCATCTTGCCGGCGCGCACGCCACCGACCTCATCGCCGAATGCGCGCTCGCCCTGCACATGGGCGCCACCGTCTCCGACATCGCCCGCACCATCCATGCCCACCCCACGCTTGCCGAAGGCGTCATGGAAGCTGCGGCAGGCATGACCGAATGACGTCCGCGGACGGGGAGCGCTCTCCGCTATGGACATATTCCGTCGACAGTCGTACAATGTTTCGAACGGCACGGCCGTCTTCCCATATCCGGGGCGCACGCCCTCAATCCAAGGAGCATTCCCATGAGCAAGACCGTTGCGGAACTTAATCTTCCTTCCGACATCAAGTACACCGACGAACACATCTGGGTCCGCAAAGACGGCGATGAACTCGTCGTCGGCGTGAGCGACTACGCTCAGGATCAGCTCGGCGAAGTGGTCTATGTCGATCTTCCTTCCGAAGGCGACAGCTTCGGCGCGGGTGACGAATTCGGCGAAGTGGAATCCATCAAGTCCGTGAACAAGCTGTTCATGCCCGTGGCCGGTGAAGTGACCGCCGTCAACGGCGAACTCGACGGCACTCCCACGCTGCTCAACGCCTCCTGCTACGAAAAGGGCTGGCTCATCCGGGTGAAGCCCGAAGCCCCGGACGCCGCAGACGCTCTTCTTTCTGCCGACGCCTACAGGGCCGCGCTGTAGAAACTCTGCAAAAAACGCATGACGGGCCGTCGTCTTCCATGAAGGCGGCGGCTCTTTCCTTCGCATCCAAAAGCGGTGCGGCGTCGAAACGATGTCCGCCGGAGCACGACGTTTATTCCGCGGCTGGAGCAAAAGGGAAGCATACGAAGATGAAAAGGGCGGCACGACGCGTCGTGCCGCCCTTTTCAGGACAATGCCGAAGAATCAGGAGCGACCGCTCTTCTCCGCAGACGCATTCGCAAAGGAGGGTTCCGACAGATCGGGGCGCAGCTCCCCCATGGTCTCGTAAAGATGTGCCAGAGCGATGAGGCAGTCGGCGCGATTGGAAATTTCCGCAAGTTCCGCGTCGGAGAGTGCCGACTGCGCGACGAGCAGATCGAGATAGGATCCGGACTGCAGCTCATAGCGCATCTTCGCGTCGGCATAGGATTCCCGGGCGCTGGCCACGGCCCGCTGGGAAACCTTGACCGCGCGATAGGCGTCCTGCGTGGAAAGCAGCCCCGACCGCACGGCGTAGGCGCAATTGTTCACCGAGGAACGCACGGCCGACTCAAGCGCGGAAATCTGCTGCCGTGCCTGCCGGGTGAGAAACACGCGGCGGCCGCTGGAAAACAGCGTCCAGTCAAGGGAGAGTCCGATTTCCCCGTACGAATAGTCCTTCCGGCTGTAGCGGCTGCCTGCCGCGTCGAGATGACTGCCCGTGGTGGACCAGCCGACGATGGCCGAAAGCTGCGGCCAGAACAGGCTCTGCGTGATGCCGAGATCCTTGAGGGCTATCTCCACCGACTTTTTGGCCATGAGCAGATCCGGCCGGTGTTCCAAGGCCTGACCGAGACAGGCTTCCAGCGTCCGCCGGAAGGGCTGCACGTCGAGATCGCAGGAAAATGTAGTACGGGCGTAAGGCGGAAGATGAAGCAGGGTATTGAGTCTGGTCAGCCATACGTCGCGGTCGTTCTCGTAGCTGATGAGAAGCGCTTCGGTCTGCGCAAGATCGGTTTCCGCCTGCAGCACGTCGAGCCGCGGACGCAGACCGATGTTCCAGGCCGTTTTCGCCATGTCGAGCTGCGCCCGTGATCTCTCGAGGGAACGCTGCGTGCTGCGGATGCACTCCAGCGCCTCCAGATAGGAAATGAACGCTTCCTGCACGTTGGCGGTCACGGTCAGGCGCTGGGATTCCAGCTCAAGCTTCTGCAGATCCACCTCAAGGGCGGCCTTCTGATAGGTGTTCAGCAGATTGAATCCCGTGAACAGCGGCTGGGATGCCTGTACCGTCATGGTGGTCGCATTCTTCTCGGAACGCGAGGACCGTTCCTTGCTGTAGCGGGAATAACTGTAGTTCACTCCGAGTTCGGGTCCGAAGGAACTGCGAGCCGCCTTGCGCGCCGATTCCGCCGCCTGCACCGAAAAACCGGCGCTTTCCAGATCGGGATTCTTCTCAAGCGCCCTCATCACGGCGCTTTCCATGGAATATTCCCTCTCTCCGGCTTTGACGGACGGAGGCAAAAACAGTATACAGACAAGAGCCGCGCAACATACAGAACGCCAGGACATGGACATCTCCTTGAGGAATTGGCCCGGATTCTAGCGCAAAAGCCGGCACTCTGTCACGCCCTCCGCCCGCGGGAGGCGCGGATTTTTCGTTGCATCCGGCGCCGCTCAAGCATATGAACAGAGCGGACCATCCCGCGTCGGCAGCATCATGCGCCGACAATCCACAGGATATTTTCGGAGCACTCATGGATTACAACATTTTTTCCGTCTTTGCCAGCGCAAGTCTCGTTGCCCAGCTCATCATGGTCATCCTCGTGGCGCTGTCCATCCTCAGCTGGACCGTCATCATAGGCAAAATCATCACGCTTTCCGCCGCCGAGCGCAAGGCCTCCGCCGGCATCTCCCGCTTCACCGACGCCGCCGATCTGCGTCAGGCCGTTCAGAGCCTCGGAGGCGACCCCTCCTCGCCGCTCTATGCCGTCGCCCAGCACGGCGTGCGCGAATTCAACGACGGCAAGGAAGCCGGCGCCGATGAACAGGTCGTGGTCGAAACCGTGCGTCGTGCCCTCAATCAGGGCGTGGGGCTTGAAATCGACCGGCTGCACAAGCATCTCTCCATCCTCGCCACGGCCGCCAACACCGCTCCCTTCATCGGTCTGTTCGGCACGGTCTGGGGCATCATGACGTCCTTCCACGCCATCGGACAGATGAAAACCGCCTCTCTCGCCACCGTGGCCCCCGGCATTTCCGAAGCCCTCATCGCCACGGCCATCGGCCTCGGCGTGGCCGTGCCCGCCACCATCGCCTACAATATGTTCCTCGGCAAGCTGGACAGCATCGAAACGAGACTCATCAACTTCGCCGGCATCTTCCTGAACCGCGTCCAGCGTGAAGTCAACGTGCACCGTTCCCGCGGCGGCGACAGGTAGGGCTGCGTCATGGCCAGAAAAAAGGGCTTTGTTTCGGAAATCAACGTGACGCCCTTCGTGGACGTCATGATGGTGCTGCTCATCATCTTCATGGTCACGGCCCCCATGATGGACTCCGGTCTCGACGTCGATCTGCCTCAGGCCAAGCAGGTGGATACCCTGCCGACCGACTCCGAACATCTGGTGCTCACCGTCCGCGAAGACGGTACCCTCTACCTCGACACCTACGAGGTGCAGCTGGAGGAACTGGAAGAACGCCTTGTCGCCCTCGTGAAGGAAAAGGATCGCTCCCTCTTCCTTCAGGCCGACAAAACCGTACCCTACGGTCTCGTCGTGGACGTCATGGGCCGCATCAAGGCAGCGGGCATTGAAAAGCTGGGCGTAGTTGCCATGCCCTCCACGGAAGGCGCCACCGACGCCAGCGCCGGCAGCGCCCGCCAAAGCCGCTAGACGGCATAAAGAATCCCATGCGAATAAGCAGTCTTTTCTTATCCATACTGCTCCATCTGGCAATGCTGGCCTTCATTCTGTACGTGCCGCTGCGGCCCCCGCTGGACATCACGCGGCCCGTCTATCAGGTCAGTCTCGTGATGGGCGCACCAGGCGGCGAAAAGCTGCCGTCTCCCGTGCTCGGCGCCCGTCCGCCCGTCACCGGCAAACAGGTGGCGTCCACGGAAGCGGCGTCCGCGCCCAAGGCCGAACCTGCGCCGACGCCCAAACCCGAGGAAATTCCCGCGGCCACGCCGGAACCCAACCCCGAACCCAGGCCGGAACCCAGGCCCGAACCGCAGAAGGACCCGGTGCAGATTCCGCGGCAACCCCGACCCGAACCGAAACCGGAGTCCAGGCCCGAACCGAAACCGGAAAAGAAGCCTGAGCCGGAACCGGAAAAGAAACCGACACCCGAGCCGGAGAAGAAGCCCGAGCCGAAGCAGGAAAAGAAACCCGAACCTGTGCCCGAAAAGAAAACCGAACCGAAACCGGAAAAGAAACCGGCTCAGCCCCCGCAGCCAAAACGCAGCAGCGGCAGAGACGCCCTCGCCGACGCCCTCGCCGACGTCCGCAGACAGGCCAGAGCCAATACGTCCGGCAGGGGAAGCGGCACCTCCGCATCCCGTGCTCTGGCCGACCTTGAAAAGCAGGTGGGCCGTACCGGCGTAGGAGGAGGCGGCGGAGAAGGAGACGGGCCGGGAGGAGGCGGCATCTACGACGTCTACGTCGCGCAGGTCATTCTGGCCATACAGCCCAACTGGAGCATGCCCACCTACTCCCGCAACAACATGGTGGTGCAGGTACGCATCAAACTCGACAAGCAGGGCAACGTGCTCGACTGCCGCATCGAGCGCTCCTCGGGCAGACCGGAATTCGACGCGTCCGCCATCAACGCCGTCATACGCACCAAGACGCTGCCCCCGCCGCCTACGCCGGCGCAGCAGGATCTTGTCGTCAGTTTCAACTCGCAGCAGATGCTGGGTCGCTGACGCGATCCGTCCTCATTTCTTCAAGCGCCGGTTCCGATTCTCCGATCGGGACCGGCTCTGGAGTTTTTATGAACAGACTTCTCTCTTCCCGTGTCTTTTCCGCCCCTGTCCTCCGCCGCGTCCCCGGCCGCTGCCTTGCCTGCTCCGCGGCCATGATCAGCGCACTCGCCGCATCTCCCGCGTCCTGCGCCGCGTTCAGCGCCGCAGCCGATACATCCGGCGGATACAGCTCTCAGGTACTCAGTCAGATCATGCGCGTATGGAGACAGCCTGCGGGCGCCGCGGGCAGTGCGCTGATCGAGCTTCGCATCGAGCCTTCCGGCACACTTGCCGACTGCGCCGTACTTCAGCCCTCGCCCTCTCCCGCCGCCGACGCCGCACTCTGCGCCGCCGCGCAGAACGCCGGTCCCTATCCCTACACGCCCTTCGGCGCCGAAAGCCGGGTCTCCCTCGCCGTCGTCTACGGCTCAGGCGATCCCACCGCACCTCAGGCCGCTCCTGCGCCGACCTACGCCGAGACGCTGCGCCAGGCCATAAGCCCTCATGTCGTTGTCCCTCATGGTCTTTCCGGCTCATGGACAACTGTGGTACAACTCGACGTGTGGGCCGACGGAACCATCCGGGACTGTCGCATCACCCGTCCTTCCGGCAACGCCGGAGTCGACGAGGCCGTCATGAACGCCATACGGACGCCGGGCGTCATTTCCGCCCCTCCGGAACACACGGAACAGAGAGTCATGCTTTCGTTCACCCTCAGCGCCCGCTGAGACACATTCCGTCCCTTCGAGGAGAATGCCATGCGCAGAACACGTCTCATCATCACGCTTCTCCTGATGCTTCTTCTTTCCCTGACGACACACGTCGACGACTTCCAGGCCCTCGCCGCCGAAGCCGACGCCCCTGCACAGCAGAGCGACAAGACCTCCGACAATCCGCCCGACGCCAAGGAACTTGCGGAAGCCGAAGCCAAGGCCAGAGCGGAAAGTGAAGCCAAAGCCGCCGAGAAGGCCAAGAAGGAAGAAGAGGCTCGTGCCGCCGAAGCCGCCAAAAGCGTGCAGGAGGCATGGGACGCCCTGCTTGCCACGCACAATGCCAGACTTGCCGGCATCATCGAGCATTCCCAGACTCTGAAGGACGGTCTTTCCGCGCTGACATCGGACACCAACCAGAGCATCTCCCTGCTGGAACAGGAATTTCAGAAGCTCGACGCCCTCTCCCAGGCCACCGGCAGCATGCCTTCGGACCTTACGGTGCTCGTGGAACGCTTCTCACGCATCAAAGACCGCATTCAGGCGCTCATCAAGCCGCTTCAGAATACGCAGGCCGATCTCGAAAAGGAAAAGCAGGCTCTCTCCCTGCTGGAAAAATCCCTGTCCGGACAGAACTCCGAGGAAATAAGCAGCCAGCTGACCAGCCGTCTCAGAGAAGCCAACAAGAACATCACCAGTCTGCAGACCAGATACGAACGCATCGTCTCTCCCGCACTTGAGCTTATCCGGCAGGTGCAGGAGCGCATCGACGAACTCATGAAGAATATGCCCACGCTCTGGAACAACTACTACTTCCAGTCCTCCGGGCATTTCTACGACGTGGTCGCCTGGGGCCGTGACATCCATAATCTCGGCTCGCTGCGCGAGCTCTTCTCCCTTCGCGTGACCACGGAACTGCCCAGCAGTCTGGCCGCCCTCTTCTCCCTGCTCGTGCGCATGGCCACCACAGTCATGTTCTTCCTGCTTCTCGGGCTGGCTCTGCGTCACACCGCCCGCAGAAGACTTCCCGAACAGCTGCAGGCCGGCGTGGACCGCGTCATGCGCAACAGCGCCGTATGGATACTGCTCGGCATTTCCATACATCTGGCCGCATGGGACGACGGCAAGGTGTATCAGATGATCGCCACCCTCGGCACCATGTCCCTGTGCTGGGGCCAGATGCTGCTGGCCTGGGATCTCTATGAATTCGAAAATCCCGATAGATCTCGTCTTTCTCCGCTCTGGCCCATGTTCCCGCCGCTGCTCATAGGCATGATTCTGCTCAACTTCGACCCGTTCCCGCTGTTCATATGCGTGGTGTGGGTCATCGTGCAGGCCGTGGATCTGTGGAAAACCCGCAGACTTGTCCTGCCGGCGCAGCCCCTGCCCCGCGCCATCATGAGGCTCTATACCATACAGCTCTGGATCACGCTCGTCATCAGCCTTCTGGGCTTCTCGCGCCTGTCCATCCTCATCAGCATGTGCTTCACCTCCGTCACCGTGACCACCATGCTGTGCGTGTCCATCTTCAAGGTCGAGCATCTCATCGAGTCCTACCTGCCCAAGGAGGGCACCATTGCCGTCATGGCCAGTCTGGCCATGGCCCTCATCATGCCCGTCGTCCTGCTGCTGGCCGTCATGGCCGCAGTGCTCTGGATCCTGGCCTACCCCGGCGGCTTCTTCCTGCTCCAGCACATGGCCACCCTCGGCTTCAACATCGGCAACGTCTCGCTGAACGCCATGCAGATCCTCAGCATCTTCATCGCGTTCTACCTCACCCGCGCCCTGCTCGCCGTGGGCAACACCTTCATGTCGGGCATGCAGGCACAGATCTCCCGCATCTCGGTCTCCCTGCTCGCCCCCATACAGATCATCTACAAGTGCCTGCTCTGGGCGATATTCGGTCTCTACGCGCTCAAGGCTCTGGGATTCAATCTTTCCAGCCTCTCCATCATCGCCGGCGGTCTCTCCGTCGGCATCGGTATCGGTCTCCAGAACATGGTTCAGAACTTCGCCAGCGGTCTGTCCGTCATTTTCGGCCAGACCATCCGCGAAGGTGACGTGATCGCCGTCGGCACCGTCACCGGCGTGGTCAAGAAGATCAACATCCGCTCCACCATGGTGGAAACCTTCGACAACGCCATCATCTTCATTCCAAACTCCAGCTTCCTCAACAGCACCTTCACCAACTGGACCCACAACAACCGCCGTGTCCGCAAGGAAATCGCCGTGGGCGTGGCCTACGGCTCCGACGTCGGACACTGCCTCGCACTGATGCTGAAGATCGCCCGCGATCATTCCAAGGTGCTGTTCTACCCTGAACCGACGGCCTATTTCGTCAACTTCGGCGCAAGTTCCCTCGATCTCATTCTGCGCTTCTGGGTGCGGGAATACAACGACGGTCTCGCCATCACTTCCGACATACGCATGAAGATCAACGACGTCTTTGCCGCCGAGGGCATAGAGATATCCTTCCCGCAGCTCGACGTGCACATGCGCTCCGACGAGGATATTTCCGCAGCCCTCGAACGCTCCGGGACAGAAGGCGCCGCCGGCAAGGAAAACGATGACAGGGCTGAAGAAAAAGCCTGAGCTTCCGGCGTTCCGACTCCCGGAACCGAAGGCCCCGCAGACGTGACAAAGGCGCCGTCCGATAGGGACGGCGCCTTTGTCACGGACAGCACGATTCCGGCCTGTCCTTGACGGCCGTGCCGGTCCGCACGCTGCGCAGACCGTCAAAAAATTTCTCACCCCCGCCTTCTTCAGAAGAAGACATGAGGCCCGATCGGAAAAGTCCGTTCGAAACGTATCCTTCGCGGCAATGCAAGTCCCTTGCGTCCGCACAGATGAAGGTCCGTTTCCGCCCGAAACGCATGGAAAGGGTACGGAACGGTCAGCCGTTTTCCCAGAAAAAACGGACGCGAACCCTTATTTGCCGAGCAGACTGCGGGCATAGTAATGGATGCCGTTGGCCATGCCCTGGGCCAGGCTCTGCCGATATTTGCCTGTTTTCAGTCTCGACGCTTCCGTCTTGTTGGTGCAGTAGCCGACCTCAACCAGTATGCTCGGCATGGAAGAGCCGACCAGCACGAAGAACGGAGCGCCCTTCACGCCGCCGTCGCGTGCGGAGACGCCGCCCTTCTTCAGCGCGGAGAGAATATACTTCTGCACCCGTTCCGCCAGCCGGCGTGATTCCGTGGTCCGCGCTCCGGTGAGAATTTCGGTCAGAATCTTGTCCATGTCTCCGAGGCGGCCGCTGTCGGCATTTTCCACCATGGCCAGCCGACTCACCGAACTGCTGCGGGCAAAGTCGAGAATATAGGTTTCCGGTCCGCTGATGGAGGTGTTGTCCGAGGCGTTCACATGGATGGAGACAAAAAGATCCCCCTTCTTGCTCTTGCTGAAACTCACGCGATCCGACAGCGAGACCGAACTGTTGCCGGTCCTCGTCATGTAGACCCTGTATCCGAGCTTTTCCAGAATGGTCTTCAGTCTCTTGGCGATGTCCAGATTGACGTCCTTTTCCACCACGCCGTTGTGCATGGTGCCGGGATCCCTGCCGCCGTGCCCGGGATCGATGATGACGGTGCGCACCGAAAGTCCGAGCTGCGCCGCAAGTCCCGCGCCGGATGGCGGCACGACGGAAGACGACGGCTTCGACGAGGAGGCCTTTCCCTCCTTCTTGTCCATCTGTTCCCGGTATTCGGCGGCTATCTTCGCGTGATCCGCCCTCGAATAGCGTCTCGCGATGTTCTCAAGATGCACCCTCGCCTTCTTCGGATCGTTCAGAAGCTCGTTGTAGACCACGGCCGCGCGAAAAAGTGCGTCGTCGGCAAGCGCGCTCGACGGATACTTGCTTGCCGCCTGCTCGTACACCACGGCCGCATTTCTTGCATCCACGGACGACTTCGAGACCTTCGCCTTCTCTTCCAGCGCCACGCCGCAGCGATACAGCGCCGCCACGCGCAGATACCACTTGGGATTGTTGTCATACACCTTGCGGAAGGCGTCGGCACAGGCCTGCCAGGTATTGGGACCGGCATTGCCGCTGGACTGAAGTCGGGTGAGCTGCGCCTTGGCCCGTTCATAATCAGGAGGATTGGCCGCCGACGCACAGGCCGGAGCCAGAAGGAACAGACAACAGACCAGACAGAGCAGTGCAAGAATACGATGTTGCTGGAACATGAAGACGGTACCGAAATTTTTTCCCATTGTTCAGCACAGTTTCCCCGCTGTCAATGGAAAAACAGCATTTGTAACAAAAACCCGTCTCCTCCCCGTCCTTCTTCCGCCGCGCCGCAAACGCCTGTCTCTCTGCCGCAGGCATCTTCAAAAAAACAGACGCACCGTCTTCTTCCTGCCGGTGCGAACGGTGCGCATCTTCCCGCGTCTCCAGGAATGTCCCATCCCAAGGAAGATGGTGTTGCCGTTCTTTTTTTCTGTTGACAGTCCTGATCTTCTCTTATAAAAGACATCCGTTCACACCACGCGGGAGTAACTCAGTGGTAGAGTGCAACCTTGCCAAGGTTGAAGTCGCGGGTTCAAATCCCGTCTCCCGCTCCAAAAGCATCCGAGAAGGCCCGTTCCGACGGGCCTTTTTTCGTTTTTCACGCCTGCTCTCGGCACGTTTGCGCGCATTGCCGACACGATCCTTATCCGACGCTCTTCCGGAGATCCGCGGAATCCGTCTTCATGGAGGCGTTTTCGGCGCGCTCTGCGGCGGACACGGAAGAGCCGCATAGGCAAAGGCCCCGGTCCTGTGAAAAGACCGGGGCCTTTGCCGCGAACGGAAAAAAAACGTCAGTCTTCGGCGCAGTCGGCACGAAACTTCGTCTCCTCCTCCCGCACCAGACGAAACAGCACCGGACTGAGCAGAAGAACGGCGATGAGGTTCGGTATGGCCATGAGTGCGTTGCAGGTGTCGGCAAGAAGCCAGACAAGATCAAGCTTGGCAAGGATGCCCACGGGAATGGCGATGCAGTACACGATGCGGAAAGGCATCTGCGCCCTGTCGCCGAAGAAATAGATGGCGCAGCGCTCCCCGTAGACGCACCAGCTCATGGCCGTGGTGAACGCGAACAGGGAAAGACAGAGCGCTACCATGACGCTGCCCATGCCGGGAAGCACGCTTTCAAAGGCGGCGGAAGTCATGGCCGCGCCCTGCTGGGCATCGTTCCATGTGCCGGTGAGCAGAAGAGCAAAGGCGGTCAGGCTGCAGACCACGATGGTGTCGATGAAGGTGTCGAGCATGCCTATGGTGGCCTGAGTCATGGCCGAGTTGGTGCTTGCCGCGGCATGGGCCATGGGCGCGGTGCCGAGTCCCGCCTCATTGGAAAAGATGCCGCGGGCCATGCCCATGCGTATGGCCAGCATGACGGAGGCGCCTGCGGCTCCGCCCTGCGCGGCCGTGGGCGAGAATGCCTCGCGCAGCACCATGCCGAAGATGCCGGGAACCTCGCCGATGTGCATGATGATGACCACAAGCGACATGGCCGTGTAGCAGAGTGCCATGACGGGCACGAGCTTGCCCGCAACGCTCGCGATGCGCTTCAAGCCGCCGAGCAGAACCACGCCGGACAGCACCAGAAGCACCGCCGCCGAGATCCCGGGAGCGATGCCGAAACTCGCATCAAGCACGCCGCCGATGGCATTGCTCTGCACCATGGCGCCCGTGCCTATGCACGCCACGATGCCGAACAGGGCAAAGGCACTTCCAAGCCACATCCAGCGCGCGCCGAGACCGTTCTTGATGAAGAACATGGTGCCGCCCACCCAGTTGCCTCCGGGCGTGCGTTCACGAAAATGCACGGCGAGCAGCACTTCGCTGAACTTGGTGGCCATGCCCACGAGGGCGGTCATCCACATCCAGAACAGCGCTCCTGGGCCGCCCATGTAGATGGCCGTGGCCACGCCCACGATATTGCCGGTACCGATGTCGCCGGCAAGGGCCGTCATGAGGGCGTTGAAGGGAGAAATTTCACCCTTTTCAGAGTCCGGCCGCCGACCTGCCCAGGCATGACGCAGTCCCCTTGCGAAATTGCGGATCGTGAAGAAGCGCAGGCCTACGGTAAGATACAGACCGGTACCGAACAGAAGTACCAGCATGCACGGACCCCATACGAAATTGTTGACGCTTGTGAGCCATTCCAGCATGATGCAGCACCCTAAAAAAACAAGTCGATGGTTTGCCATGATATCATATCGGAATGCAAAAGGCAAACATATCGGCAAGACTTTTCTTGGTCTTCTTCCGACCGGCACGCGCTCTCTGCCCCGTTCCGCATCGGTTCCTTCCGCCCGGCACAGGCTTTCGTACGGCCCGACAGAAGAGTGTCTTCTCCGAGGGATGCATCTCTTCGGCACAAAAACGACGTTTGAACGGCATCCGGGCCTCTTCCCGGAAAACGACGGACATCTGCACGCGTCCCGCAGCGGCGCCTTTTTGTTCCGGCGACGTTCCGAAACAGGGCCGCAGGGCATAAAAAAAACCTGCGGCATTGCGCAGAGGCCGAATCATCTTTCATCGCCTTCAGGCTCTCGAAGCGTTCACCTTCACCTCGATGCCCTCCATGAGCGAGCGGGTGATCATGCATCCCTTCACGATTTTGAGACAGTGTTCCAGCGTTTCGGCATCGGCCTCGTCCACGTCCACGCGCACGTCCAGACTCACGGACGTCACGAAGGACATGCCGTCCTTCTCCTTCTTTTCCGCCCTTCCCTTGCCGACAATGCGTCTGTACTGCACGCCGCGGGCCAGAAGCGCCGCGCTCAACGTACCGCAGAAGCAGTCGAGCGCCGCACTTACAAGAAAGATGCGGGCCGTGCCCGGTCTCTGATCCGGACCGACTTCGGCGTAGTCCGCATGAATGTCGCCAAGCAGCGGATGCCCCGTACGTACGATAAAGCCCTGCGGCGTGTGCTCGAACTCAACAACATCGCTCATGATGTCCTCCCTGCATGAAAATGTCGAAGAAAGAAAGGCCGTTCATTCCCGGCACAATTCCGCGAGGCGTTCCAGAAACAGGGACCGCGGAATTTCCTCGGCTCCGAGACGCAGCATATGCGGCGTGGTCTGCTGACAGTCCACCATGGCCACGCCCCTCTGCCGGAGCCATGTCACAAGATGCACCACGGCGGCCTTGGAGGCGTCGGACCTCCAGTGAAACATGGACTCACCGAAAAAGGCCCGGCCGCGCTGAACGCCGTACAGTCCGCCCGCCAGTTCCCCATCCTGCCACACTTCCACGGAATGGGCATGGCCGAGCGCGTGCAGACGCTCATAGGCCGCGATCATGTCCGGAACGATCCAGGTTCCCTCCTGGCCCGCGCGGGGCGTACAGGCGCAGGCCCGGATGACCCTGTCGAAACAGTCGTCCACGCTGAACGAAAAGCGACCGCTGCCGAGCACCCGGCTCAGACGGCTCCCCACATGGAGCTTCTCCGGAAAAAGCACGCAGCGCGGATCCGGCGACCACCAGAGAATGGGAGAGTTCTCGCCGTACCATGGAAAAATGCCCCGCGCATACGCGCACAGCAGTCTCTCCGGCGAAAGATCGCCGCCCGCCATGAGCAGACCTCCCTCCACGGCCCGGCTGACGGGAGGAAACCACAGCGGCCCGCCTTCGGGCATCCACGCAAGAGGGGCCGCCATGACGCTACCGACCGCCTACCGTAAGTTCCAGATGCGGAGCATCCGGACTCTTCACGTCCGCGATCACGGTGCCGCCCTTTTCCAGCTTGCCGAAAAGCAGCAGTTCCGCCAGCTGATCCTCCACCTCGCTGCGCACCACCCTCTGCAGAGGGCGCGCGCCCATACGAGGATCAAAGCCGTGTTCGGCAAGCCAGCTCCTCGCGGCGTCGGTCAGGGTAAGCGTCACGCGGTGCGCGGCAAGCCCCGGAGCCAGCGCGGCCACGGTCTTGTCCACGATGCGCTCCATAAGATCGCGGCTCAGGCTGCGGAAGGGAATCATGGCGTCGAGCCTGTTGCGGAATTCGGGGCTGAACGTCTGTTCCACGGCTCCCGCACTGCGGTCCGACGCGCTGCTCGTGGACCAGAAGCCCACGGGCGACTGTTCCATTTCCCGTGCACCGGCGTTGGTCGTCATGATGAGCACCACGTTGCGGAAATCGGCCTTGCGGCCGGTATTGTCGGTGAGCGTGGCGTAGTCCATGACCTGAAGAAGCACGTTGTAGATATCCGGATGGGCCTTTTCCACCTCGTCCAGCAGCAGCACGGCATGAGGCGTTCTGCGGATGGCCTCGGTCAGAAGACCGCCCTGCTCGAAGCCGACATAGCCGGGAGGCGAACCGATCAGACGGGCTACGGCGTGCTTTTCCATGTATTCGCTCATGTCGAAGCGCACGAAGGCCACGTCCAGCAGTTCTGCCAGCGCTCTGGCCAGCTCCGTCTTGCCCACCCCCGTGGGGCCGTGGAACAGGAACGACGCCGCAGGCCGGTTCTCTCGGCTGAGTCCCGCGCGGGAACGCAGTATGGCGCGCACGATGCCGTCCACGGCCTGATCCTGTCCGAAGACGCGACGGCGCAGATCCTCGCCCAGCGTCAGCAGTCTTTCCTTTTCGCCGCGGCTCACGCTTCGGGCCGGAATGCCCGCCATGCGGGCGACCACCCGTTCGACGTCCTGTACGGACACCACTGCCCCGCGTCGGAATCCCGGCTTCAGACCGGCGGCGGCACCTGCCTCGTCCATGACGTCGATGGCCTTGTCGGGCAGAAGCTTGTCCTGCACGTGCCGCGCCGAAAGTTCCACGGCAGCCTGAACGGCGCCCTTCGAATAGCGGACGCCGTGAAATTTCTCATACCGTTCCTGCAATCCCCGCAGGATGGCCAGGCAGTCTTCCTGCGAAGGCTCGCGCACGTCGATGCACTGAAAGCGGCGGCTCAGCGCGCGGTCCTTCTCAAAATGGTTGCGGTACTCCTCGTGCGTGGTGGAACCTATGCAGCGCAGCTCTCCGGCGGCAAGCACGGGCTTGAGCAGATTGGACGCATCCATGGAACCGCCGCTCGTGGCTCCGGCGCCCACGATGGTATGAATCTCGTCGATGAAAAGAATGGAACCGGGATTCTGTCTGAGTTCGCTCACCACGTCCTTGATGCGCGCCTCGAAGTCTCCGCGGTACTTGGAGCCGGCAAGAAGTGCACCGAGATCCAGAGCGTACACGGCGATGGAACGGAACGCCCGCGGCACGTCTCCCTGCGCAATCCGATAGGCCAGCCCCTCGGCAATGGCCGTCTTGCCCGTTCCCGGTTCGCCAACCAGAAGAGGATTGTTCTTGCGCCGTCTGGAAAGCACCTCGAAGAGACGGGCCAGCTCGCTCTCGCGGCCGACCAGAGGATCGATGCGGCCCTGCTTCGCCTTTTCCACCAGATTCACGGCATAGCGTTCCAGCGCGGAAGCCTGGGAAGCCTCGTCCTGCGGCTTTTCCGTCGTCTCGCTGCTGCGGCGACGGGCCGCCTGACGCAGTATTTCCGGCAGCTCGTGCGAAATGAACTCCAGCACGCGCAGACGGTCCACGCCCTGCCTGCGCAGATAGAACGCGGCCCAGCAGTCCGGTTCCTCGAACATGGCGGCGAGCACGTCGCCGACATCCGCATCCCGGCGTCCTGAGGACTGCACGTGGGAAACGGCCCGCTCCAGCACACGTTCCAGCGCCTCGGTCTGGAGCACCTCGCTCTCCGAAGCGGGCTGCTCCGGTCCCACGGCCGGAAGATACCGGGACAGATACTCGTCGAGCTGACGGCGCAGCGCGGGAATGTCGGCACCGCAGCCCTTCAGTATGACACGACCGAGCTGCTCGCGCGTCATGGCAAGCAGAAGATGTTCCACGGTAAGACATTCGTGGCGACGCGAGCGCATTTCCATGACGGCGAGCGCCAGCGCCTGCATCAGAGAACGTGCCATCATTGATGAATACCCCTTCTTTCTGGAAACATTCCCTCATTGTACCTGCGTGCAGAGGAGATTGCAAGCTACGGCTGCATTCCGCCGCGCTTCTTTCTCCGCAGGGGAAAAGAACAAAAAAAACGGCCGTTCCGAAGAACGACCGTTCTGTTTCATTCCTCTTCCATGGTGCAGAGAAGGGGATACCCCGCCGTCTGCGCGCGGCTTGTCACCTGAGCCACGCGGAACTCGGCGATTTCCCTGGGATACACTCCGCACACGCCCATGCCCTTCTCATGCACGGAAAGCATGATGGCCACGGACTCCTCCCGAGTCTTGTGAAACACCTCTTCCAGAATTTTGACGACAAAATCCATGGTGGTGTAGTTGTCGTTGTGAAGAACCACCCGGAACATGGCCGGTTCCTTCAGCTCTTCCTCCAGCGTGACTCCCGACTCGGTGCCGGACGCGCCCTCGGTGTAGTCCTGACTCATGCCAGCCTCCCGCTGTTTACTCCATTTCGGTCTTCAGGGCGTCGGCCTGAGCCTGTGCGGCAAGGGCCTCCACCATGTCTTCGATTTCGCCGTCCATGAAGCGGTCAAGAGAATACATGGTAAGATTGATGCGATGATCGGTCACGCGGCCCTGCGGAAAATTGTAGGTGCGGATGCGTTCGGAACGGTCTCCGGAACCGACCTGGGAACGCCGTTCCGCCGCTTCTGTGGCATGCTGCTTTTCCTGTTCCGCCTGCAGAATGCGCGAGGCAAGCACCTTCATGGCGCGGGCCTTGTTCTTGTGCTGGGAGCGTTCGTCTTCGCAGGTGACCACGATGCCCGTGGGAATATGCGTGATGCGCACGGCCGACTCGGTCTTGTTGACGTGCTGACCGCCCGCGCCCGAGGCACGGTACACGTCGATGCGCAGATCTTCCGGACGGAGATTCACGTCCACTTCTTCGGCCTCGGGCATGACGGCCACGGTGGCGGCGGACGTATGAATGCGCCCCTGTGATTCCGTGGCGGGCACGCGCTGCACGCGATGGGTGCCGGACTCGTAGCGCAGACGACTGTACACGCGCTTGCCGGAAACAAGGGCGATCACTTCCTTGTAGCCGCCGGCGTCGGTGGGCATTTCGGAAATGATCTCCACCTTCCAGTGCTGAAGTTCGGCGTAGCGGCAGTACATATGGAAAAGATCCGCGGCAAAGAGCGCGGCCTCGTCGCCGCCGGTGCCTGCGCGCACTTCGAGCACGGTGTTCTTCTCATCCAGGGGATCCGGAGGAAGAAGCATGAGGCGCAGCTTGTGCTCGCGTTCGGGCAGTTCCTTTTCGATACGCCGGATCTCCTCCTGCGCCATCTCGCGGATGTCGTGATCCTCGTCGCTCAGGAGTTCCTTGTTTTCCTCAAGCTGTTTCTGGAGATCGCGATACTCCCTGTAGGCGAGAACAACAGGTTCCACGTCGGCGCGCGCCTTGGCGGTCTTGCGGTACTGTTCGGGATCGGACAGCACGGCAGGGTCGGCAAGGCTCTGCTCCAGTTCCTCATATCGTTTTTCCAGACTTTCCAGTTTCGCAAACATAGTTACTCCGTCACGGTAGGGTCAGGGGATTCGAAGCGGTCGGCAAAGGGACTTTCCGGCCCGAGAGCGGCGCGCAGCGCGGCCACGGCGACCTCAAGCTGATCGTCGTCAGGCTCTCTGGTGGTCAGAAGCTGGAGGAAGAGGCCCGGAGCGCGCAGCACGCTGCCCCAGAAGCCGTTCTCCAGTCCCGCCGCATAGCGTATGATCTCATAGGCCAGTGCGCTCACCGGCACTATCAGCAGAACTTTAAAACAGACGATGCCCGCATGGCGCACCACGGCCGAGGACGGATCCCACACCGAAAGCAGCAGGGGAACCAGCACGGCATGAAGAACGATGGCCACGGAAAGCACGAAAAGCAGAAACGTGGTGCCGCAGCGCGGATGCAGACGCGAACATTCGCGGGCCGTCCGCACCGTGACCATGCCGCCCTTCTCAAAGGCGTGAATGGTCTTGTGTTCCGCGCCGTGATACTGGAACACGCGGCGGATGTCGGGCATGAAGGATATGGCGGCAATGTAGCCGACGAACATGAGAAACTTGAACAGGCCGTCCCACAGATGGAAGGAAATGCCCTTCATGTCGCCGGCAAGGCCGAGCCACTGCACGGCCGTGGCCAGCAGATGCGGCGCGGCCACGAAAAGCAGCACGGCGGCAAAAAGCGCCATGAGAAGCGTGGACAGCACCTGCGCGCCCGACATGGACTCGGAATCGTCGTCGCCCATGGAAAGATCGGCCGAACGGTTCAGCGCACGTATGCCGTTGGAGAGCGTCTCCACCATGATGGGAAAGCCCCTCAGAAAACGCCTGGCACGAAGGCCTCCGGGACAGCTCGAACGCCAAGGACGGCTTTCCACGGAAATGCTTCCGGAAGGACGACGCACCGCGAGCGCGCAGGAGGCGCCGTTGCGCATGAGTACGCCTTCCATGACGGCCTGACCGCCCACGAGAGGCAGCGCGCAGCTCTCGCCGGCAAGCATCATGAGACGCAGATAAGAACGAAACTGTTTCATGTCCTGTCCTGAAAACGTTTCCGGGCGGCCGCGGCGTTCCCGTCTTCCGAAGCCGGAACAAGGCAGCTCTGCGGGGACGCTCGCCCCGGACAGGCCTCTGTTCCCGATCCGCGGAGTTCCGCCGCACGGACGCCGTGCCGTCCGAACCATGCCGCAAGATGCGTCCCGGCAAAAGCCCTTCCACGGCCGGAAACGGAAGTCCGCACGAAGGCGGACGCTCTTCCCATGACGCGCGGCAGGCGGAGACGAAGCGCGGCGGATCTTTTTCTCCGGCATACCTGAAAAGATGCCGGAAGAAAAGACGATGCTCCAAACTCAAAAACCTCCCCAGGAAAAGCCTGGGGAGGTTCCGCTCGTTCCCGGCTCTATGAGACGCCGGAACCAGCGTTACTTCGCGAATTTGGCGTACTTCTTGCGGAAGCGGTCAATGCGGCCGGCAGTATCGACGAAGCGCTGCTTGCCGGTGAAGAAAGGATGGCAGGCGGAACAGATTTCCACATGCACGGTTTCGCCCTTGGTGGAGAGAACTTCCACGACATTGCCGCAGGCGCAGACAAGCTTGGCCTTGTAAACTTTGGGATGGATGCCTTCTTTCATGGTACACTCCTCAGATGATTTGCGGACCCACGGGTACGCCCATACCCACCCTGGCAGGCGGACAGTCGCCTAGTCGCCCGATTTACCGCAGCGTTGAAGATTCAAGTCGGAGAACCCTACTGCTTTTTTCCACATTAGTCCAGCGTTTTTCCCTTCTCCTTCTCCAAAGGCCCGATCCGTCTCTGGACGAGAGGAGCGGTAAAGGCTATACCTTGCCCATGCGTTATTATCCTTTGTTCCTCAGTCTTGCCGATGCCCGCTGTCTGGTGGTGGGCGCAGGCGCCGTAGGCCGCCGCAAGCTCGCCTCCCTGCTGGCATGCTCGCCATCCTCCGTGCTCGTGGTCGATCCGCATCCGGACGAAAACGCCCTCAGAGAAACGGCCGCAGCCGCACCATCCGTGCCGGTCACGCTGCAAAGGCGTTCGTTCCGTCCCGAAGACATCGAAGGATGCACGCTGGTCTTCGCCGCCACGCCCTCGGCCGACGTCAATTCGTCCGTCGCGCGTCTGTGCCGGGCGTCGGGCGTGCTCTGCAACGTGGCAGGTCCGCTGGAACAGGACGTGCAGGGAAGTTTTCTCGTTCCCGCACAGGTGGAGAACGGACCCGTAACCCTGGCGCTCTCCACTTCCGGATGCAGTCCCGCCCTGGCCCGAGCCATGAAAAGCGATCTTGCCGCATGGCTGGATGCCGGATACGCCCGTCTGGCACTGCTTCTGAAGGTACTCCGGCCCCGCCTGCTGGCACTCGGACTGGGCAGCGACGCCGACGCCGACATCTTCCGCGCCCTGTGCGCGCGTCCCATGCGCGACCGGCTCATGGACGCGCTCGCCCGCAGGGATGCCGAAGAACTTGACGCCGTTCTCCGTCCTCTGCTTCCCGCCTCCCTTTCCCTTTCCGCCGAGGAGATGCTCCATGAACTGGACTGACCTTTCCGCCTACCTGTGTCTGGCCTTCTATGCCGCGGCCACCGTCGCTTCGCTGGCGGGCGTGCTCGGCCGCTCCGCACGGGTGAAAAAGCTGGCCTGCCTGATCTGCACGGGCGGCTTTGCCCTTCATACGCTCTGGCTCCTTCTCAGCCTTGCCGGCGGTGCCTTCAGCGACGTGTCCCGGGGCTTCTATCTGCTGCCGCTCTCCTGGTTCCTCGCGCTCACCGGCCTTCTCATGTCCCGAAAGCAGAATCTGGACATCGTCCTGCACTTCGTGGCTCCATGGGCCTTCTTCCTCGGCGCGTGTGCCATGGGCTTCTCTCATACCCCGGGAACCATGACCATGGCCGGCCCGCTCTTCGTGCTGCATCTGGCCGCCATCTTCGTGGGCGTCGGCGTCATGGCCGTGGCCGCCGGAGCCGGAACGCTGTTTCTCTGGCAGGAATCCTCCATCAAGCGCAAAATGCCTCTCGAAGGCTTCCGCAAGGATCTGCCCGCCCTCGGCGCTCTCGACAGGGTGAACGCCATGGCCACGCTCATAGGATTTCCCTGCTACAGTCTCGGCGTGCTCTGCGGCTTTCTCTGGGCGCGCATCAGCTGGGGCAGCTTTCTGAGCGGCGACCTCAAGGAATGGATCTCCCTTCTCATTCTCGCCGTGTACGCCCTGCTCTTCCATCAGCGTCAGGCCCTCGGCTGGCGCGGTCGCAAACCCGCCATTCTGGCCATTATCATTTTCGCCGCTTCGCTGTTCTCCATGTTCGTGGTCAACACCGTTCTATCCACGCAGCACGGCTTCTAGAGGCTCGTCACTCCCTTCCATTCGAAACGCGCCCGGGCGCGACACCTTCTTTTTTCTCAGGACCGTCATGAACAGCACCATCCACCTCATAGGCATCAACCACCGCACCGCCGCGGTGAACGTACGCGAAAAATTCGCGCTCACCAACTTCTGCGCTCCGGACACCTGGGCCGTCCCCACGGGAAACGGCATCAGCGAGTCGCTCATCCTCTCCACCTGCAACCGCGTGGAAGTGCTCGTGGTCGGCGAGGGCGATCTGCCGAGACGACGCGCCCTCGAATGCTGGGCAAAAACCCGCGGACACAGCGTCGAAGAACTGGAACCCTACCTCTATCAGTACAAGAACGACGAGGCCATCCGGCATCTGTTCAACGTGGCCTCCAGTCTGGACTCCCTGGTCCTCGGCGAACCGCAGATTCTCGGACAGCTCAAGGCCGCCTACCGCAAGGCCACCCAGAGCCACTGTGCAGGCACCATCATCAACAGGCTGCTGCACAAGGCCTTTTCCGTGGCCAAGCGCGTACGCTCGGAAACGGGCGTCGCCTCAAGCGCGGTATCCATCAGCTACGCCGCCGTGGAACTGGCCAAGCAGATCTTCGACGACATGAGCCGCCACAATGCCCTCATCATCGGTGCCGGAGAAATGGCGGAACTGGCCGCCCTGCATCTCAAGCAGGCCGGCGTGCACCGCATCCGCGTCTGCAACCGCACCTATGCCAGAGCCGAGGAACTCGCCGGCAGACTCGGCGGCGAGGCCGTGCCCTTCGATCATCTCTTCGACCACCTCACCGACACCGACATCGTCATCAGCTCCACCGGCGCTCCCGAAGCCATCATCCACGAAAAGGATATGCGCGACGTTCTCAGAAAGCGCAAGCACCGTCCCATGTTCCTCATCGACATCGCCATGCCCCGCGACATCGAACCCTCCGTCAACACGTTGGACAACATCTATCTCTACGACATCGACGACCTCAAGGAAGTCGTGGAGGAACACATCGCCGAACGCCGCAAGGAGGCCGTGCGCGCCCACGCCATCGTGGACGAGGAAACCCTCGCCTTTCATCAGTGGCTCGACTCCCTTACCCTTCAGCCCACCATCGTGGCTCTGGTGGAACGCGGTCAGCGCATCATGGACGAGGAAATCGCCAAAACCCTGCACCGGCTCGGTCCCGTGGACGACGCCACTCGCGAAGCCCTGGAAATCATGGCCAGTTCTCTAGTCCGGCGCTTCAATCACGAACCCATATCCTTCATGAAGAACCGCTTCCACGAAGCCGCCAACCCCGAGTACACCATGCAGGCCGTGGACACGGTCCGCCGCGTGTTCAATCTGAAATGACACCCTTTCTCCGGCGACGCACCTGTCCGGAACGCCGGAGTGCGTCGCCTCCCCTCCTGCCCGGCCAGATTTTCTCCTCCGCGACCTGTGCTGCACACAGAACGCGTTTTGATGCCCTATTTTAAATTGAGCGCTCAATCAATTTTTATCCTGAATCATTTTACCAAATATTCCATACAGATGATGATAAAAACGCGTCTTTTTGCACCTCCTGCGCCGACGTCGGACTCTTGACTCATTTCTCCAGCCTATTACACTGGCGAGGCGAATTGCCCCAGCAGAGGCCTTTCATTATTCCGGCTGCATTTTCCCCATATAATTAAGGAGTCGCCCCCATGTCACGCACGCTTTTCGTCACCGCTCTTGCGGCGGACTCCGGCAAGGCCGAAGCCGTCGCCGGTCTGATGGATCTCATCAAGGGTTCCGCCAAGGCCCCAGTCCTCTTCCGTCCCGTTCCCCGTCTCGACAACGCTCTTGATCTCATCAACAGCGGCAAAGGCAACGAACTGATAGACTCCGTTCTGGCCGCCTACAAGGAAGCTTCCGCAGGCGCCGACTTCGTTCTCTGCGAAGGCACCGACTTCGCCGGCAGAAGCGCCGCGTTCGAAAGCGCCCTCAATACCTGCATCGTCGCCAACATGGGCGCTCCCGTGCTGCTCGCCCTCTCCGGCGAAGGCTGCTCCCCCGCCGAAGCCGCCGCCACCATCACCGCCTTCCGCTGCCAGATGAAGGAACAGTGCGTGGAACTGCTCGGCGTGTTTCTCTCCGGCATGAGCGACGAAGACGAAAAGGCCGTGGCCGCACATTTTTCCTTCCCCGTCAGCAGCAGTGCCGACGCCTTCGCTTCCATTCTCGACGCCTGCAACGGTCACATCACGCCGCGTCTTTTTGAATTCGGACTCATCGAGCAGGCGCAGAAGCATCCCATGCGCATCGTGCTGCCCGAAGGCGAGGAAGACCGTCTCATCAAGGCTGCCGCCATTCTCATTCAGCGCAAGGTGGCCGACATCATTCTTCTCGGCGACGCCGACAAGATCCATGCCCGCGCCGCGGAACTTTCCGTAAGCGTGGACGGTGCCGTCATCATCAATCCCGTGACGGCTCCCGACTTTGAAGACTTTGCGGAAACCTACGCCCAGCTGCGCGCCAAGAAGGGCGTCACCATCGAGCAGGCCCGCGAAAAGATGGCCGACAGCACCTACTACGGCACCATGATGATCTACAAGGAAAAGGCCGACGGCATGGTTTCCGGCGCCGTGAATACCACCGCCCACACCGTGCGTCCCGCTCTTGAATTCATCAAGACCAAGCCCACGGCCTCCATCGTGTCCAGTGCCTTCTTCGTCTGCCTGAAGGACCGCGTGAACACCTACGGCGACTGCGCCATCAACCTCGATCCCGATGCCGAACAGCTCGCCACCATCGCCGTGACCACGGCCGAAACCGCCGCCGCCTTCGGTCTGGAACCCCGTGTGGCCATGCTCTCCTATTCCACCGGCAATTCCGGCAAGGGGCCCACCGTGGACAAGGTGAAGGAAGCCACCCGTCTTGCCAGGGAAAAGGCTCCCGAACTGCTGCTCACCGGTCCCATCCAGTATGACGCCGCCGTGGACGCCGCCACCGCAAAGACCAAGATGCCCGGCGATCCCGTGGCCGGCCGTGCGAGCGTCTTCATCGTGCCCGACATCAACACCGGCAACAACCTGTACAAGGCCGTCCAGCGCTCCGCGCATGCCGTGGCCATCGGTCCCGTGCTGCAGGGTCTGCGCAAGCCCGTCAACGATCTCTCCCGCGGCTGTACCGTTCCGGACATCGTCAACACCGTCGCCATCACCGCTATCCAGGCTCAGGCCGAAAAGGGACTCAGATAATGGTCAAAAAAATCCTTGTCATCAACGGGGGCAGCTCCTCCTTCAAGTATCAGGTTCTGGAAAAGGAAACCGAACGCCGCCTCTGCCAGGGCCTCGTGGAACGCATCGGCTCCCCGGACAGCATGCTCACCCACAAGCGCTTCCATGAAAACGGCGAAACCGAAAAGTTCGAATATCCCGGCAAGTACGACACGCATGCCGCAGGCATGGCCAAGGTTGCCGAAGTACTCATGAAGCACGAACTCGGCGGCGTCATCGACGATCCGGCCGAAATCGTGGTCATCGGTCATCGCGTGCTCATGGGCGGCCCCGACTATCAGGAAGCTCTCGTCACAGAGGAAGTCAAGCAGGTCATCCGCGACTACATTCCCCTCGGACCGCTCCACAATCCCGCCAACCTCACCGGCATCGAAGCCATGGAAAAGCTGTTCCCCGGCGTGCCCAACGTGGCCGTCTTCGACACCGGCTTCCATGCCACCATGCCCGACTACGCCTACACCTACGCCCTGCCCAGGGAACTGACGAAGAAGTACCACATCCGCCGCTACGGCTTCCACGGCACCTCTCATCGCTACGTGTCCAAAGCCGGTGCCGCCATGCTCGGCAAAAAGCCTTCTGAAGTGAACGTCATCGTCTGCCACCTCGGCAACGGCAGCTCCGTGTCCGCCGTGCGCGCCGGAAAGTGCATCGACACCAGCATGGGCCTCACCCCCCTGCAGGGCCTCGTCATGGGCACCCGCTGCGGCGACATCGATCCCGCCATCGTTCCCTTCCTCATGAAGAACGAAGGCCTGAGCTGCGATGAAATCGACACCCTCATGAACAAGAAGTCCGGCTTCCTCGGCCTGTGCGGCAAGAGCGACAGCCGCGACATCGAAGCCGGCGTGAACGCCGGTGATCCCGACTGCATCCTCACCTTCAACACGCAGTGCTACTCCGTGAAGAAGTACATCGGCGCCTACATGGCCGCCCTCGGCCATGTCGACCTCATCGCCTTTGCCGGCGGCATCGGCGAAAACGCCGCTTCCGTTCGTGCAAAGATCCTTGAACATCTCGAAGAGTTCGGCATCGAACTCGATCCCGAACTCAACAGCGTCCGTCGCGGCGATCCCCACTTCATCAGCAGGGAAGGCTCCCGCGTGAAGGTCGCCGTCATTCCCACCGACGAGGAACTGGAAATCGCCCGCATCTCCGTCGGCATCGTAGAAGACAGCAAAAACTGATCCGCATCCTGCCTCAGACAAGGCCCCTCCGCCCCACGGGGGGGCTTTCTCTTTGCCCTCTCCTGCCCAGTGCGGACGCGAAGGATTTAATGTGAATTAACCCTCATACCTTGCGCTCCCCATCATATTTTTTTATCTTTGAGTCTTGAAAATCATCCCTACCATCCCCGGAGAAATCATATGCCTCTTTCCATCATCGTCATGGGCGCGGCCGGCCGCATGGGATCCACCATCGCACGGCTCGCTGAAGAAGCGGACGATCTTGTCCTTGCCGCCGTGCTCGAACGCCCGGAAAACATAGACGGACTCGCCGGCTTCAAAGCTTCCGGCGTCATGGTTTCCGGCGATATCTCCACGGTTTTGCCCGCCTGTCCCGGGGCCGTCGTCATCGATTTCACCTCGCCCGAGGCCAGCATGGTCACCTCCCGCGCCGCTGCGGCCTGCGGCAATCCCGTCGTCATCGGCACCACGGGCTTTTCCGAACAGCATCTCGCCGAACTCGACGACCTCGCCAGAGACAGTCTCATCTTCCGCTCCGCAAACATGAGCGTCGGCATCAACGTCATCATGGATCTGCTTCCCCGTCTCACCGCCATGCTCGGCGACGCCTATGACGTGGAAATGATGGAAATCCACCATAACCAAAAAAAGGACGCCCCCAGCGGCACGGCCCTGCTTCTCGCCGAACCTGTCCTTGAAGCCAAGGGGCTTACCCGCGCCGACATCAACACCAACCGCTTCGACGTCCGCGAGCCGCGCAGACATGCGGAAATCGGCATCCAGTCCCTGCGCGGCGGCGATGTCGTCGGCGTGCACACCATCTACTACATGGGGCCCGGAGAGCGCATCGAAATCACCCATC
The DNA here is from genome assembly GCA_944323575.1 of uncultured Mailhella sp. Taxonomy (GTDB): domain Bacteria; phylum Desulfobacterota; class Desulfovibrionia; order Desulfovibrionales; family Desulfovibrionaceae; genus Mailhella. The sequence continues at coordinate 2,102 of CALUTB010000010.1, read as the reverse complement.
AGGCGCACTCGCGCGAAAACTTCGCCAACGGCGCGCTCAGAGCCGCCCGCTGGATCAGCTCCCGCAAGCCCGGGCGTGTGTACAACATGCAGGACGTCCTGCACGACTGAGATTTCCGGCATCATGGATTTCCGGAGGCTTCCGCTCCCCCTCGTCTGCACGAAGTCCCGTCAGACAGGGCCTTGTCGTTCGATCTCGCTCCGTTCGGCTCCCGGTTCAGGGACTGAACGGAAAACGCTCGTTGACATTCCGTCTTCCGGACGGCGCCTCACGTCGGACACGCCTTCTCCGGAACAACGCTTCAAGACAGATCCGGCCGAGCGGCCATCGAGGTTACTCATGCACATCATTCTTCTTCAGCACAATCCCACTCCCGGCGATTTCCGCGGCAACGCCCGCAAGCTGGCCGACATGGCCAGAAAGGCCGCAGCCGTATGTCCCGCAGCTCCGGGAGAACGCACGCTCTGCATCACCCCGGCCTACGCCCTGGCAGGCGTGCCGTGGGAATCCCTGAAGCATATCGGCGGCTTCTATCGCCGCTGTCGCGACGCCGCCCACGAGCTGGCCGACATGCTGAGCGACGGGCCGGATATACTGATCTCCCTCACCGGTGCGGAAGTTCCCCTCCATGTCCTGCTTTCCGAAGGACGTCTCATCGCTCTGGCCAGACAGGCCAACGGCATCATCCGCGTTCCGGACGGTCCCTCCCTGTACCTGCCAGAAAGTGAACCCGCCTGGGCCCATCAGGAAGCTCAGGATCTGCTCAAGAACCCCAAGGCCGCAGCCTCCGTCGACGCCATTCTCTTCACCTCCCCGGAACTTTTCCTTCCCGAAACGCAGGAAAAAAGCGAAACCCACTGTTCCGCTCTCGCCGGTCTCTGGAAAATTCCCGTGCTTGCCGTGCATCAGTGCGGCGCCGTCGACGGACTCGTCTACTCCGGCAGAAGCTTCGTTCTCGATGCCTCCGGGAAACTCGTCGCAAGGACCTCCTCCTTTGAGGAAGCCGCGCTGGCCGTCGATCTGAACAAAAGAGAGGTCAGCGCCTCCGCCGTCCCCCTCAACGATGCCCCGTCCGAAACCGTCAGCCCCGTGCCCGAACGCCTCGAAGCCCTCTTCCGTGCCGCTTCCCTGGCCGTGCACGACTACGTCCGCAAATGCGGCATGAACGGTGCCGTGCTCGGCCTCTCCGGAGGCATGGATTCCGCCCTCGTAGCCTGCATCGCCGCCGATGCCCTCGGTTCCGACAACGTGCTGGCCGTGCTCATGCCCTCCCGCTGGAGTTCCGATCACAGCGAAACCGACGCCGAAGCTCTGGCCCGCAATCTCGGCATCCGCACCGTGACCGCCCGCATCACGCCCGTCATGGACGCCTTCGACACCGTCCTTGAACCTCTCTTCCAGCTCCTGCCCGCCGTGGAAAACGATCTCACGGCCGAAAACATACAGCCCCGCATCCGCGGCACCCTGCTCATGGCCTTCGCCAACCGTCTGGGCCGCATCGTGCTCGGCACCGGCAACAAGTCCGAAAACGCCGTCGGCTACTGCACGCTCTACGGTGATACCGTGGGCGCCCTCGAACCGCTCGGAGATCTTTACAAAACCGAAGTCTATGAAGTGGCCCGCTGGTACAACAACATGCGCGGCAGCGAGATCATTCCCGAACACATCTTCACCAAGGCGCCTTCCGCCGAGCTGCATCCCGATCAGGTCGACGAGGACAGCCTTCCCCCTTACGACGTGCTCGACGCCATTCTCCGCGAACTTCTGGAAAACACCGCCAATCCCGAAAGTCTCGTCGTCCCCGGTGTTCCCGACGACGTCGTAAAAAGCGTCGTCCGTCGTGTGGCCGCCGCCGAATTCAAGAGGCATCAGTGTGCACCCGCCGTCAAGCTCAGCTCCTGCACCTTCGGCATCGACTGGCAGGTTCCAGCCGCCGCCAGAGCGCTGTAGCCGTCGCCACGCAGCATCATGAAAGCAGAAAAAGGAGGCTCAGGAGCCTCCTTTTTTGCATTCTACCTCGTGATAAAAAAAACAAGGGGCTGTCCTAGCTAAGACTAGTGTTTAGCTTGTTTTACCCAATAAGTTAGCTGAGTTAGAAGTTG
>CALUTB010000009.1 GCA_944323575.1 uncultured Mailhella sp. | reverse complement strand
GATTACAATGTGATAAGTTGTAGAGTACCTGCCTTTTAAGCAGAGAGTCGCGCGTTCGAATCGCGCACGCCCCACCAATTATTACAATAAGTTATGCTACTGCAACGGCAGCTTGTCCGAGTTGGGCATACCGGGCAGGGCATACTGGAGAAAGGAATCGTCGATGTCTGGAAGGGCTTCGACGGTTTCTTTTTTCTGCGCGCTGACGACGTGCTGATACGTTCTCAGCACCATTTCCGGGGAGCTATGGCCCATCAGCTTTGCCACGGTTCCCACGTCCTTTTCAGCTCTGAGCGCGTCGGTGGCGAAGGCATGGCGCAGATCATAGGGGCGTATCCTCCGTGTTATGCCCGCCCGTTCAAGCGTTCTGTGCCATGCTTTCCCCAGCTTCTTTACCTCGTGACCATGCCAGTGTATGACATGGGTCATGCCTTGAATGTCGTCCTGCTCTTTCCACGCTCTGAAAAGGCGCAGGATGTCGTTTTTTATGGGAACCTCACGCCAAGGTTCCCTTTTGTTTTTCCGTGCCGCAGGGACGCGCACAATACCGCGCTCAAGGTCAATGTCAGCCCAGGTCAGCTTGAGCAGCTCTGACGGGCCGACCCTCATCCCCAACTTTGCGCCGAGTATGACAACGCGCTGGATGTGCGGAGCAGCGTTTGCCAGTATGGCGTTCACCTCTTCTGGTGTTGGCGGTTGGATACGTCCATACTCACCTGAGGGCAATTCCGGTAACATGGGCAGGTGTTCCACATATCCCTGCTTCAAGGCCCACCGGAGCACGGTGTAAAGCCGGCGCATCCTGTCGCGTACCGTGGTCACGGCCAACAGCTCCGGCAGTTCTTTTCCATGGAGCCGCTTTTTCCTTCTGGTCAAGGCGTCTATAACCATGGACAGGTCGCGTGTGGTGATCGCGCTTACTCGCTTGGAGCCGAGTAGTTCAAGCGGCACTTCCATGCAGGCGACGTGCCACTCAAGGCTTTTTGCTCCGAACCTTTTTCGCTGAAGGTACAAAAAATCGACAGCTCCAAGGCTGTCGTCTATCTGCTCCCTCTCTGGCGTCTCTGTGGGGCGGAAGGTCTCCTTTTCCCATTTGAGCCTGTATTTTATCTGGTCATCGGCCTTTCGTGCCTCTTTCTCTGTGGCATGAAAAGACGACTCCTGTTTCCCGGTGAACGGGTTTTTCCAGTACACCTGCCAGCGCAGGCGGTCCTTTCTGAAACGTACAGCCATAGCCCCTCCTATTGGATAGGCGTTGAAAGTTCCCGCGCGAGTTCTCGCCATGTCTTCCCGGCGGAAGTTCTGCCGGGCTTTCTGACGTGCTCTCGCGGTCTCCCTTTGGCTTGCAGCGTGCTTAAAAGCTGCATAACCTCGCACTTGTTCCAGCGCAAGCGGGAAACTCTTCCCAGCCCCACATTGACGGGCTGAACCCCGTGCCGCTCGCAGAACGCGCGGGCAGAGTCAGGCCCCATGCTCAGGATTTCACCGAGGGCGTGCTTGTCGATCAGCAGGGGTTCCATTCTGTGCTCCTTAAAAGAAAAAGGACCATCGCGGTTTCCCGTGGTGATCCTTGGCAGCTACCGCATAAAGCGGTTGCATGGGACGTGAGAATTTCATACTAGACAGCTTCCGCGTGACGGTCAATTCACCGGCTCCTGTATCGGCCCGGCCCATTCAGCATCTTCCCAGTTATATGGCAACTCTTCGACGCAAGCTCTGACAATCTGAACAAGCCCTTTGGTACTTGCTTGCCTCAACCAGTACCACCCCGGCTCCGTGGGAGGTTCCTTCGTCCAGCGCATGGGGCTGGGCAGGGCGTTCCATGCTTCGATAGCTGATGCTTTCCACTCCTTTGTAGGCCCTTCCAGCCAGCATCCTTTTGTGCAGCACCTGATGCAGCAAGTCATATCGGTTTCGACTATTTGCAGGTCTGTGCCTCCGCAATGCGGGCACGGCTTCAACTCGCTCATCGTTTCATCTCCTCTATGCCAAGGATAGCCATCCTCACGCCTGCGGCGGACGGCGTCACGCCGAACCAAAACGCCACTTCCTCAACGTCGTTTCCGCACTCCCGGCATTTTTCACGGAACTCTTTCTCAGGCATAAGCAGGTCTGCGGCAAATATGTTTGCCTGCCTGTCTTCGTCAGATATCTCAGTTCTGACAGGCGATTGCATTGCCTCTATGCCGTGTCCAAGGACGATATGGCCAAGCTCATGTGCTATTCTGACATGGTCGTTTTCAAAAGGTGTGTACTGAGGCAACGTGAGAACGTACTTGTCGCCGTTTTTTCTGGGCGATTCTCCGTGCTTGCGATAATTCACTTCCACGTTATACCATGCACACATTCTAAATATGGCCACAGATACAGCCGGATCATCCGAGAAAAACTCACGTCTCGCCTTCATCGCCGCTTCAATAGCCTGAAGAATTTGCTCTTCGGTCATTCCTCGGACTCCATCCATCCAAGCCAGTCTTTCGGCTTGACGCTGATGCACAGTTTCTCAGGAAAGGGGCAATCTGTGCCGCCACGCATAGGGCAAGTTTCTTCGTCGATCGCCTCACGATAGCAGAGCCGCGATAATGCCTCGGCTATCTGCTCTTTCTTGTCTTCGCTCATGCCTTTTCCTCCCTTCCCGGACCTTTGCCTTTGCTGTTCGCACAGCCGTTCAAGCTCCCGTATCCGTGCCACCAGCTCAGGCACGGCGTTGCAGGCGGCAACGATGTACGCGGCGTCTGCCTCGTCGTTTTCGTCGTCCGGGCCACGGTCGAAGGGAACACATATCGTTTTCCCATCAGCCTCAACATACGGTGCCGTTACTGTTCCGTATCCGTCTTCCGACTCGAAGTCCCCGATATTTACTTCCCACGGCCCCGGCGTGGCCGCTTCATGCAGGCGCATGAGTTCGTCAAGGTCGATCATCATTCCTCCGGGATGGTGAAGTGCTTGCGCAGCGGCTCGCACAGATCCCAAGATGCATAGCCGTCATTCTCGTCCTGAGAACAGAAACATTGGTATTTCTTGTCCTCGTCAATTTTTACAAAAACTCTAGCTCTCCATGAGGTATCGAACAAATACTTCACCGCCACCAGTTCGCCCGGCTTCGGCTCCCACTTCGGCGTGGGCGAGTCCGTGGTGCCGAGAAGGTGCTCGTTGCCGGAGTAGGGGAGGATGTCTTCATCCTCCCATATAACGCCGTCTTGCGTCTCGTGCCGTTGTCTTTCCTCACATAAAATTGAATACCTGCGTATTCTCCACTCACTTGTTTTTGTATATCTCACCAGCACAAGCTGATCCGGTTCAAACTTCTGCATATTGATTTCCATTGCTATGGATTCACAAGAAAAAACGCCTTGGAGAATCCCCCCGGCGTCTGGCTCCTGGCATTTTTTGTTCTCAGGCTTTTCCCGCCGTATTTTTTGTGCATCATGCTGCCTTCCGTTGGCGGAACGCTCCAGTCAGCTCCAAGCATCATGGGCGTAGGTGGCGTGAAGTTTCCCCACAGGCACGTCTTTTTTGTGTATGGGTCTCCGAAGTCGCACGGATTGAACCTGAATCTCGGATTTCCAAGATAGCGAGTGAGTTTGCCTACAGGGTTTTCCAGCGCCCACCATACAGGCTTGCAGGCCCACACAATGCGGATACAGGCATCAACGACGCTGAGTGCCTGCAACATATCAGATTCGGAACGCTTCCAACGTGCGCCGGACGCGGCAAAGCAGGTACAGGGCGGGGCGGCCAGAATGCCGTGCACGCCTTCCATTCTTTCAAGAAACCTGATGTCCTTCCCGTCCCTTTGCAAGTCGACACGGATCACGTCATATCCTGCATCGACATAAGGCTGAGACCAGGCTCCTGAAAAATCGCAGAGGGATAGTATTCTTTTCATGCCGCCCGGCTCCACGCCGGAACGCTGCCAAAGTCCACCGCTCTGACAGTCTCCGTTCCGTTCAACATCGGCCCTATGGCCATGTACACGTCCGTCGCCAACCGGGATATGTCGTCCTCTCCGTCGGTGAATCGCGACGTGAACGTGTCCAACGTCTGGGACAGATAGGATGCTTCCCGGCTGTTGTCGTGGTTCTGGACTCTCACGCCGATCCACGCCGTTTCCGCGACGATGAGCTGAATGATGACGTGGTTCTCGTATCCGCATGTTGGAGCATAGTGCTGTATGGCCTTGCTGATGAGGTGGATTTTCTCGCCTCCCGTGCGCCAAAGTCCTGCGGCCGTTTTTCCGGTGAAAGAGAATCCGTACCGCTCCATGTTCACCGCCGCCCACCGGACTATCTTCGCAAGCTGCTGACGACACCACCTGGCATGAGCTGGCGGAAGGGAAAGTGCCGGGACTTTGACGCCCGATACCACCTTGCCGCCGTCCAGCCCGTACTGGATTTGCGTGCACATGTTGTTGATGGCGATGAGCAGGTGGACAGGTGCGTTCGCCAGCTCCGCCCGTGCAGCCCGCCAGGCTTCTTTTTCTGCCTTTTTGCCCATGTGAGGTCAGTCCTGATGGATAATCCACAGGCCGTATTTCTCGGCGGCCATGTGTTCGATGAGACAGCCTCGTGCCTGTCGCCAACCGGCCATGAAGTACACGGCGTCGACCGAGCTCATGACCTCAAGGCTCTTTCCAAGATGCCAGAGCGCGGTGTTCTCCGTGTCCGGCGGCGTATCGGTAAAGACGGTGTCCACCACCGTGTGGCCCTTCTTTTCCAGTTTGGCGATAATCGCCTTTCGCTCGAAGCGCACTTCCTCGGTGCTTTTGCCCTTCATGGGCTGGGAAATCATGACTTTCATTTTCTTACCTCGCCAAAATAAATTGGCCGCTCTCTGAGAGAACGGCTCTGATCTCCGTGTCCAGCACAACGGCATTGTGCCCGCGCTGGACTTCCTCCCGCCGTACCGGGTACGCAAGCCAGCCCTTCCGCCCCGCGACGGATGCGCGGTGTGAGAGGCACAGCTCGCGTCCCCGGTGGTCTATTACTCTGTCGCCGGTGTAGAGCTTCATGCTGTCACTCGTAATCGTACCCTGCGCCCATGACGTAGGTGAGCTTATGTCCGCCGGTGACGGGCAGGATGCTGTGCAGGTTGACGGTCAGCCGTTCCGGTTCGATGCCGTGCGCCGCGCAGTAGTCCGCGCCCGCGTCCTTCACATGGGCGGCCGCCGTACGCACTTCATCGGAGATGTTTGTGCCAGAGACGAAGACGCGGAAGTATGTCCGTGGGCTGTGGATAAGGTGAGATTTGCGTTGTCCTGACATGATTGATCCTCCGATGTATGATAACCTTGCATTGCGGTGGAGTGCTTTAGATCGCCTTGCGTCGCTGCACCAGACCAAAACACACCAAGCCTCGATAAAAACGACTTCTCTCACAACTTGGATATGTGAAAGACCATCGTTCGGAGCAAGGAATTTCCCTGCTCCTTCGATAGCCTTGCAATGAAACGCCTTGCCTGACCGCAGTTTGCTCGGCTCTACTTTACAAGGCCTGACCGTACCGCGCAGCGCAGGGATAAACATGAAAATTTATTCTTCCGCCCACTCCGTCACGGTGAACTTGCCGAACGGCCCCTTACGGTCTGGCCGGAAGTCTCCGAGACCGATTTTCCGTCCAGCGTCGTCCACAAGCAGACGGACAAAATCTGTGGAGAACATCGAGTCGTCGACTTCCAGAGTGAAGCCAAGGCTCCATTCATCGAGTCTCGGCCTGTGCGCCATGATACGGCCGCCCGTTGCCGGAATGACGACGCTGCGGGAGTCCACCTCAAAGTCTTTGGTGTTGAGGGGACAGACGATTTCCCTCACGGCCATACCCGCCGGAATGAGGCTGCTCTTGGTCGTTGTGACCTTGCTCTTGCCCACCTTGTGGAACTTGCCCGCCTGAATGAGGCAGGAAAAGATGTTCGGTCCGGGGATGTAGAGATTGCCCTTGTCGTCGGTGTAGCACTTCTTTGCCGCCTGTTCTCTCGGAGTGCCTTTCTTGCCTATGGCGACGGTGGACGTGCCGGAAGAAACCTTGACCTCGGCCTCTTCGGTGAAACGGTTCATGAGAAGGGGAGTGACGCCTTTGATTTTCACATTGATGATAGACATTGATTCCTCGCTTTAGATAGCCTTGCACCACTTTGCGTGGGCGAACGCTGCATTACCAACCATTGCCACGAAAAAATATACCCGCCGTACAACGCCCGACGGCGGCTGTTACCTTGCTTTGGATGGCCCTGCCCCGCCGGGCCGCGCCTGGCCAAGCCAGGCCGGGCCGCGTTTCTGACAAAACATTCCCGGCGTATAAGGCCCGCCGGGTGGCTCATGGAGGGGGGGATGGCGTGATATTACCGGGTCTGGAGCGAGTACGTCGGGATGAGAGAACAGCCCGGCACTACCTGCCCGGCATTGATATAATTTCTGATTTTTAGCTTGTCGGGCGTCCGTTCCTCCCTCACTTTCCAGAACTCCGCCGGAATGGCGTTCTGGTCTTCTATGGCGACGGCCTGCGACTCTCTGACGCTGGCGATGTACACCTTGCCGGAGACCTTGCGAAGGCCGTGCTGCTGCATGATGGTCAGATACCGCGCCCGGATGTAATCGAGGCGGTTCTGCGCCGTCTGCGCCTTTCTGGCCAGTCTCTTCGATTCCGCCTTGATGGCTTCGGCTCTCTCCGTCTCGATGCGGACGAACTGGCAGAAGCGGTCGATCTTGTCCGCCTCCTGCTGGCCGAGTTCGTCGAGATACTGCTCAAGGTCGAGCTTCTGCTCTTCGGTCAGTTCTTCATCGGGAATGGAGAGCATGGCGGAAAGTTCTTCTTCGATGTGGTCAAACGTTGGGAGCATAGTTCACCTCAAAAAGGGATATTCATGTCCAAGGGTTCAGAGGGGTATACAGGTCCCAGATCTGGACATTCTTCGTTTGTTGTGCGGTAACCTCTTTCCTTGCGCTGCGCGGGCTTCTGCGGCCCGTTTTCCTTGCGGTCAAGGAACTGCACGCGTTCGGCGCGAATCTCCGTTGTGTAGCGGTCGTGGCCGTTCTGATCCTGCCACTTGCGCGTGGAAAGCTTGCCCTCGACGTAAACCAGGCTGCCCTTGTGCAGGAACTGATTGCAGTGATCGGCAGTCTTGCCGAACGCCACGACGCTGTGCCATTCCGTGCGATCCACGCGGTTCCCGTCCTTGTCGGTGTAGGATTCATCCGTGGCAATACGCAGGGAACAGACAGGCTGCCCGGACTGCGTGTAACGAAGTTCGGGGTCGGCCCCCAATCTTCCAATAATCATGACGCGATTGAGCATTGTTTCTCCCTATCAAAACGGGTTGTCTTGTGCTGCGCCGTTACAGGCGTTTAGGTATTCGGAAATCTCGGCGCGGGTGAGTTCATTCGACGACTTCACTTCACGCTGGAAGAACGCGGAAAGCTCGGCAAGGTACTCTTCTCGCTCCTTGCATCCGCGTTCTTTGAGTGTTGCCATGAGTGCCTGAAGCATCTCGCGTGACGGCGCGTCATGGTTCTGTTCTTTCGCCTGCTGACGTACCTGCTGCACACGCTGCTTCTCGGCCTTTCTGCTTTCAGCCATGGCCGTTTCGCCGTCGTCATCGTCCTGCGCTATGCCGACCATGGCGGCGAGTGCGTAACGGCGTGCGTAGGTGAGAGCGCTGCCCATTCCCTGCACACCGCCCATCTTGTCCTGCGGGAGACACAGTTCCGACGCCATCCACTGGCCGGACTTGTGCGCCAGCGTAGTGCGGAGTTTGATACCGTTGTCGGCAGGCATGGGGGCCTGAACAACGGCAAGTCCGTTAGCCGTCAGGCCTTCGCGCACGGCTTCGAGAACGCTTTGCAGGTCGGCGTATTTCCGCTTTCCCGCGCTGCCCATGGCTGCCGTGCTGTCCTTTGCCGCAAATGTAAACGTGGCTTGCGCAGCCGCCAGAGCCGCCGCAAGCTCTCCGATTTCATTCGACTGATATTCCATCTTTCCATCCTCCATCCTGAAAACATGATTTCAAGGCAGGCCGTACGCTCCCGCCTCGTGTCATGCTTTCAGATCATTGTGTTCCTGGTATTCCTTCCAATCCTCAGCCGCCTGTTCCTCGTGCGGGCAGGGCGGCGTCCATTCATCGGGGTACATGTCGGCGTAGATGCTCATGCGGCGCGCCTCCTGATGCGTTCCATGACCTCCTTGTCCATTCCGACAAGCTTGCAGAGCTTTTCCAGCGTGTAGTCGATATCCACGACCGCCGCGTCCAGATCGTCGTTGTACAGATCGGCGTTGACGCGCTTGAGTTCCATGTTCGCCATTACCAACTGCTCGATGTATCCAATCAGATTGTTCATTTCGTCCTCGCTTTGAGTTCCTGATTTCGCATTTCGTCGTAAGCCTGTATCTGCGCCCGCGTGACCTGATGGAACTGTTCCCTGTCGCGTTGCTTCGCCCATTCCTTGTAGGCTTCCGCATCCCTCCGAACATCGGCGCTTGTGTACTTCACCATCCGTACCTCGCAAGCTGCCGTGCATATGCCTGCTGATATTCCGTGGTGGACTGTTTCGCTTCAACATCTGCGATGGCCTCGGCTCTCTTTTCGTCCACGTTGTAGGTCATAAAAAGGCCGCCCATAAGGACGGCTGCGGCGACAATGGAGAGAATCGTCTTCTTCATGCGTACACCTCCTCGCCCATGTTCAGAGCGTTATAGAGTTCGTTGTCGGTCATCACGATGCCGCGTCCGGGAAGCTCGTCACGGATGAACTCCTCCGCCTCTTCTCGGCTCTCGCAATGATCGTAGGAAATGATGTTTCCCCAATCGTCCGTTCCCACTGCCCAGAATCCATGCCCGTCTGTTTCCGGGAGTTCCACAATCGAAGGAACCAGATCGAGGCAGTAGGGGGCCTCGTCCCCAAAACTCAGAGTCGTCAGCATGGCGTCCTCCTGAAAGATTAGGGGGAGGGCGGGCGCACGATGAAAAACCCGTCCTCCCCATGCCTGGCCCCGTACCGCATCTCAGCTACGGGGCTTTCCGGACCACCCGGAAATTTCTCCTTGGTTATGCCGTGCAGAGCTTTTCAGCTTCGACCAGAGATTCCATGTCATGTCCCTGCATGAAGAGCTTTAACACTCCGCGCCAGGCAAGGACGCGTTCCCCGTGCGTGTGGCCGAGGCGCATGCCAAGTTCGAGATCCTCAAAAACGTTCATGATCTTGCTGATGACGTGGTCGGCATCGCAGAAGGGGTTTTCGCCGGAAATAAAGTCGCGGATAGTGCGGGTGGCAATGGATTCAGAAATGAACATAAGCGTTCTCCTTGATGAAATTTTTGCTGATACGGTCAGAAATTTTCCGTTATTCTGAAGTTCTTGTTTTCACCGTTCGGAACTACCGAGAAAACCTCGGCAATTCCTCTGATAAAAACGTCAGTTTTGTTGTGGGCGTTGCTGTAAACCCATATGAACCCCAGACGCTCATCACGCCCTTTGCTGAACCGTTGCGCCCCGCGCCTGTCGTTGTCCTGTGGCTTTCTCCCTGCCGTCGCCTGCTTTCCCGCTGCATCCGCGTGTGCGGCCGCTTGCGGCTTGCCGAGCTCGGTACGCTTCGCCGTCAGCTCCTGTTCCCGCTACTCGCCGCCGCTCTGGCGGGCTGTTCGCGTTCCCCGTCGCTGTTGAAAACACGTTAATAAAAAGCAACGTTGAAGTCAAGCAATAGTTGCCTTAAATTTACGAATGAGACAATAAAAAAAGCCCGCGAGAGGCGGGCGAAGGAGTGAATATGGGAAAGGTTGTTTTCAGCGTAAAGGTAAAGGAAGGGGACTATGAAATTTCAGCCGAAAGCAGTTATGATGATGTTCACTCGGTCGAAGACTTAAGATCTTTTGCTATGGCTGCGTGTGTGTCTTTTGATAGCGTACGCAATGCGCAGATAGGACAGAGAATTTCAGAAGAGTTTATGAAACTTGAACAAAACATTGAAGGATAACTCTATGACTTTTTACGAAATCCTCAGATTACCCATGTCGGAAACAGACCCTACCACCGTAGGGGAGCATTATTGCAAGTTCATCAATGACGCCGTAGAGAGAAAAGCCTATGGCTCCATAGTTGCGTGCGAGTTCATGCTGTTTTTCAGAGTGCCATGCCATCCCGTCACCGTCAGCGATCTCATATACTGCCTTGATATGAAAAACACGCAGTTCGGAAGTTATGGGCTTTTTGACAGCATCAAAACGCATGAAGATTTGATTAAGGTTTGGGTAAAGGCTCGTCCTGATGGCGAATAGTGATTTTATACGGAATAACGCCAGTACAATCTTTCATCGGGCAATGAGCCTCTCCAATTATTTCATTTTTATCCATGCCGTCAAAAGCGACAAAATGAGGATAAAGGCTTATTGAAGCACCACAGATAGGGCATTCGTATGAATACTGTGCATTAGTAGTTGTTTCAACGTGTCCCCAATGTCCATTGAGATAAGCAAAAAACGTTATTTTCTTCATTTTCACCTCGCAAAAAGCCCGGCTCATCACCGGGCTTCATTTTTACAGGGCCACAGCGTACCAGCGCACGCGGCCGTGGACAACAAAGGTTTCTAGGTCTGGTCCTTCGACGGGGATGTCTGCATATTTCGAGTTTTCCGATCTCAGAATCAGCCCCTTGAGCGTCTTCTGCACGCGCTTGACGCGCAGCTCATCCCCCAGTGTGACAACATAAATATGACCGTCCATGACCTCAACGTCTGATTTGTCGATCAGGAGCGTGCCACCAGCCTGAAAAAGAGGCTCCATGGAATCTCCCACAACATCCATCAGCACGGAGTGTTTCGCGGAGATATGTTGCAGGCAAAGAAAATCTTTTCGGAAGGCATACAGCCCTTCGATTTTCCCGTCTGTTTCAAGAGAAGCACCCGCTCCGGCCTTAGCGATGACTTTCGGGATCAGATCATAGTCGGCAACTTTTTCTTCTGGCATGACCAGCCGAGCACCCATCATGTCAACAAGAGGAGCGACATCAGCAGAGCTTGGTGCAGCTTTCCCGTTTACCCACTTACTGATCTTCGCCTTGTTGGTGTTCAGGCTTCGAGCGAGTTCGGAGATCGAGCCTTTTTTCTGAATGGCCGCGTTGATAACATCAAGCAGTTGTTCATTAAAAGTCGTTTTCATAGCATCTCCATTTTTACAGGTTTAGTTTCCTATTTGCAACGGTTTCTATTAATAAACAACGCTTGACGATTTCGTTTATTTAAATTAACGTTTGGAGCATGAAAACGTTGCGCGAACAAATTCTTTTTTTTCTGAAAGCGGCGAATGTCTCTGGATACCAGCTTTCGCAGGTGTCAGGCGTTCCCAGAGCTACCATAAGCAAGCTGCTCTCTGAAAAGCAGGCTGATGTCCGGCTGAGTACCGCGAACGCCTTGTACGATGCCATGAAGAGAATAGACCCGAAATCTGCTGAAAAAGCATTGGGATAAAAAAAGCCCCGAAGTGGGGGAAAACACTCGGGGCTGCGTGAGGTGTACGCCTCAAAACGTTTGACGAAGACAGGATAGCCTAATGGCACAGAAAGTCAAGAAAAGCTTCATTATGTACGTCGATATGTACGCACCGACGGCTTGCTTGAGCTTGGAACAGAAGGGCGAACTCTGGGACGCAGTGTTCAAGTTCCACTCTGGTGAAGAGGTGAGCATATCTGATCCCATGGCACAGATGGCTTTTTCGTTTTTCCGGCAGGCGTTCGAGCGTGATGCCGAAGAATACGAGCGCAGATGCGAGAAGAACAGGGAAAATGTTCGTAAGCGATGGGAAGCAAAAGATACGACCGTATACGACCGTATAAAATCGAATACGACAATATGCGAAAGCTTACGACGCGGTACGAAACATACCGATAATGATAATGATAATGAGAATGATAGTGATAAATTAAATACCCCCCTTACCCCCCAGGGGGAACTTGTGCAGGTCAAGCCTGCACGGGTGAAAGCTGAGTACCCTGCCGACTTTGAGGAGTTCTGGAAGCTCTATCCCAGGAAGAACGGCAAAGACGCCGCTCTGAGGGCGTGGAAGACGAAGAAGCGCGAAGGCCGCTTGCCTGCGCTCTCGGTTCTCGCTGACGCCATAGCAGCGGCGAAACGAACCGATCAGTGGCAGAGAGACGGCGGACAGTACATCCCACACCCGGCAACGTGGCTGAATCAGAGCCGGTGGCTTGACAAACAGGCACAGGAAGAACCCGCCTTCAGAATCCCGGACTGGGCAAGGAGCGAAAATTTATGACCGACCGCAACGTGTACGAAATGGTGTGCATGATCTACGCGCTGTTTTCCAAAGCCACGCCCCGTCAGGATTCGGCAAGCGTGCAGGCGCTGGTCGATAATCTCCGCGACATACCGGATGACCTCAGCGGATACATCTACCGGAAGTTTCAGGACCTCGACAGCTTGCCCCAGAATCTCACCAAAGCCTGCCGTGGCTTCTGGGAGACATGGAAAATGGAGAATCCCCGCAGCGTGTACCGGGAACAGTGCCAGACCTGCGGGGGCAGCGGCGGCTTTGAAGCCTACGAAAAGCTCTCCGACGGAACGGTGCATCATTTCTTCGCCATGTGTCCGCAGTGCGCCGCTAAGAAAGAGGGCTTCCGGTACCTCACTCCGTCGCAATGGGAGACGCAGGGAGTGCTCTGCATGCCTCCCGGTTATCCCGGCGGAAAGCTCCAATTTGAGTACGACTACGGGATCACCGAGAAGCCGGAAGACAGCCCGAAGTCGTACAGGAACATGCGGGCACTCAAGCTGCTGATGAACCATCGCACGGGATACGACAGGGGATACGCCATGCAGGACGCGAGGAAGGCGTCATGAGCATACACGATAACTGCCCGAACTACTGGCGAGGCTGCTTCTCCGGCCCTGAGTTCATGCGCACGGAAATCTTTTTCTGCCGCAAGGCCAACCGGGTGAGGTACGGAAGCGATGTGGTGAGCGTCGATGATGAGCGGGAATACAAGGCCGAGAAGAAACGCATGGAAAGAGCCAGCGGTTGCTGGTGGAAGAGATAGTTACGTGGCCGTGTAAAAACCTGTTGAGCCTTTGCAGGGCCGGATGACCTGAAATCAGCCGGCGGGGTAACGGCCAAGACTCCCTCCGTATTTGGGGAGGACGGCGGGCGGAGCCGAGAGCGGACGGCATGATCCTTTCCCATGCTGAGACCGCACCGCCACGAATTGAAAAAGGAGAAAACACATGGGTGAATGTTCTGGAGTCCTCGGAGTTGACGGCATGTTTCATCCCGTCACGACGGAAGCTGTGAGCGTTTTTGAGACTCGTGAAGGCAGAGTGATTGGTGAAGATAAAAACGCGCCTGAGAATGGCGCAGACGCAGTCTCTCACCCGGCGCATTACACGCGTGGCGGCGTGGAGTGCATCGAGGGAATCAAGGCCGCGCTCGGTGAAGGCTTTGTGGATTACTGTCAGGGTAACGTCCTGAAGTACGTCTGGCGCTGGAAGCACAAGGGCGGAGTGGAAGACCTACGGAAGGCGCAGGTTTATCTCGGATGGATGATTGAATCCTTGGAGGGAATGCAGAAATGACACTGAACGAATACCAGAATTGCGCGTTGGAAACAGCGATTTTCCCCGGCAGAGGCGATTTTCCGGGACTTATGTATCTTGGGCTCGGTCTGGCCGGAGAAGCCGGCGAGGTGACGGACAACTTGAAAAAGGCATGGCGTGACGACAACGGCGAACTGACTAAAGAACGGCGTGAGGCCATCAAGGCTGAGCTCGGTGACGTGCAGTGGTACATCGCCGTCATGGCTGCTGATCTGGGTATGACCCTTGATGAGGTGGCCAGGTACAACCGCTACAAGCTCCGCAGTCGTCAGGCTCGCGGCGTTCTTCACGGAGAGGGTGACAACCGATGAGCGGCGCTGACTGGCAGGAGATTGTCTGCGTGGCCGTGGCCGTGGCCGCATGCGGATACGTCGTCTGGGTTCTCTTTCGCGGGGGAGAATGATGTACGCAAAAAAACTGATCGAGTGTGCTGACTGCCATGAGATTTTCGAGAGCTCTTGCTCCAACAGCAAGAGATGCCCTTCCTGTCAGGCTATTTATAAGCATGCTCGTGCAAAAGAGAGATACGAGGAGCGTAAAAAGTTGGGGCTGATTAAACGAGAAAGCGACGGGCGACACAGGGCGATAATCAACCCGGATAATCTCCTCAATCTGCCGTGCCCGTGGTGGGAAGGAAGGCTTCCTGAAAGCGTAACCAGAAATCAGGTGTGGGGATGATCTCTATGGCAAAAATCATTGCCAGCGAATCTCAGGAACAGGCTGCGGTGATCAGCTGGTGGCGGCTGATTCACAAAGTGTACGGTGTCCCGGAGTGCGCTCTTCTGCATATCGCAAATGAGGGCACTGGAAGCGCCGTGCGTGGCTTGAAACAGAAGAGGCAGGGCGTCAGAGCAGGAGTTTCCGATTTGTTTCTCTCCTTGCCCCGTGGCGGTCGAGGCGGCCTCTGGATCGAGATGAAACGCAAAGGTGGAAGAGTGCGGCCGGAGCAGCGCGAGTTTCTCAGCAATATGCAGGCCCTCGGTTATGACGGAGCCGTCTGCCATGGAGCCGACGAGGCGCGCGACGTCATAACGGCATACATGGCGCAGGCGTAGGGAGAATGTCTCGTGCTCAAGCTCTGCCCGTATTGTCATAGCCCGGTCAAAGGGAAACTGGCCAGCCGGGTTTTCTGCACAGAACGTTGCCGGAGAAAATGGCAGGATCAGCGGCGAATGGAAGAACGCCGCCGGGCACGGCTTGAGCGCGAGGGCGGACTTTTTGACCCGTGGGCGGCGTCGGACCTCGATGACTGGGATGCCGACGCCATTCTCGCAAACGCCTTGCTTGACCCTGATCCAATGTCTGCTGAGGCCGAAATTCTTGCAGGGCCGCTTGTCACTGCGCGGCCGATAAAAAAAGCGAAAGCCGGCTGGAAGGACAACTGGCTCTCACTGCTATGAGGTCAATTGTTTTGAGATGGCTTTCCGTACCCATGCGGATACGGTAAGGCCATCCTCAGAGGCTGCCTTTTCTACTGCCTCCGCCATAACGAGAGGCAGCCTGATGTTCAATGATTTGTGCGGAGCAGGTTTACGGCCTGCTCCCTGACGTGCACCTCCGTGACTCATTTGAAACAGTCCTGCAAAGCTTCCTGCCATTCACTCTCAGTCATTTCTTCTCCGTCTTCCCCTTCATGGTAGGCCACATACTGGCCTTCCGAGTTCTTTACAAGTTCCCAGCCGTGGCTGAGAAGATACTCGGCAAACTGCTGTGCCTGTTCGTCGGTTCCTTCAGAACCGAGGAAAGAGTGCATGTTGTCGGCGTTGTACATGTTTTTCTCCTTTTCCCTTTCGTTGATTCCTTTATGCCACACCGTTTGAAAAATGTAAAGCGTTTTTCAAGATAAAAAGTTTATTTTTTTTCTCTGTGCCGCGAACTGCGCTCATGATATTTTATGAGGAAAACAGGAGAGTTATCATGGACGCATTTGAAAAAGCTCATGAGTTCACGGCGCGCTGGGAAGGCGGGTACGTCGAAAATCAAAACGACCCAGGCGGAGCAACGAAGTACGGTATCAGTCTGCGGTTCCTCAAGCAGCAGGGCATCGACATTGACGGTGACGGCGACATTGACGTTGCGGATATCAAGTCGCTGTCTCCGGAAGACGCCGTGTGTATTATGCGCCGTGAGTTCTGGGACGAGCTGGGACTCGGAGACCTGGGCAAGCCGCTCTGCGCCCGCGTTATCTACGACACCGCGGTCAATATGGGGCCTTTCTATGCTCGCAAACTACTGCAAAAGGCGCTGGGTGTTCCTGCCGACGGCGTGTGGGGACAGATCACGCGCTCTGCAATCCGTATCTGCAATGACAAGCATACCGCCGTATCCATGTGCCATATCCGCCGTGCGCGCTATCACGAACTTGTGCAGAAGAACGCCGCGCTGGGCGCGTTCCTGAAGGGCTGGCTCCGCCGCGTGGACTCTCTGGAAACTGAGATCGAGCGCGCGCGGTAATTCTGCCGCCTTGCCTGTTCCCCCGTGGTAGAATGTCTCAAAAAAGGAGGCTTTTGCCATGGAAGAAACCATTGTTGATTTCCTGATCTCCACCATTCAGAGCCTTGCCGAGCAGTATCCCGACGCAACGTGGGTCGGCGTCCTGCTCGGCGTCCTTCTCTCCATTTGCGGCGTGGCGGCCGTGGCAACCATGTGGATGCCTGCTCCCTCTGAAAGCACCGGCGTTTATGCCACGCTGTATCGCTGGGTCCATGCTCTCGCCGGTCATTTTGCCCAGAACAAGGGCGCGCTGGCCGATGCCAAGACCGCGGAAGTTCAGCAGGCCGTCAAGGCCGTGACGGGCAAGTGATGTGGACGCCTGGGCGGCTTTTCTCGCGGCCCTCTTGCAGCTGGGTTTGCGTTTGCTTGAAAAAGCGGACGCGGACCGCGCTGCTGAGTTTCGCCGCCGTTGTGCTGATGATCCTTCCGGGGTGCTGCTCGCTCAGCTCAACCCCGGAAGTACCGACTCTGCCGGTTCTGCCGACACTGCAACATCTGGAACTGAACGGGACGCCGGGCGTGTGGATGAGCAGTGACGATGCCGGGCGGCTTGCCCAGTGGATTTATGACGTTACCGGGGAGGCGGGCCGATGAATCAGGTGGGCAGAGACGGCGCTGAACACGCCGCTGAATACATCGAAGCCGTGCGGGGAACGTGGCCGCTTGTGTCTCTCGCCGGGGCTATTGCGCTGGCCTCTGCACTGCATCAACTCAAGCGTGGATATAAGCAGAGAACACCGGCGCAGAAGGCCGTCACCGTGCTTCTGAACGCAGTTTTGACTACGTCCCTCGCCGTGGGCTGTGTTCTGCTTCTCCCCCTTGCCGTGCCTGACGTGACGCCGGAAATGCAGATTGCTGGGGCCGTGGTGCTGGCAGGACTCGGAGGGGAGACGGTCAAACAGTGGATCTTGAAGCGTCTCGGCCTGTCCGTGGTGGACCTCATGAACCCCGACGACATCAACGACATCAGAAAGACCATGGACCCGGAGACGCGCAGAAAGCACGCGGAGCAGTGTCCGTTCCGCGGGGATGAGTGTGAACCGCATGAGAAGCAATAATATTTTTCTTTATATTTTGGGATTTGTATAGTATTTTGTGCTTATAAGGAGTATTTTTACCATGAACACTTCTCAGATACAGCGCGTTATACTTGAGTCTGAACTTGATTCTACGTCAAAGTTTATAGGCGTCATACTGGCTCTTCATTTCAATGTAGAAAAGAAAATGATTCGAGTTAGGTATGATACCATATCTAAATTGAGTGGATATGCAAAAAGTTCAATTAAGAGATCAACCGCTACTCTTTGCAAATCTGGAATTTTTGTAAAAAAGACGACGGGGCGTTCAAATATTTACTATTTGGGACCTGTGTTCGATTCTCTTGTGAAGAGTCAAAAGGTCAAAGAAGAAAGGGAAGCCGCTGACAAATTTTATGACTCTTGGGAATGGAAGCGTGTTCGTTACATGGCCATAAAAAGAAGCAAAGGGTGCTGTGAAGCGTGCGGAGCTTCTGGCAAAAATGTTTCGCTTGTCGTCGATCATATCAAGCCGCGAGCGAAATTCCCAGAACTGGCTCTTTCTCTCGATAATCTTCAAGTGCTTTGTAAAGACTGCAACATGGGGAAGGGTCGCTGGGATGAAACCGATTGGCGGCAGTGATTTGTCAAATCTGTCTCCGTGTGCTTTCTCTTGAGAGAATCGTCATGGCGGCATTTCACCCCGGCCGCCGATTGTCCCGACTCACGGGAGTAACGGATAAACAGCCGCCTTTCTTTTGAAAAGGTCCGCGTCTAGGCGAGAGTGGCGGGCCGCCCTTAGCGGGGAAGTCTCTCGGTAGAGCATGGCAGGGCTGATATTTCATGGCGAAATGTGAGTTTCTTTTCGGGGTGCTTGTATTGTTCGCAGAGGAGCAGGACAAGCGGGAGAGTGAACGGCTGAGACGAGAGGAAGACGGGCATGGCGAATTTTGACTGGGAAACCATACGGGCGGAATACGAGGCCGGGGCGAGC
The DNA here is from genome assembly GCA_944323575.1 of uncultured Mailhella sp. GTDB lineage: Bacteria > Desulfobacterota > Desulfovibrionia > Desulfovibrionales > Desulfovibrionaceae > Mailhella. Next base: position 31,084 of record CALUTB010000009.1, on the reverse strand, counting down.
CAGTCGGAGCTGTCCAGACGTCACGGGGTAAGCCGTGCGGCCATCCAAAAAAGGATCAAGTCGGAAGGCTGGATGCAGGATGTCACTGGAGCCATTAACCGGCTGACGGAAGCTAAAGTCGCAGGTGTAGTTGCAGGCTGCAACCCCCAAAAAAAGGCCGAAGCACTGAGCCGTGCAGCCGAAGACAAGGCCGCCGTCATCCGTAATCATCGCGAGGCGTGGGACGGCTTCAAGCAGGAAGTGAAGGCCGCGCTTGAGTCCAATGACTTCGACCGGTTGAAATGTCTCAAGATTGCCTCCGAGACGCTCCGCAACGCGCAGGAGTGTGAGCGCAAGGCGTGGGGCATACAGGATAAGCCTACGGAGGCAGAACAGCCCACGGTACAGGCGACGGCGGTGAACATCGACTTTTCTAAGATGACGCCGGAAGAGATCAATGCTCTTGGAGTGGCTCTCATGGGAGCGAGGGAACAGTGAGCGGGGTGCACTGGACGCCTGAGCTTGCGCTTGCCACATGCCGTGCCATGGCCGCGCATGGCCTTGCGCCTTTCATTCTGCGCATCATGCCCAAGTACCTCATGGGGTGGGTGCATCAGGAGATATGCGACAAGCTCGACCGTTTTTTACTCGACGTGCAGGAAGGTCGCTCTCCGCGTCTCATGATAACCATGCCGCCCCGCCATGGCAAAAGCGAGCTGGCCAGCCGCATGTTTCCGGCCTATGCGTTGGGACGAAATCCCGACTTGTCCATCATCGCCACGAGCTACAGTGCCGACCTTGCCAGCCGTATGAACCGCGATGTTCAGCGCATCATCGAGAGCGAGGAGTACCGGGCAATATTTCCGGGCGTACATCTTCCGGGAAAGAACTCGTCGCAGTTCAGGACTTCTGATTTTTTCGAGGTCGAAGGACACAACGGAGGCTATCGTTCCGCAGGTGTCGGCGGTGGCATCACCGGCATGGGCGGAAATATTCTTTTACTTGACGACGTGCTGAAAGACCGTGCTTCGGCAGATTCTCCCACCATCCGCCAGAATATCTGGGACTGGTACACCTCGACGCTCTACACCCGCCTTGCGCCGGGCGGCGGGATCATCATCATCAACACCCGTTGGCATATGGACGATCTGTCCGGGCGCTTGCTGGCGGCAGAGGCCGCGGGTGATGGCGACAAATGGCAGGTCATAAACTTCCCTGCCATTGCTGAGCAGGACGAGTCTCACCGCAGGCAGGGCGAAGCGTTGCACCCTGAGCGGTACAGCCTTGAGCAGCTACAGAAAATCAGAGCGGCCGTCGGGGAGCGTGACTGGGCGGCGCTGTATCAGCAGCACCCGGTTCCCGACGGTGGCGCAATATTCCGTACTGAGTGGTTCCGATTCTATACGCCTCGCGATCTCCCGCAGACGTGGGACGCACAGGTTATCAGCTGGGACATGACCTTCAAAGACGGAGATTCGACCGACTACGTTGTCGGGCAGGTATGGGGCCGCAAGGGCGGGAACTTCTACCTTCTCGATCAGGTGCGCCGGCGCATGGGGTTCACGGACACCATGACGGCGTTTGTCGGTCTGGCCAAAAAGTGGCCCAAGGTGCTGCGGAAGCTGGTTGAAGACAAGGCGAACGGCCCGGCGGTTATTGACGCGCTGAAAGATCATGTTTCCGGCATTGTCCCGGTCGAGCCGGACGGCAGCAAAACGGCGCGCGCCCATGCGGTGACGACGCTCTTCGAGGCGGGCAACGTTTACTTCCCGTCGCCTGAAATCGCTCCATGGGTAAAGCAATTCGCGGCAGAACTGGCAGAGTTTCCGGCGTCGGCTCATGATGACCAGGTGGACGCCATGACGCAGGCGCTCCGCGACATGCACCAGCGCAAGCCGCTGAACATCAACCTATCCATGTTCGGGAGAACTTTCAGATGAGCAGACGCAGAAAGGCCGCCACGCAGCCAGCACAGAAACCGACGCGCAGGCCGTTGTTCATGGGCTATGACGCTGCGGCCGTGGCCGCTCCGTCTCCTCGCTTTAATGTGCGGGAGGCGTTCGCTCCTGCAAAGACTCTCGGCGGAAGCGAAGAAATGCGTCTGGCGCAGGATGCCGCATTGCAGCAGGCGGGCGTCTATAACCTGATATCCCACAGCATGGAAATGGGCATGTGGGGCGGTTACACGCAGTTCCTGGGCTATGCCGCGTTGCAGCAGATTTCCCAGCACGGTTTGCTCCGCGCCTGCATCGAGACCGTGGCGGATGACATGACCCGCGAATGGGTGGACGTGATATCCCAGGACGAAGAGGACGCCAGAAAGGCCGGGCCGTTCGACCTTGTGGACGAAAACGCCGCTGCTCAGAAGAAAGACGAGTTCTGCGACGCCCTCAAAACGCACAAAATGCAGGACTTGTTTCACCGAGCCTGCGAGCTGGTGGGGTATGAGGGCGGTTGCTTCATCTTCATCGACACCGGCGTTCAAGGCCCCGCGCTGGCTGAACGGCTGGACAAGACAGGGAAGGGCGCAGAGCTTCGGCAGGGCGGCCGGCTGCGCTTCCAACTGATTGACCCGGTAAACTGTGCACCGGGAAACTACAACTCCATCAACCCGCTCGCGCCCGATTATTTCGTTCCTGAGTGGTGGATGGTGCAGGGAACGCGCGTCCATGCCTCGCGCCTGATTCGCATGGTAGCCAATGAGCCGCTGCTGCTTATGCGTCCCGCGTACAACTTCCTCGGAATCCCGCAAGCCCAGATTCTCTGGGATTACGTTTTGCACTTCCAAGAGAACCGCGACGCGGCAAACCGCCTGCTGAACAAGTTCAGCCTTACGGCGTTCAAAACCAGCATGGAGGCCACGTTGCAGGAGGCCGCGGGAGTGGAACAGCTCGACGCCCGCATGCAGATGCTTGCGCGGTTCCGCAACAACGACGGCGTGCTCGCGCTGGACAAGGAAGCCGAGGATCTGATCCAGATCAACACGCCCCTTTCCGGTGTGCGGGAACTTGTGCAGCAGAGCCTTGAACACCTTGCGGCCCTAAACAGGACGCCTGCCGTGAAGCTGCTGGGCATTTCTCCTTCCGGGTTCAACGCGACCGGCGAATCCGATATCCGCAACTACTACGATCACATCCACAGCCAGCAGGAAAAGGTCATTCGACCAGCGCTGGAAGAAGTGTTCCGTGTGCTTTCGGTTCAGCTTTACGGGGAGCCTGACGCCGGTATGTCCTTCGAGTTCGCGGCTATGAGCGAGAGCGACGAAGCAGCGCTTGCCACGGCGCAGAACCAGAGAGCCACGGCCCTTACGGCGCTTGTTACGGCACAGATAATCAGCCCGGACGAGGCGCGCAAGTACCTGCGGGACAGCCCTGACTCCGGTTTTGATTTCCTCGATCCGACGGAGCCGGAGCTTCCGCCTGATGACGGCAATGAAGACAACCCGGACGTCCCAACTGAACGGATTGACGAGGTGAACGTCGATGTCTAAAGACCTGCGGCCCATTTACCCGAACGCGGGGCTGCGGGCAGCGTACCGTAAGCGGCTGACAAAGGAAGTCGATAAGCTCTCGCGCTCCATCATGTACTGGGTGATTGCCGCATATCGAAAGCAGGAAGGGCGTCTCGCACAGGACGCCAGCCCAGTGACGGATATTGAAAAAGACCTTCGCGAACATATCAAACGCTGGCTCAAGCGCTGGAACGCGTTCGCGGAATCCTCTGCCGACTGGTTCGGACAGCAGGCCGACGCAACGACCACCGCGGCACTCTCTGCGGCTCTCACCGACGAAGGCTTTACCGTTCGCTTTGAGCGAAAGCGGCTGACCAACAACGTTGTCCGTTTGATCATCAAGGCAAACGTGAGCCTCATAAAATCCATCGCCAGCCAGTATTTGACGGATGTGCAAGGCATCGTCCTGCGCGGAATGAGCTACGGACGTGACGTGGACTTCGTGCGGAAGGAATTACAGAAGCGCCACGGCGTGACGTACCGCCGGGCGAAGTTCATAGCCCGCGACCAGTGCAACAAGGCCACCGAGGCAATCAAATTTTCGCGCGCTCAGAGCCTAGGGATCACCCGCGCGCGGTGGGTGCATGTGCCCGGCGTGAAGACTTCGCGGCGCACGCATCAGCAGATGGACGGGAAAGAGTACATTATCGCTGAAGGCATGTACGACAGCGCCGTGGGCTATAAAGTCAAGCCGGGCGAGCTGCCGGGATGCCAGTGCGTAAACCGTCTCATCATACCGGAGTTCGGAGACAAGTGAAGGATATACTCACATTTGACGCATCCACGGCCCGCAGGATCGACGAAAACGGGTATCTGCATGTGTCGGGCAACCGTATCACGAAAGCCGTCGTCAATCCGTACTACGGGCATGAAATTCCCGGATGGGAAGAGGCCGGGCTTGATCCTGAAAAGGTCTATTACGGCTTCCGCGCGCCGGAAGAGCTGAAAAAGGCCGTGGGCACGTTTTCCGGCGTGCCGTTGCAGCTTGACCACCACCCTGACAGCGCGGACGACCCGCAGAAACAGGCACGCGTGGGAACCATCGGCACAGATGCCGCATGGATGGACCCGTATGTCGTGGCCTCTCTGTGCGTGTGGGATGCGGATGCCATTGACGCCATCGAATCCGGGCGAATGAAGGAGCTTTCGTGCGCATACCGTTATGACCCCGACTTCACGCCGGGGACGTACGACGGGCAGCGCTACGATTTTATCATGAGGAACATCCGGGGCAACCACGTTGCGCTCGTGGAAGAAGGCCGCGCTGGCCCTGATGTTGTTGTTGCGGACAGTCAAACCGTAAAGGAGTGCAGCATGGACGAAAACATGATGCAGGACGGCGACCCCGCCACCGAGCAGAAGGAAGTCGATCTCGCGCAGGCCATTATTGACCTGCACCGCGTGGACCCGATGACCGGCCAGCTCGTGGACGTTGCCGAGGATGAGGACAAAAACGCGGAAATCCGCAGGCTCATGGACGAGCTTACCGCCACCATGACGCCCGAACAGGCGCAGAAACTCCACTCTGCGCTGAGTGATCTTGCGTACAGCAAGCCCACCGGCGACGCGGAAGGAAGCAATTCCGAGTTTGCCGAGGGGGTGAAGTATGGCGAAAAACTGGAACGCGACCCTGCCGAACGCCGCAAGCTCGACAGTGAGCATGAAAGCGAAGGCATGAAGAAGGCCATGGACGAGTGCGGCCTTGACGCCGACGATCCCGCCTCCAGCAAGGCTTTTGCCGAGGGCGTAAAGTACGGCGAAAAGCTCATCAGAAACCCCGAAGAGCGGGATAAGCTCGACCGCGAACATGAGAGGGAAGGCATGGAAAAGAAATACGGCATGGACGCCGCTACCGTGCGCCGTGAGGCTGCCGGGGAGGCGCGCAAGCAGATGAAGGAGCTTTCCGACGCGGCCCGCAAGGTGCGCCCGCTGTGCGGCGAGGTCGACCCGTTTGCCTTTGATTCTGCTCAGGATATCTACCGTCACGCCATTGAATCCCGCGGACGTGACGCGAGCAGGTATCAGCCTGCCGCATGGGAAGGCATCGTTGATGTCATGCTGGAACGCCCCATGGCGGCCGACAGCGCCCCTGTTTCCACCAAGGAAACCATGCTCCCCCATCTCGACCGCTTTATTCGCTAGGAGGTTGAAAACATGCCCCTTCAGACCGCAGTAAACACCGTCATTGCCGCCGCCGTTGCGGGCGACAAGGCGACCGCCGATCAGAGTATCTACACTCCCCTCAATCACCTCGCCGGTGAAGGCGGCGCTACCGTAGGCACGTTCGGCTGGATTCAGTCGGACGGCACCGTCATTGACACCGGCAGCACCGCGCCTTCCGGCTTCGTGGAACGCGTGATTGCGTATCCGAACTACACCGTCACCGACGACGGCTCTCTGCTCATCCCGCAGGGATTCCCCGTCACTCTTGCCGTAAAGGGCGACTACTGGGTGCAGACCACCCAGACTTGTACCGTGGGTGGGCAGGTGTACGTCAACCAGACCACCGGCGCCATCGAAGCCACCAACAGCAGCGGCACCAACGTTGCGGCCACCGGCTGGCTGTTCAAGATGGCCGGTGAGGCAAACGACATGGTCATCATCTCCAACTGGAGCTAAGGAGTTACCCCAGATGAACGCAATTCACCGTTCCGATTTTCAGAAGGCTGAGGCCGCCGGGTTCCATTTCTGGGGCAATCCTAGAATGTGGATGAACACCCAGAAAGACGCGCAGACCGGCCAGCGCTACATTGCCAACATGCGCGAACTGGCGCAGGACGCCGCGCTTGCCAATTCCACCATTACCACCCCGAACACCACGGTTCCCGTCGAGTTCACGGCGTACATGGATACCGAGGTCACGGAAATTTTGACCGCCCCTCGTGCCGCTACCGAGCTTTTCTCTGAAGAAAAGAAGGGCAACTGGACGACCTCCTACGACAAGTTCCGCATTCAGGAACTGACCGGCACGACCGAGCCTTATTCCGACTACGCTCAGGGAACCACGTCCGGGTATAATGCCGAATGGGCGACCCGCGGCCAGTATCTTTTCCAGACTGTCATTACCGCCGGTGACCTCGAAGTCGCCACGAGCGCGGAGGCAAAGATCAACCTGCTTGCTGAAAAGCAGCGTGCCGCCGCTACCGTGCTCGCCATCGACGCGAACGCCTTCTATCTCAACGGCGTGGCCGGTCAGCCCATTTACGGCATCCTGAATGACCCCAACCTGCCGGAAGCCATTACCGCCGGTGCCACCGGTGCCAGCAGCGCCACCACCTGGGCAAGCAAGGGTACCGTGCAGATTTACAACGACATTCTGGCCATGTACGCCGAGCTTGCCAAGAACTCCAAAGGTCTGATTACGCCGTCCGACCCGCTCAAGCTCGCCGTGTCTCCCGCCAGCAACGTGTATCTCGGCACGACCAACGACTACGGTAAAACCGTCATGGACCTCGTGAAGCAGTATTTCCCGAACCTGACCGTCGTTGTCATTCCCGAACTCCAGACCACCTCGGAAACCACGGCTCTGCTGGTGGCTCCTACCGTCATGGGGCAGAAGACCGCCATTCTGGCCTATTCCGAAAAGCTGCGTACCGGCCGCGTCATCAACGACATGAGCTCTGTGCGCCAGAAGTGGACCTCGACCACCTTCGGCGGCATCGTGAAGCTCCCCTTCGCCATTTGCCAGATGACCGGCCTGTAATCGAAAAACAAAGGAGAAAGCCAAATGGCTCGCAAGCAAAACGTAGTTATGCCCGACACCGCTCCCGAAAAGGCCGACGGCATGGTCATGGTCTGCCTGAATCGTCCTACGGGCATCAAGTTCAACCTCAAGGGCGGCAGGACTGTCACCGTCAACGGCAACGCTGTTGACCTCAAGGGTAAGGATATGGGCGTGCTTCCCGTCGGCGCATACGGCATGACCATGGTCAAGCAGTCCGACTGGGAAGAAATCAAAGCCACCTACGGCAAGTCCATGCCCATTTTCGATCAGGGGCTTATCTTTGCCCGCGGCGACGCCGCATCCGCGATTGATGAAGCCAAGGACAAGGCTGAGCTTCGAGGCGGGCTTGAACCCATCGAACCCAATCGCGCTCACACCAAGGGCGTGCAGGCTTCCGAGGTTATCTAGCCATGGCTGTTGTCGAGTTCGTGCCCGCCGATTTTCGAGAGCTGTATCCGCAGTTCACGGACGCTCTGATCTCTGACGGGCAGCTCACGCAGGCCTTCAATGTGGCCTGTCTGCTGCTCGACAACTCCGACTCTTCGCCCGTGCCGTACGATCCCACTACCGGCGTTCTTGTGCGGCAGACGCTCCTGAATTTGCTTGTGTGCCATTTGGCCACGCTGGCACTGTGGCCGTTAGGGCAGAGCGGCCCGGTGTCCTCCTCCGCTGAGGGCTCTGTGTCGGTATCCTTCGGGCTGCCGACACGGCCCGACGGAGCGTATTTCCGGCAGACGCCATGCGGACAGACCTACTGGCAGGCGATACAGGCATACATCCGGGGCGGGCGATATTATCCGGTCAATTATTATCACCCGTGGGGGTAACATGGCGACCGTCAAAGTCACGGGTGGCCACAAGTGGGAGGCGGCGCTGCGAAAATACAAGGCGTCGCCTCTTTTGCGTGCTGGCATACTCGAAGGTTCAACAAACGGTGAAACGGGAGAACTGATTGCGCCCTACGCAGCGGCAAACGAGTTCGGCGCGCCGGATATTCCCGCCCGCCCTTTCATGCGACCAACCGTGGCCAGCAAGAAACTGACGCCGCCGCGCAACCTTGCCGCAGCGCTCAAGGCGGGCAGGCCCATGACTCAAGCCATGGAGCTTGTCGGCACTAGCATAGTCGAAGACTTGCAGGCCACCATAAAAAGTTCCATGCCGCCGCCGAACAGCCCAGCAACCATGGAAAAGAAAAACGCGGCCGGAGCAGGCAAGGGCACGCTTATTGATACCGGCAGCATGTTGAAGTCCATCGACTACGAGGTGATACCCTGATGCTGAACCTTCATTCCATAGCACGGAGCGCAATTGTGGCGCTGCACCCGGAAGAGTCCGTGACGCTGTATCAGGCCAGCGGACAGACGAACAATCAGGGCGTTATTTCCCCGACGTATGAGGCGGCACAGGCCGTGCAGGCACAGATACAGAGCCTTTCCACGGACGAACTCGCGAACGTGGAAAACGTGGCGCAGACCGGGCAGGTACGCAAGGCGTATTTGTTCGGGCCCCCCGTGACGTCTCTCATCCCGCAGGGCATCGTGCGTCCGCTGGCCCGTTCCGGCGACATGATCCAGCGTGCCGACGGGACGTGGTGGCTTGTCACGGGCATGATGGAAGACTTTTCCGCGTCCGGCTGGGTATGCGTACAGATAACGCAGCAGGTGGACGCTCCGCAGGGGGTGACGAATGGCGACTGATATTCTCGGCGTGGTGTATGATTTCATCACACAAAACCTGACGCCCGCGCCCGTAAACGTGGTACGCGGCTGGCAGAACCGTGCATCTCTTCCGAACGCGTCGGCGTTTGTCGTGCTGACGCTCATTGCCGCCCCGCGCAGGGGCACGAACGTGCATACATGGGCGGATACCGAAGGCGCGGACACGGGCATTACGGAAACCGTCTCCATGCTCTCGGAATATTCCGTGCAGGTGGATTTCTGCGGGCTGGACGCGGCGGCCGTCATGGCGCAGGCCTCGCAACTCGTCATGTTCTCGCGTGACGCCGTGGGCGTGAATTTCTTCAATGCTCAGGGTCTTTCGTGCCTGTATGCGGATGATCCCGTTTCCCTGCCGTACAGCAATGAGCTCGACCAGTGGGTAACGCGCTACTCGGTAACGCTGCATCTTTCCGGCTGGGTTCGCGGCGATATTCAGCAGGATTCCTTCTCCGACGTTACTCTCAATATCGAAAACGTGGATGTGCATCATCCCATCACAGAAACAGGAGCATAAACCATGTCGATTCCCGCATCGAAGATTGTGAAAGTCAATCCCCGGCTTATCACGCCCGGAGGTTCCGACCTTGAGTTCAACGGGCTGATGCTGTCCTCTTCCGGCGTCATCCCCCTTTCGCAGTTCGTGCTTTCGTTCAGCTCGGCTGACGACGTAGGCGCGTACTTCGGCCTTGATTCTCAGGAATACGCCCTCGCTCAGATTTATTTCCTGGGCTACGACGACTCGTTCAGCAAGCCAACGTATCTTTTCTTCGCGCCCCGTGTTGCCGAAGCTCAGGCGGCTTTCATCCGCGGCGGTGCAATCACCCAGACGCTTGCCCAGCTCAAGACGCTGTCCGACGGTCAGCTTACCATTACTCTCGGCGGGCAGCAGGCGACCGTAACCGTGGACTGCTCCAGCGCCAACGCCTTTTCCGACATCGCTCAGCTTGTGCAGACGGCCTTGCAGGCGGAAAGCGGCAGCGGCGAAGCCTTCACGGCCGCGACCTGCACCTATTCCAGCACGTTCAATGCCTTCACCATCACGAGCGGCCAGACCGGAGCAGACGACGGCCTTGTGTATCCCTCCGGCACTCTGGCCGACGCTCTGAACCTGACGGAAACTTCCGGCGCGGTTCTTTCCGCCGGTTCTGCTGCTCTGACTCCCGCCGAAAACATGGCGGCCATCGTCAATGAGACGCAGAATTTCGTCTGCTTTATGTCCATCGACCAGCTCGACGAAGACGACGCCGTTGCCTTCTCGACGTGGGCCAACGCTCAGGGCGTGGAATACCTGCATGTGTACTGGGACAACAACGTCCAGCTCACCCAGAGCAACCCGTCCGGCACCATCGCGCAGGCCATCGAAGCCGCGAACCTGTCCAGCACCTGCGCCGTGTACAACTCTGCCGAATACGCGGCCTTCATTCTCGGCATTGCCGCTTCCGTGGACTACGACCGCACCAACGGCACGATCACCTTCAAGTTCAAGGGGCAGTCGGGCCTTGCCGCCAACGTGCAGAACGGCACCGTGGCCAGCGCGCTTGAAGCGAACGGCATGAACTTCGTAGGCAACTACGCCACGCGCAACGACACCTTCGTCTTCCTGTCTCCCGGCCAGATGTTCGGGGAATATGAGTGGATCGACACCTATCTGAATGCGGTGTGGCTGAACAACGCCTTGCAGGTCGCTTGCATGAACGGCTTCGCTCAGAACGCCCGCGTACCGTACACCGAGGAAGGTTACACCCTCATCAAGGCGTGGATGCAGGACCCCATCAACCGCGCCTTGAAGTCCGGCATCATCGAACCCGGCGTTACGCTCTCGCAGGCACAGATTGCCCAGATCACGCAGGAAGCCGGACTCGATATTTCCAGCCAGCTCAATACCGACGGCTACTATGTGCAGGTTCTCGATCCTGCTCCGGCCGTGCGCCAGCAGCGCGGCACTCCCGAGTGTTCGCTCTGGTACACCTACGGCGGCGCTGTTCACAAGCTCGAAATCGCCAGCACGGCGGTAGTATAAGGAGGTAAAATATGACACCCGAACTGCCTGTTGGCGATATCACAAGCGCGAACGCCACGCTCATTCTTACCGTGGACGAACTGTTTCCGCAGGGGATCCAGCTCTACATGTTTGCGACTGACCAGTCTCTCAGCATGAGCGAGCTGACTGTGGCCGAAACCCGAATGGGCGTAGATGGAAACATGGTTGCTGGTTTCACGCCTTCCATGAAGGAAGTGAACATCATGCTTGAGGCGGCAAGCCCTTCGTATGCCAGCCTCGCGACTTTGTACCGCGCCACGGAACAGAAGCGCGGGATTTACCAGTGTACGCTTATCGCCACGGTTCCGGCTGTTTCTAAGGTGTTCACCTGGACGGCCGGCGTCATGGTCAAGGGTACTCCCGTGCCGCCTTTCAAGAAGGTGCTTGACCCGACCTCGTGGACGTTCCACTTCGCCCGTCTCACCATCGCCGGAGTGTAACCCATGAGGAAAGAAGCCACCATCACGCTTGAAGACGACGGCAACAGCCTGACTTTTCATATCAAGCAGATGCCCGCGACGCAGCTTGAAAGCTGGATTTTTCGCGCCGTGCAGGTACTCGGCAGTGCTCTTGAACTGCCGGAAGGGGCAGGACTGGAAGCCGTAGGCAGCGTGCTTGAAAAGGACGGCCTGCGCGCTCTTGCAGCCATCGACTACGACAAGGCAAAGCCGCTTCTGGACGAAATGCTCGGCACGGCGTCCCGTATGCTGGACGGCGTGAGCTACCCCTGCACCATCGACACCGTGGACGGGTACATCGGCAATGTGAGCACTCTGCTCAAGCTCCGCATGGAGTGCTTCCGGGTGAATCTCGGTTTTTTCGGGAGCGCCGCCCCCTCCGGCTCCGCAGAAGCAAAGCCGACCAGCCCGCGGGCCTCGAAAGCTATCCGAATGTCCACCCGCTGACGGCGCTCATCCTCAGCCATCGTCTGGCGACTCTGCACGAGCTGCAAACCGTGTACTCGTATGCGGACGCGCTGGACATGGCTGAGGTCATCACCGTGAACAACTACAACGAGGACCTTATGTACCGCCGGGCGAAGGAAAAGGCGGAACGAGAAAGGAGACGATGAATGGCGACTGTTGTTGACGCGCTGCTTGTTACGCTGGGGGTGGATTCTTCCGGCGTAGATCGTGGAATGAATCAGGCTCAGGAGCGCATCAACAGCGGCGTGAAAAACATCGTTTATGCGCTCTCTGCGCCCATAATGGCCGTTCTTGCAGGTTTCTCTGCGGGGGCGGCCGTTTCGGCGTACACGGCGACCGCTACAAGCCTTGATCGACTCTCTCAGTCTCTCGGTATGAGCATGGAGTCTTTGCAGGGCTGGCAGTATGCGGCGGAATCGGCCGGCGCGGAAGCGGAAGAGGTGGGCAATTTCTTCCGCGACATGAACGACTACATCGTGGACGCCACGACCTTTGACTCCGGCCCGCTCAAGGACATTGCCAAGGAACTCGGAATTTCCCTCAAGGACGCACAGGGCAACATCAAGACCACGGAAGACGTGACGCTGGAGCTTGCCGACGCCTTCCAGAAGGTGAGCAATCAGAAGGCCGTAGCCTTCGGCATGCAGATGAGCATTGATCCCGGCATGATTGCGTTGCTCCAGAAAGGGCGCGGAGAAATTGAGGCCCTTATCAAAGCGCAGAAGGAACTCGGCGTTTACACCAAGGAAGACGCCGAAATCGCAAGCAAGGCCCGTTTTGCCTTCATGACTCTGGGGCGTTCCATCGAGACGGCAACTATGCCCATTGCCCGGGTTGTCGTTCCGGCCATTACATGGCTCGCGGAACGCTTCACGGCCGTTGCCAATCTCATTCGCAAAAACTCGCAGTTCGTTGAAGTCACATTGGGAGTTTTGGCGGCCGTTATTACCGCTCGCTTCATCCCGTCTCTCTATGCCATGGGCGCGGCCGGGCTGAAAGCCATGCTGCCCTTTGCCCCGCTGATTGCGCTTGTGGCCGGGCTTGCGCTCGTTATCGATGATCTCGTGGCGTACATCAACGGCGGTGACTCTGCGCTTGCCGGGCTGTGGTCTCAGTTCGGCACGGGAGAGGAAATTCTTGCATCTCTCAAGGCTACATGGAAGAGCCTGACAGACACGGTTAAAACGTTGGCGCCTTATGCCAAGGAACTGGGAACGTTTGCCGCCGTATGGGCAGTGTTTAAAACTGGTGCTGTTGCCTTGGGGGATATCGCAAAAGCCGGAAGCAAAGCTCATACCGTTTTGTCAGCGTTTGGTCTGGGAGCTTCTAAGCAAGCCATTGGCTTCACGGCTATGGCCCGAACTGTAGGTGTTTTCCGTGCTTCTCTCTCTGCTTTGGGAATGGTTATCCGTGCTCATCCTCTGGGCATACTGATCACCGTCGCCACTTTGATTATCAGCAACTGGGATAAGTTAAGTGCTGCGGCAAGAAGCGTAGGCGCTGTGATTAGTTCCGCTTTCACTGCCGCGGGAAACATGTTCCGACAGGCGTTCAACGACATGCTTGTCGTTGCTGACGCTGTAGGCGGAGGGATATCGGCGACTTTTGACATGGTCGCAGGTGGCATATCCAATGCTGTGTCTTCAGCTATGAAGATCGTCACGTCTGCTTTTACGACGGCAAAAGAGACAGTTCAGTCTGTTTGGGAGGCGGTGTTCAACTGGTTCAAGGAAAAGTTCCAGTGGATTTTGGACGCTTGGGGGGGGATTTCTGATCTTCCCGGAAAGATTGGCGACGCTGTTTCCGGTGTAGGAAAAAGCATTGCCGACGGTGCAAAGGGAGCTTTTGATAAGGTCGGGCAGTGGGGAAAAAATGTTGTTGACGGCGCTAAGGAAATCTTTGGTTCCTCTGAAGACGAAGAGCAAAAAGCATCCCCGCAGTCAGGGCAGAAATACGTTTCCCCCAACATTTCCAGAGCAGATAGACCAGCAGCCGACACAGGCAAAACGCAGACCGTGCAAAGGGAACCTCAGCCTGTGCAGTCTGTGCCCATGCCGGCAGCACCAAAAGAACGCATCCCATTCGTTCCGATGGAAAGCACGGCGTATGCCGCAGAAGCAATTCCCGCACAGACGTACAATTCTACCACCACAAACAGAACGGCCAATATCACCAAAACAACCACCATCAACGGCGGCATCAACATCACCGGAGCCAGTGACCCGCAGGCAAGCGGCAAGGCCGTTTCTGAGGCAATCCGCGACAATGACGACGATCTTTCCTTTGCCGTCGATACTGGGGTGAGACAGTGAGTCAGTTTATTTCCGCAGCGTCGAATCTGTTCGCTACGGCAACGAGTTTTTCCATGGGTGCGAACAGCAACGAGTTCTCCATCGTGAATTCCGAGACCAGCCTGTCCGCCTTCGACTTCGACGCGCTTATTCAGTTCGAGGTGAGGGCGGAAGGAATGGTTGCCTCTTCTCCCATCGAGCAGGGGAGCTTCGCCAGCTACAACAAGGTGGACAGCCCGAACTACATCGAGGTCCAGCTTGCCAAACAGGGTACGGACGACGTTTTGCAGGCCGCCCTGAAAACGCTGGACGAGCTCCAGACCACGGCAAGCAAAATAAACTTCGTCACTCCTGTGGCAGAGTATGAGAACTACACGCTTGAGTCCTATGACTTTTCCATGAGTCAGCGCGACGGCCTCGGGGTGTTGTATATCCGGCTTCATCTCATCGAGATACGCGAAGTCACGCCGCAGTACACAGACAGCAAGGCCATCAGTACAAAAGACTCAAAAAATCCCGCAAATGCTTCCACGACTGACAGAGGCAAGACACAGGCAAAAGACGGATCGTCGTACTCGTCCCTTTTGTCGAAACTGTTCTGAGGAGCTCTTATGCCGTCCGTTATTTCTCTTTCAGCCGTCCCCTCGCAGAAACTTCAAGTCGTGCTTGAAGATCAGGACGTGGAACTCTCCATCCTCCAGCGGGGGAACAACGTTTATGCCGACATCACCGTCAACGGCGTTGTGCTGCGGCAAGGCGCGCTCTGCATCGACCGTGTGCCCATTTTGCAGCCGGGCACGACTGCTTTCTCAGGCAACCTTGTTTTCGTCGATCTCTGGGGCACGAGTGACCCGCAGTGGCAGGAGTACGGAAGCCGGTTTGTTCTTCTCTATTACACCGCAGCGGAGGCGGAAGAATGGGCTTCTCAGTAAAGCAAATTGAAGTGCGTATCACGCTTGCCAAAGGAGCCTTTGGAGGCAAGGGGTCGGAAAAGGTCATCAACGGGCTTCCTGTCCGTGTGCGTATTTCAAAGCCCGGCGGCAAGGACAAGAACAAGGCGAAAATCGCCATCGGCGGCATGGCGTATGCCGACATGGAGCAGCTTACCACACTGGCCTTCAGGCCTTTGCAGAATGATAAAAACCTTATTGCCGTGTACGCCGGGGACGCTGAAACCGGGCTGTCTCAGGTATTTGCGGGAGAAATCACCACGGCGTCGGCGGATTTCAACCGCGCTCCTGATCCCATTTTCAACATTGAGGCCATGGCCGGTTATTACCCGTCCTTGATTGCCGCCGGTTCCCAGTCCGTGGCCGGTTCCATGAGTGCGGCTGATTTCATCGCTCAGCAGGCGCAGGCGGCGGCCTATTCTTTCGACAATCAGGGAGTCACGGCGCAAATCAAAAACTGCATTTTCAACGGTTCGCCCGTGCAGAAGGCGCAGGCATGCGCGGCACAGGTGGGCGCAACGTTGCTGATAGACGATAATACCTTCATCCTTCTGCCTCCGGGGCAGGCTCGAAAGGGTGACGCCGTTGTGCTCACACCTCAGACCGGAATGCTGGGTTATCCGACATTCTCCTCCGACGGCATAGAGGTCGCCGCCATTTTTGACCCAGCGTACAAGCTGGGCGGCCTCATACAGGTTGAAAGCATCGTGCCCAAAGCTTCCGGGGTGTGGAAAATATCCAAACTTGAGCACAGCCTTTCCGCAAATGAGCCGGGCGACGGCAGGTGGGAGAGCCGCATTTCCGCGGTGTATCAGGCAAGCAAACAGGCAAGCAGCACGCAAGGCACGGTATGAGTCAGCAGGAAAGCCAGACCACGCAGGGACTCCGGGATTTTTCGACTAACACGTCGAAATATAACCAGATGCGTTTTTTTGTGGAAAGCATCCTACGCGAGATTCTGAACACGTCTGCGCTTGTCCGTGTTGACTCCTGCACGGCTCCCGGTTCCGGTGGCCCCGCCGGTTCGGTATCTGCAACGCCGCTCGTGGCGGATACCGACGCACAGGGAAACAAGCTCCCCATGGCGTCCATTCCGAAGCTGCCGTTTATGCGGTATCAGGCGGGAGTGGCGGCCATCATCCTTGACCCGGTGGTCGGAGATCAGGGCGTGGCCGTGTTCTTCAAAAAAGACTCGTCCACCGTGGGAACGGGAACCACGGGACCGCAGCGTCCCGGCAGCACGCGCAGCTTCTCGCAAAGTGACGGTGCCTATCTTCCCGGCGTGCAGAATCAGGCTCCCACCGTGTGGATTGAGCTCACGCAGAATAACACCATCACCATACATGCCCCGGCAGGCGTGACTGTAGAGACGGATCAAAACTGTGTCGTCAATGCCGGTCAGGCCGTGAACATCACGGCCGGAACGGAGTGCAACATCACGGCCCCCGTCATCAATCTGAACGGTGCGCTGAACGCACAGGCGCAGGACGGCGGCAACACCACGGCCACGTTTACCGGGACGCTGAACGCCTCGCAGGACGTGACGGCAAATAATATCAGCCTGCACAATCATACTCATACCGGAGTTGAGCCGGGCT
The DNA here is from genome assembly GCA_944323575.1 of uncultured Mailhella sp. Lineage (GTDB taxonomy): Bacteria > Desulfobacterota > Desulfovibrionia > Desulfovibrionales > Desulfovibrionaceae > Mailhella. The sequence continues at coordinate 14,346 of CALUTB010000009.1, read as the reverse complement.
CAGGCTCTACCGGCGAGCCGCAGTAGGTGAAACCATGGCAGGTTATACGCTTTTACTCGACGACAACTGGGACGTAACCACGGACGGCAACGGCAACATCGCCACGGCGCAGGGGGCTTACGGCATCGCTCAGAATGTGGCCAACGCCATACGACTTTTCACCAACGACGCATATTTCGACCAGACGCGAGGCATACCGCACTTCGAGATAGAACTGGGGCGCGTGCCTCCCATGAGCGTGCTGCGGTCCCGTATCCGGCAGGCGGCGCTTGTGGTTGAGGGTGTAGCTGCGGCTGAAATCACATTTCTTTCCTTCGAGGGCCGCGTGCTCACGGGGGAGATACAGATAACGACTACTACAGGAGAAACGGCCAGTGTTGCAGTTTGATCCCGAAACAGGGCTTTCCGCACCGTCCACGGCGGAAATCCGGCAGCAGGTGCAGGAGGACTGGCAGGCGGCCTTTCAGCAGTCGGGCGTTCCTCCGCTCAACGTGGAGCCGGAAACACCGGCGGGGCAGCTCATCGACAGTGAGACGGCCATCATAGCCGATAAAAATGCCGAAGTCCTATACCTGGCCAACATGTTCAATCCGCGCACGGCGCAGGGTATCTGGCAGGCCGCTCTCGGGCAGATTTATTTCATCACCCCCAAGCAGGCGCAGGCGAGCGTTGCCGAATGCACCTGCACCGGCCTTGCCGGGACGCTCATTCCTGCCGGTTCGCTCATTCAGTCCACGGTGGATCAAACCCAGTGGGCCGCGCTTTCCGACACCACGATTCCCACGGGCGGGCAGGTCTCCGTTCAGTTCGCCTGTCAGACCGAGGGGCCTGTGACGGCTGGGGCTGAAACGCTGACGCAGATTGTAACCGTCACTCCCGGATGGGATACCGTGAGCAATCCGGCGGCGGCCGTGACGGGCTACGACGCTGAAACTCAGCAGGCGTTTGAGGCACGGCGTTATGCATCCGTGGCCGCCAACGCGCGCGGCAGTGTAGCCGCCATCTACGGTGCTCTCTCTCAGCTCGACGGCGTCATTGATCTTGCCGTGCTGGAAAATACGGGTGCCGATCCTCAAACCATTCAGGGCGTGGAAGTGCCCGGTCATTCCATCTGGGTGACCATCGTCGGCGGCACGGATGCCGATATTGCCCAGACGATTTACGAGAAAAAGGACGCCGGTTGCGGCACGGGCGGAAATACGCAGGTGAGCTATACCGACACCACGGTACCCGGCAATCCGTCGTATACCTACAACATCAACCGCCCGGAATCTCTGGCTTTCGGCTTCAAGGTTACGTTGCAGCAGACGGACACTACGCCGGAAAATATCACGCAGCTTGTCCAGAACGCCATTCTTGCCGAGTTCAACGGCGAGAATACCAACCCGCGCGTGGGTACGGCTCAAACGGTGTACGCCAGCCGCTTTTTCTGCGGTGTGGTTTCGGCCGAAGCGGCAAACCTCATCAGCATACAGATATGCGCCCCCGCGTCCGGCGAGGCGTGGGGCGAGAGTGTGACCGTGACGGCAGATCAGGAACCGGTGCTTTCGTCTGACGATATTCAGGTCATTGTGCAGGAGGCAGGCTGATGCAGTATCCCGACGAGACAATTCAGAGTCAGTACGCCGCAAGCCCCACAATTACCGCGCTCGTCACGGCGTTCAATACGCGCATTGACCCGTCGGCGGACATTCAGCTGTTCTACGACTGTGTTTTCAACGTGGCCACGGCGCAGGGCGTAGGGTTGGACTGGTGGGGCCGCATTGTGGGCGCGGAGCGAAACATCCGCGTCTCTGTAGGCGAATGGCTGGGCTTCTACGGTTCCGGGCTGCTCCCGTTCGATCAGGGCGTTTTCTACAACGGCGAGGGGCAGGAGGGTATCTATACGCTGAGCGATGATGCCTTCCGCCAGTTAATTTTCTGGAAGGCACTCGCCAATATCAGCACGGCAGACGCGGCAACGCTGAACAGCCTGCTTGCCCGCATGTTCCCCGACCGTGCGGTGTACATTCTCGAAACCGGCGTCATGCAGGTGCGGCTTGTGGTGGAAACCGAGCTTCAGCCTTTCGAGCGGGCCATCCTTGAGAATTACGGCGTCATGGCGCTTGGCGCAGGCGTGGGGCTTGAGTGGTTGGAAGTCGCTACGCCCGTTCTTGGTTTCGCGGGCACGGGCCTTGCACCCTTCGGGCAGGCTCCTTTCTTTCAGGGAAATCTCATCGACTACCTATAGGCAGGTGATTTATGGCAGTAACAATTCCTCCTTTTCTTCCGTCGCCCTTTGCCGATGAAGGGCAGAGGGCCACGATTCCCGCTACTCCCTCAAGCGAACAGGGGCGAGCTAGTTATCAGCAGGGATTTCCGCAGGTATGCGCTCAGCCGCTTGCATCAGGCGGCATCCCCCCGAACTATCAGGACTTCCAGGGAATTCTTTATGACCTTTCAAACTCCATTTTCTACATGCAGACCGGCGCGCTCTGGCCGTGGTCTTCGACGCTGACGTACCCTCTCGGCGCGCATGTTCTCGGCAGTGACAATAACGAGTACGTCGCGGTGCAGGAAAACACGGGGCAGGACCCGACTCAGGACCCCACGAACGTGTACTGGCTGCGTGCCGACGCGGGCGACGGTATGCCCGTGGGCACCATCGTCTGGAGCGCTGCGACGCAGGCCCCCAACGGCTACCTGCTCTGTAACGGCGCAACGGTGGGCCGCTCGACCTACGCAGCGCTTTTCGACGCCATCGGCACCACCTACGGCGCAGGCGACGGGAGCACGACCTTCGGCCTGCCGAACCTCATCGGCAGAGTCATGTGGGGCGGCACGAGTCCGGGTGCGTATCTTGCGGCGGGACTGCCGAACATTACAGGCTATTTTGGTTGGGCGTCATGGCACGCCTTCAACTTCGCGAACGGGGCTTTTTCTGGAACGCCCGCTACCAATGAGCTGTCCATTGCCTATACTGAGACGACTCAAGAACAACTAGCCTATAGCTCAGCCCAGTTTAACGCCGCTAACAGCAATTCCATTTATGGAGCTTCGTCGACTGTCCAGCCGCCCGCGTTGACTCTGGTGCCTTATATCAAGGCTTTTTCTGCTGCGACGAATCAGGGCATGATCGACCTGACCAGCCTTGCAAACGACATCGCCGCGCTTGACGCTGAACGGCTGAAGCAAATTGGCCAGATACAGACTTTCGCCGCTACTGCCCTGCCCGAAGGCTGGATGATATGCGACGGTTCCAGCGTCCTTTTCTCCGACTGGCCCGAGTTCCAGCAAGTGTACAACGAGGGACGGTTTGCAGGCATGACGCTGTCTTCTGTGGACCCCGCGCAGGTGGGCAAACTGGTGCTGAACGGGGCGGTGGGCGTGTACCTTCCTGACCTTGAAGGGCTTTTCATGCAGGCGAGTTCGACAGGAACGGCTGGACAGTATCTTGCGGCGGGGCTGCCGAACATTACAGGCTATTTTGGTTGGTCGTCATGGCATGCCTTCAACTTCGCGAACGGGGCTTTTTCTGGAACGCCCGCTACCAATGAGCTGTCCATTGCCTATACTGAGACGACTCAAGAACAGCTGGCCTATAGCTCTGCCCAGTTCAGCGCCGCTAAAAGTAACTCTATCTATGGAGCCTCGTCGACCGTCCAGCCGCCTGCTGTTAAATATGTCATGGCGATGTATTTGGGTAAATCTACATAAGGAGCAACTATCATGATGATGTATAAATACGACCCGGCAACGAATGAACTCATAGGCAGCAAACCCGCGCAGACGCGACCCAATGGCCAGCCCATCACCGACGTGCTGCACGCGACCATGGTTGAGCCGCCCGTACTCGCAGACAAGCAGCAGGCAGTCTGGAACGGCGAGAGCTGGGATGTGGTCGAAGATCACCGCAAGAAGCCCGGCGTGGAAGGCTCCGGCACTCCCTACTGGCTCCCCGGCGACGCATGGAACACCCCCGCCCGCTACATGACGGAGCTGGGGCCGCTGCCCAAGGACGCGCTTCTCGAAGCTCCGGCGAAAACGGACGAAGAGCTGGCCGCCGAAGAGCTGGCGCAGGCGAAGGCGGAACGCGCCGACGCCGTGAGCAAGATCACCGTGACCGTGGACGGCATGGTGTTTGACGGTGACGAAGTCTCGCAGGAGCGCATGGCCCGCACTATCACGGCGGCCGTGGCCACGGGCGAGGACATGAGCGCCACGACAACGTGGGTACTTGCCAATAACACAGTCGCGCAGGTGAGCATGCAGCAGCTTGCTCAGGCCCTCAGAGCGGCAGGAGAGGCGCAGACGGAGCTCTGGACTGTGCCGTATGAGGAAACCTCGGAAGAGCCTACGGAAACGCCCGCCGAAGAACCGACGGCAGAGCAGGAAACCGAGCCCGAAACGCCGGAACCTGAGCAGCCGGTCGACACTGAGGCCACGGCATGACCTACGGCAAGGCTGTGCTGATTGCCGCCGACCAGCTCGTGAACGCACTGCTTGCGGGCTGGCCGGATGAAACGCTGAGCAGCAGGGCATGGCGCTGGGAACAGAACGGCGTACGCTCATGGCCGCGCCGCTTCATCGACAGGCTGTTTTTCTGGGAGCAGGATCACTGTTATCAGTCGTACATCTCCGAACGCGAGGGCAGGCAGCTCCCGCCGGAATTGAGGTGAAGCGCGGCTTTTGTTCTAAGTAGCTACAAAAACAGCCATAATAGTCTCTAAACAAAACAAAGGAGGCTATTATGGCTGAACTTCATGATGAAGTATGGAAAGACATTATCGGTTTTGAAGGACTTTATCAAGTCTCCAACATGGGGCGAGTAAAAAGCACTTCAAAAAATCGACTCCTCTATAAGCACAACACCAGCAATGAATACTTACAAGTACATTTAAGTGTAAACAATAAGGTTTACTACGAATATGTGCACAGATTAGTGGCTATGACTTTTTGTGAAGGCCGCTCTGATGAAAGAAATCAGGTAAACCATATTGACGGCGATAGAAAGAACAACCTCGCAAGCAATCTTGAGTGGTGTAGTCCAGCTGAAAATCATAGGACAGAACTGTACATATCACGTCAAAAATCGGCGAAAGCGCATAAGGCCAAACGTGTGCGACAGTTCGATTTGAATGGAAATTTCATTGCAGAATATTTTGGACTGCATGAAGCCTATAGACAAACAAAGGTTCAGAGACATCATATTTCAAAATGCTGTCGTAATCAGAGAAAGACTGCTGGAAATTTCTTCTGGCAGTACGCATAACACTGTAAGCCATGGAAAAAGGAGGTGATGCCCAATGAAACCTGTGAACAGCAGACGCCTTATCGGAGAAGGAATTTCCTTTGAACGTATAAGGCGCATTTGACCACGGGTTATCTTTGACTCGTGGGCACTCTCGACCGCTTCAACAACGCGAAGGCGGCGGAGGAGCGCGACAGAGTGAAGCACGCCAGCATGACGGCGTGGAAGAAATAAACAAAAAGGCCCCGGCATTGACCGGGGCTTTGTTTTACCGTGTTACGCCATAGCTGCCGCGAGCGCGAGCTTTGCCATGATGAGGCAGTTCACCGCCGTGCGGATGTGTGCGTTCTGGCTCTGCACGAGGTCACGCTCGAGCTTTTCGTCAGCGGTGGAGTATCCGCGCAGGCCGTGGAGCTGCACCGTCTGCATGAGCAGGTCGAGCTTGCCTTGCATGGCTTTCAGCTCCTTCATTTCGGCAGAAAGGGCGGGAGCCGGAGCAGCAGGCAGGGAGCGCGTTTTCCGCGTCTCTACGGGCCGCAAAGCGCGAAGTTCAAGCTCTACGATGTAGTCACGTGCCTCGGCCATTTTCTCTTGCGGAAGCTGGGCATATTCGGCAATGCGGAAGTGCCTGTTGAACCGCGCCCAGAGTTCCGAGCGGGCCTTGCCTTGCAGGTGCGCCGGGCAGGTCGAGAGCTTTGCGTCCACGAGGGCTTTCAGGTCGGAGCGGTCGGCGGGAGGAAGGGCGGTGTTTTGCCTCCGCATGAGCTCCTTCTCCATGGCGTTGAACGCTTCGATGTACTCCAGCTTGAAGCGCATGGCCTCCTTGCCGGTGTAGCCCATGACCAGAAGGGTGAAGCCGTCGCGCGTCATGGTGAATATCGGTGATTTTCTTACTGCTCCATTGGGCCCGGGGATGTCTTGGAACGCCGACGCAAAATTGCGTCCGTGAAATGATTCCGGCGTGTTAGCGCACAACGTGCGTATTCCGCGCAGGACTTCGGTGTGCCGCTTGTGGAAAACTTCGGCTACCTTGAGTGAAGTGGTGGACGGGATGCCGTTTTCCAGAGAAACAAGAGCTTGATTCATACGAACCTCGCTTGCCGATTTCTAGTCGGCGGTTAAAAGAAAAGAGTCGGGAGCTAGAAAACCGCAAGCGAACGGCCGGGCCTATTTCCCAAAAGGGTATTGTATTAGCCCACTCCCGACTCTGATGGTCGTATGATACACCACGCCCAAGGCAAAAACAGCCTTGACAGGGCATAAAAATAGCCACGCTTCGGGGTGACTTATCCGTCGCTTGGAGGTTTCTAGGCTCCAGAACGGACAAGAGCACAAAGCGCGGCTGATGTCAAGGGTTATTGTTTCTTATCTTTTACTTTGGTAAATACAAAAGCGGCACCTTCCTTAAGAGCCTGATCAGAAGACACATTGGACAGGGTCAACGTCACATCTCCGTTGGGTGGAAGATTTCCATTTCCTTGGACATAAGGTGCATTGTTTGCATATGCCGCCCAAAAACTTATTGGTATTTCAGACTTAGAATCGTTTATATATTTTATAATTACAGTTAAATCAATATCGCCAGACATGGGCTGTTGTTCATACTTTTGTATTCCCTTTATAATATTTTGGGGGATGCAAAAGAATACATTTTCCTGTTGGTTTTTTGCTATGGTTATATTTTTAGGAGACCATGCGTTATTTCCACTTGTGTCAATTGTACCGACGTCCATAGGGATAGTATATGTAGCAATAGAATTCAAATTTTCATTTTTACAACCATGAAATTCGGATGTTGTAAAAAGTTTTTGAATAAAGTTATTAGCTTCAATCAATGAATTTGAAGGTTTGCTCTTATCTTGATAGTCAGTACATGCTGCAACTTCTATCCGTGCAGTTGCTTGAACAGTTTGTATAGGCCCTTCAAGCTGAGAATCGGTAACCTGAGAGACGTGTTCAACTTTACACCCGGCAAGAGAAAGTGCAATAAGAGAAAGAAAAGCTAATCGTTTATGCATACTTTTTCTCCTTTTTACGCCTTTGGTCTTGTCATAATTGCAAGCAGACCGGTTATAACTGCGCCAATAACCCAGATTATCAAAATCATGGTTACGCCCATACCGGTTCCAATAGCTGCTCCTGCTTTTTCTGCTTCAGATACCGCAGTATCCATAACCTTAGATGCTTCCATGGCCCCACTTATAAGCCACCAAGCCATAAAAGCATTGTATAGATAGAACAGCCATAAAAATAGTTTGCCAAACACTCCTCGTTTAGGTTTTTTTAGCTGCTTACCACACCTAGGGCACTTTAATGCGCTATCGCTAACTTCTGATCCGCATTCTGGACATTTAATAAGAGCCATACTTTTCTATCCTCCTCCGGCGAGGCTAGCGTTAAAAGCCTTGCGGCTCAAGGGAAAATCACCACAGCCCGGCGTCTATGCACAAGTTTTTGACCACCGTGTTTTCGTTACCCTGAAGCCGCTCTATCCTGCGCGTGCGCGTGCATTCCCATGCGTCCACGGGGTCTTGCCTGCTCCATGTCTCGAAAAGCCGTTTCTGCTGGCGGCTGAGGCGAAATTCCGGATATTCCTGTTCCATGTACAAGGCAGCGCGTGCAAGCTCTCCTTTGGCCTGCTGAGGTGGTTCAAAGCGGTTCCCGTCCACCTTGGCCGGGCATGTTCCGAAGGCGGAAGGAACGCCGGGGAGTTCGCTGTATTGCTTGTTGCTCCGAACAGCGTTCACAGCCCCCACGGCTGGAAACAGGTTGTACATGTCGGCCTGCATAAGCCGATACTCACGGCTGGCCTTTTCAGCGCACTTGCGCCCCTTGTAGGGCTTCCCCTTGCTGTCCACACACAAGGGTGCACCTTCGCGCCACTCTTTGAACGCCCGGCCGAAGTTCTCCGCCGGAACAGCGTGTTCCCATTCCATGCGCTCAGCCCGAGCCTTGTGCTTGTCAGTGGTGAATCCATCCGGCAGACAAATACGCTTTTCCTCGTCGAACTCGTAGCCGCAATACACCGTAACACGGTGATCGGCGTACACCTCGCGCTCAAGTAGCCGCTTGGCCTTCGTGAAGGACTCGTTGCTTTCGTTCCCGGCGGCCGACGCCATGCCGGGCAAAGCCATGACTAGAAGAAGAGAGAGAGAAGTAGTTTTTTCATGGTTACACCATACCCGATTTCCCAAAAGTTCAACCCCCGATTTTTTTGGGCATACGCCGCGGGCATATATTTACCCCGTTTTGGGCATATTTGGGCACACTGCAAGCCAAAAACGAGTAATGATTACAATGTGATAAGTTGTAGAGTACCTGCCTTTTAAGCAGAGAGTCGCGCGTTCGAATCGCGCACGCCCCACCAGACATTTCAAGAGGCTATGCTGTTGAAGCATGGCCTCTTATTTTATCTTTTTTTTCCTCTCAAATGGACGTTATTCGAACTTTTTTCCGCAGTTGCGGGGACGCACAACAGTTGATGATCAAAGAGTTCTCGCGGCATCATTCATGTGCTCAAGTTCGGCCTGCAATGGAAAGATGATCCAAAAGAATATGGCCAAAACGCTCTATAACCGTTTTGTCAGGTGGAACAACATTTTTAATACCCTTGCGGAAAATGCTCAGGATACCTCCCCTCAGATGATCGATGCTACATATCTGAAGGCTCACAGAACTGCCGAAAGTCTGAGAAAAAGGGGATTCTTCACGATATATCGGACGAACAAAAGGAGGTTTGAACTCCGGGTTGCATACGATTTGTGATGCCTCAGCCTCTGATTCGAGTATTGCTGACGGCTGGTTCTGTCAGTGATTGGATCGGAGCGGCATATCTGCTGCCGACCTTGTCGCCAGTCCCGGCAGTTCTTGCTGACAGAGACCATGATGTGGTATGGATTCGTACAGCGTTGAGAAATCAGGAAAGTACGCCCTCTGTATTTCTTTTCGTAACAGATCAAGAAGACCGGAATATTACGACAGAAAACTCTATCGAAAGCGTCACAGGAGAGAGAATATGTTTGCATGGTTGAAAGACTGGCGTCGTATAGTTATGCACTGTAATTGTTGCGTACATGCATTTCTTTCGACAATTTACATTTCTGCCATTGTTACTTTTTGTCTTTAATGGGTCCTGTCCTGGTATATTATGTCAATCACAAAAAATTATAAGTAAACAGAAAGATAAAAAGTCCGATCTGCCTTTTCCGTACAGACGACCTGACGTTTCAGAATCGTTTCCATGCCTGTTGCACCTGCCGAAATTCTTGATTAAACCTGAAGCAGGCACGAAGCCGTCAGGCCCCGTTGCATCGTGAAATTTTCAGACTATGACAATACAGGAGTTCCGCCATGAACAGCGAATCTTGTTCCCGCAAGCCGTATCTTTACTGGTTTGAAAAAATCTGCAGCATTCCCCACGAATCCAGAAAAGAACGACAGCTCAGCGATTTTCTTGTTGATTTTGCCCAAAAACGCCACTTGGACGTAACGCAGGATGAAAAAGGAAGTATTCTTATCCGCAAGCCCGGTACAAAAGGCATGGAAAAAGCTCCCTCGGTAATTCTTCAAGGTCATATGGATATGGTTTGCGTCAAGGAAGACGGTCTGAACTTCGATTTTTCCAAAGACCCCCTTAAACTCGTAACCGAGGGCGACTGCCTGCATGCCGAGGGAACCTCCCTGGGAGCCGATAACGGCATAGCCCTGGCCTATATTCTTGCGCTGCTGGACTCGAACGACATTCCCCATCCTCCGCTGGAAGCCGTGGTCACTGTCGAAGAAGAAGTCGGCATGGGCGGTGCGACGGCGTTCGACGCCTCTCAGCTCACCTCTTCTCTGTTCATCAATATGGACTCCGAAGATGAAGGCGTGTTCTGTGTAAGTTGCGCCGGTGGTAGAAGAAGTCAGATGCACATTCCCGCAGAAACCGAAGATGTCGCCTCCATCTCAGACAAGGGGAACTACCGTTTCCGCCGCATCACCGTCACCGGGCTTGAGGGCGGACATTCCGGTCTGGAAATCATCAAGGAACGCGGCAACAGCAACAAGCTTCTTGCCAGAGTGCTGGACGGCCTGATGCAGAAATTCCCCTGTCGCATCGTGTCCCTGCACGGTGGTACTGCCACCAATGCCATTCCCAAGGAAAGCTCGGCCGTCGTATTCATCAACGCCCAGGACGAAGAAATCCGAAAAGAACTCAAAGTCTGGATCGAAATTTTCCGCCATGAACTGAGAGGCGCGGACGGCGCTAAAGTAAACGTTACCGTTGCCGAAGCGGAAAACGCCGACAAAGTTCTGACAAAACGCTGCGCCACGGCCGTCGTTTCCGCCGCGCTGCTGATTCCCAACGGCATTGCGTCCATGGATATGAACATCACCTCTCAGCGTCTTGTGGAAAGCTCCAATAACTTTGCCATGATCCGCACGGAAGGCGAAGAAATCGTCTTCCACTGTCAGACCAGAAGCTCCGTAGCGAGCAAAAAAGATTTTCTCTGCCGGCAGATAGGCGTGCTTGCAGAGATGATCGGCGCGAAAATGGAATACTCCGGCGACTATCCCGCCTGGGAATACAACCCCGACTCCCAGCTTCAGCCTCTGTTCGAAAAGACCTATAAGGCTCTGTTCCACAAAGACGCCAAAGTGGAAGGCATACACGCCGGTCTTGAATGCGGTCTGTTTGCCGAAAAATTCAGGAAGCTCGGGCGTCGCATGGATTTTCTGTCCTTCGGTCCCACCGTCTCCGGTGCCCATACCACCAAGGAGACGCTGAGTCTCGCTTCCGCGGAAAATACCTGGCAGCTGCTCAGGGAAGTACTGCACTGCATAGGAGAGCAGGCCTGAAGATAAAAACGGCTCGCAATCGTTTTCAGTCTTAACATGCTCAAAACTGAAAAAGGCCGCGTCGTAATGACGTGGCCTTTTTCATGCATCTAAAAACACTGGCTATTTCTTGACGCTGAAGACTCCCAGAGTTCCCTTGAAGAAACTGAACAGCGACGCTCCGGCAATAAAGCCGGCTGCGGCGATATACAGGGCGTTAGCCTCCCTGCCCTTATAGATCTTATGCAGAATGCCGCGTATGAGAAGTGCGGCGTACACGGCAAATCCGCCCGTAGTATTGAACATGAGAAGACCGGTACCGAAGAGCACGCCCATCTGTCTGTGAGGTCCTCCGACGAATTGAATGACCGCACCGGCAATACTCCATGTAAGCAGGGCACGAATGATTTCAGGATTGGACCCCGCCTCTATGGTGGCGGCGAACACACGGGCGATGGGAGGAATAAGATCCTGCATGAAGTAGTTGGCATACAGCATCACGGCCATGACTATGCCTATGACAAGGCCCGCGATTTCCGCATACAGCTGCTGGCGGCGTCCTTCCATTTCAAATTCTTTATGACGGCCTTCGCCGCGCAAAATCCAACCGGTTTTGAGGTCATATCCCATATCAGCAAAGGCAGGTCCGCCGCAGGTTTTAAAACCGGCCAGGAAAATCAACGCCTTAGTATCAAATCCGAGCAGAAGACCTATGATGACGAACAGCATGGCGATGGCTGCGGAAGGGAACCAACCCGCATTCATGGCCGCGTTGCCTATAAGAAGCTCTGCCGCAACGGTGGTCAGCGCCGTATACAGAACCCAGAGCACCAGCTGAGGAGTGCTCATTTCAAGATAAAGTCCGCTGATGACGGCCAGAAAGATCGTGGTCAGAATATAGAGCACAGATCCGGTAATCAGTGCATGGCGCTCGTCCCGGCTGGTCTTGAGTGTCTCCACGTCATCCTTCACGTCTTCCAGCTTTTCCAGCAAGGAGAGTTTTTTTCCAGGGGGCACGGGGCCTTCGGAACCTTTTTTCCGGCTCACGGCAACGATGACCTGTCCGATGGCCACCATGCCCGCGCCGATCATGATTCCATGAGGGATGTATCTGGCAGCGAGATCAAAACCGAAAAGCTGAGGAGAGTAGGCGCGAAGAATGAGGCCCGTGCCGAACATGAACAGAGCCCAAGGATTGCCGAGGAAACACACGCCGAAAATGTCCATGGGAATTTTAAACGCCTGTCCCACGGCGCCGACAATGCCGCTGACAACCATGAGAACGGCACGCTTGCCGCCCTGCGCAGCGGAAAGAATGGTCTCACTGGTGGCCACGCCTGGTCCCCAGGTACCTCTGGCCGGGAAAGTAGGCGTGTCGAACATCCAGTACATCATGAGCACGTCCAGAAGGATGGCTATGCCTCCACCCACGGCCATGGGAATGATCAGCGACTTGTCCATGAGCCAGGCAATGGCCAGAGCAAAGAGCATCATGTTGCCCGCAGCAAAGGTGGCCACGGAAATAGATGTCTCTATGATATTCTGACGATGGATGCTCTTGAACTTTTGTAATTCCTTGACCGGGGCCAGCCCTATGAGAACGGCCACAAGAGCGCCTATGATGGAGGTATTGGCGGTAAAGCCCAGTGCTACCATGAGCTCCATGCCTATGATGGCTCCCAGTATGCCGGTGATGATTATGACGACCAGCGTCGCAAAATCGAACGTTTTCGGATGCGGCTGCCGTGCCAGTTCCTCAATCATTTTTTCTGTGTCGTCCATTCGGGCATTATGACTTTCTGAAGACATAGCTCATCCTTGAAAGGCGAAAGGAATAAATCAATAACCGGTCACACCAAGCTTCTTGCAGAGCTCGCGGGTCTTCGGTTCCATGTAAACGCCGTTCTCCTCGAAAACCTTGCCGTCAAGAATGATGGTAGGCTTCAGCACTGTACCGTCGGTATGCGACGCGGCGCTCCAGAAGGACCCTCCGATGACACGGCCCTGGCTGCCGATGCCGAACTCGATGCAGCCGAATACACGCTCATCTTCCACTATGCGGCCGGTGATCTTGGTCACGCCGGGATTAAATCCGAGCGAGTAGTGTGCGAGACGATACATATTGGGATCGTTGAACGAAGCGAACCAGTCTTCATAGATTTTGGCCTCTCGTCCGCCCTCGATCTTGACCAGGCGACCTTCCTTGAATTCGAGCCGTATCTGTCCGTTCAGGGCGCAGATGTCGGAAGGAGGATACACGGCACCGTCGAACACGATGGTACCGTTGATGGTCTCTTCCACGGGACACCAGCTGATCTGACCGCCCATCATGACGGATTCACCCTTATTCACGGCCTTGGCGCCGGACTGACGCACGCGGCGACCGCGATTGTAGGCCTTGAGGTTGGTGCCGTTGGCACACTTGATGACGACCTCATCGGCCGCAGCAATGCATTCCTTGAGATGATTGCCGAGCTCCATGAGTGCGTCGAAGTCCACGCGGGAAACGCACTTGACCATCATTTCCACATCCATACCGGTCAGACAGGTATAGCGGACGCCGTTGGCAAGAGCCTTCTGATAGCCCGGAGAATGCATTACATACGCATAGGAAAGTTCCACCCACACGTCGGCGGCCTGAGCGGCGGCGGAAACAGGAGCCGGGGGTTCGGTGCAGGCATTCGGCATGGTGTGATAGTAAAGGACTACGGGAACGGCATCCATGGCATAGGCGGCCTGAGCTATGGCCTCCATGACGCGGCGGTCGGAAGACGTATCGCCGGTGATAAGAACAGTCTCCCCCTTCTTTACAAGCATCTGGCCTTCCAGAAGCATTCTTGCTCCCTTGGCAAGTTCCAGGGAAAGATACTCGTCACGAGGTTCAATTCCCAGATTGAGATTCATAATGCCACTCCTTGCTTTTGCATATGGACAATAACGGATTTCACAACGAACTCGTTGTGGGCGCACCATGCGTTTCACACAAACGAATGTTTATCCGGCCTGGTTAAGTCAACTCTTTCTCCGTTAGCATACCGGCATATTACTGTCAATAACCCATGAATAATTATTACATTTTCTTGTCTTACTTCTCCAAAAAAACGATATTTTCGAGCAGAAACACTCTTCCGGTTTTTATATTTTCTCTCCGGAATATGACAATATCGTCAACAGAAGAAACATTTATGCATTCTTTTAAACAAAAAAAAGGGGGCTTTTCTAGATAGTGTCTACACGAGTTAAGTTAACACCTTGAGCCATATCGCTATACAGCGGATTTGTACGGCAGCCTCAAA
>CALUTB010000008.1 GCA_944323575.1 uncultured Mailhella sp. | reverse complement strand
TCATGAGAAAGATAAAAAAGTTCCTTCATGGCATCCTCCCTATGCCGACAATAAGAACTTCTTACCCTTTTGGCATTTAATGAGTCCTGAAACTAGTCTGTCGATATCATCCGTCGTAAGTTCATCAACAGTTTTGTTGACAAAACACTCTGTGATATGTCGCTTAAAATAAGATTTATCGCTATGACGTCGCCATTCAGACAACTGTGTCACTTCAAGATATGCAGCCCAGAGACGTGCTATCGTCCAGCGTTCCGCCTTTCGTTTCTTCTCCTCTTCTTTTCTCCTGCGTTCATGATTGGACTCTTCCTTGCCGTTTATTCGATCCGCTCGAATACGTGATGCCTTAGCGGCCGTCATGCCCGCCGAGGCTTTACCTACGGGTTCACGAATTTCCTTTGTACATCTTCCCCCGGTCCTGTAGCGAATGTAAAACGATTTTTCACCTTTCTGGTTTACACGGGCGAATACTCCCGGATACGCCGTCGCAACAAGTTTTCCAGTGTCCTTCTCTGACATAAAGCTCTCCCAAAGTTTTTAAGAGATTGCCGGGTAGTCAGAGGAAGTTCAGTTCTGTCTGCTATCTTTTTCTCATTAATTTTTGTCCGCACCGTGTCCGCACACGTTATCGCACAGGAGGGGGGAACAGGGAAGACGGGAGAATATAACTTATTATATTCATAGGAGTTATTGGTAAACTATAACTCCCTTGTGGAATTGCGGGAAATGGGAAAGTTTTCCTACAAAACGGAGAGAAAATCTTCACTCAGCAGGGAATATATCCCTGCGACAGCATATATAGAAGATCACGCATATGCCCGATGTCGGGAGCATACATGATAAATCCGTCGGGATGCCCCGTCATGGCAATGACACCATCCGCCGGATGACGTCGTACAAGCTCTGCCACGCTGCGGGCCATGGCCGGTGTACCGAACGCCGCTTCGGGAGAAGTAGCCGGAGCCTTGCCTTCAAGAAGCTGGGCATACAATTCTGCATGATGCAGATGAATGACACATCCAGTGACAGACGAGGCTTCATAGACGGCCGCGTGCGTCATCGATTCGGAGCCTGCCTGAGCCGGCCCCGAAGACCAGACGGTATTGGTATCGATGTCGTATATTGTTACCAGACAGTAACCGTCCGGCCCCAGGACGGGAATATGTCCCGTAGCCGTGGCTGTGACTACAAATCCGTGCTCTGCCCGCAGAGAAAGATTTCCGTAACCGACACCGTTTTCAAGCACTCCGACAAGTCCAGCTCTGACAAGATCAGATCGAAGCTCATTCAGAGCCGCCCATTCGGGATGCTCCGGAGCCGGTCCCGGCTCATGTACGCAGCGGAACTTGACGCATTCTTCCTCGCTCATTTCTTTCCTCATGCATATTCAGGATACAGGGACAGAATTCCCTGCTCCGATGCGTTGCACACGCCTCTTTCCGTAATGAATCCGCTGATGAATCGGACCGGAGTCACGTCAAAAGCCCCGTTTCCGGCAGAAATTCCCTGCGGACGGATAAGCACTCTTTCCACGGCTCCTCTTTCCGAGATACCGATCACACACAAGACGGATCTCATTCTCCCCCGCTCTTCTATGGAGACGTCGCACACGCCGTCGCACAGAGAGGAATCGAACATGGAGAACAGAACGGAGCCGCAATCCACGAAGGTCAGCCGCATGCAGTGTGCAAGAACATTGACCGGACGGTCCGGATGACGGGCTGCCGCCTCTTTGATAAGCGACAGACCATTCATACCGATCCGTAGACAAAAATCAGCATTTCACATGAGACCTGCCCCCGCCCAGCATGTCGAGAACGGCACGGCAGAGATCTTTCACCGAATGCGGCTTCAGAATCCGAAGCTCATGCGGCAGCACCGTCTGGTCGATGACATGAAGCGTCTCCACAACTCCGTCTCCTTCCGTCCTGATATTGCGATCATGTTTTCCATCCGCATTCATAACAAGTTTCCTTACTGGATGCACAATTCAAGCGCATTGCGGTTCAGGGGAACAAGCGCTGCCTTTCCTCCGGTCTTCATGTCGAAAACGATACGGGTCTTGTCGTCATGTTGACCTATCCGTACAGCACGGACGAGACGATTGCTCGGCACTGCCGGCATCTTGATTCCCCAGTTGCCGGCAAGATCCAGAACAACACGATCGGGATTTTCCAACGTAAAGTAATGTCCGACCATGGGAGCGTTCCCCTGAAGCGTCAGCTTGATCTGACTGCCATGCATGGAGAATCGGGCGGATGTCACCACTCTTTCATACTGAGCCTCAGCCTTTTCCGGCTTCTCCTCGTGCTTTTCTGCAGGAGTCTCCCCGGCAAGGTCGGAACGAAATTCTGCCAGAGCATCACTCGCAGGACTGCCGCCGGATACCGCACCGGCCTTTTCTTTCAACTCTTCCGTCTTACCCGCCTCTGCGGCGGAAGGCTCCGGAACCGCATCCTCGCCCCTGCCCTCCACGGCCTCCCCGGACAGCGGCTTGTTTCCGACTGAAGCGGCGGTCTGATTTCTTTCAACAGATTCAGCGAACTGTCGGACGGAGGTGTTCCCCTTTTTTTCAGGCTCGGCAGATGCCGTCGAGCCGACATCGCTCTTTTTTTCCGTCAGAACCTGAACAGGCTTTGACGGATTCGAAGAAGCCTCTTTCGAAACCGTATCCGCCTTTTTTTCACTCTTCGCAGGAGCGGTGTTCGACGTTTCGACGGATCCTCCGTCGTCCTTCTTTTCCTGCGTCTTTACAGCAGGCGCACCCTGTTCCTTTGCCGGAACCTTTTGCTCCTGACGAACAAAAGCCCTCGCATTCTGCTCTTCTTCCGAAGATTTTTGTGCGGCCAGATGACCGGTCTCCGTTCTGTTTTCCTGATATTCCGTCAATCCGACGATCTTGCCCGATATTTCCGAACGCCCGACCTTATAACCGGGATCGTCTCTGAGGCCTGCTGCAACGCCTACGGCGACGGCCAGCATGACGGCCGCATAGACGAAAAGACGCACTGTTCTGCGCATACCTTCCTCGCATACTTCATGACATGAAGCGGTTTTCCTCACTCTATAGCCGAGATCGCCGGGCAATGACAAGCATACCGGCCATGTGAAAAAATCTGCCACAGTGGACGATCGCGGCTTTTTCCTATAAATGCATTCCATGCATGAACTTTCCCTTATGGCAAGCGTGATGGACATCGCGCAGGAAGAACTGGTCAGACACGGTGCCACCAGACTGACGCTTCTGCGCATACGACACGGCATTCTTGATCAGGTTCAGCCCGACGCCATGCGTATGGCCTTTGAGGTCATGACCTCCGGTACCCCCCACGAAGGGGCGAAATTTGAACTTGTGGAAGAGCCGCTGCGTCTTGGTTGCGCTCTGTGCGGACATGAATTCACACCTGCAGGCAGAGAGGCCCTGTATGAGCCATGTCCTGCCTGCGGCGAAAGCGCCCCTTTCCGGGTTCTGGGGGGGGAAGGCATTTTTCTCGACCATCTGGAAGCGGAATGATTCCGCGCTCTCCTTCCTTATTCTGAACATATCGAGGCATAACATGGAAATCCCCGTTGTTCGCAACGTTCTGGAAGCCAACGACCGCATTGCCGGACGGCTTCGCGCCGACTTTGCACGTCGCGGCACCCTTGTACTCAACCTCATCAGTTCTCCCGGATCCGGCAAGACCTCTCTTCTGGAGCGCACCCTCAACGATCTCTCGGGAGAGTTCCGCATGGCTGTGATCGAAGGAGATTTGCAGACCGACAACGACGCCCGTCGCGTAGCCGCCTCCGGAGTGCAGGCCGTTCAGATCAACACTGAAGGCGGATGCCATCTCAACAGCAGCATGATCAGCGAAGCGCTTCAGGCTCTCGACTGTGAAGGGCTGGACATTCTTTTCATTGAGAATGTCGGCAATCTGGTCTGTCCCACGGAATTCGACTGCGGAGAAGATGCCAAGATCGCTCTGCTCAGCGTGACGGAGGGCGACGACAAGCCGCAGAAGTATCCGTATCTGTTCCATAAGGCCAGGGCCATGGTTCTCAACAAGATCGATCTGCTTCCCTATGTGGACTTCGACGTACAAAAGGCTCGTGCTCACGCATGTGCGCTGAATGCCGATCTTGCCGTCATGGAAGTGTCCTGCCGTACCCGTGCAGGACTCGACACATGGTATGACTGGCTGCGCGCCGCGAGAAAAACCAAAAAAGAAGCCTCCCATGAGTGAAACTTCCTCCTGCTGCCGTCTGTCCGATTCCGCGCCCTTCCAGACCTATGAGGATGTGGTCCGGCATTTGAATTCTCTGGGACTCTTCCATATGGACATGGGACTGGATCGCATGAAACGTGCGCTGCACGCTCTCGGACTCGATTCCTTCCGGTGTCCGGCCGTACAGATCGTCGGCACAAACGGTAAGGGATCAACCTCGGTTTTTCTTCAGTCCATCGCCATGGCGCACGGACTGAATGCCGGATTGTACACCTCGCCGCATTTCGTCTGGCCGGAAGAACGCATACGGCAGAATCATACCATGCTTCCCCGCCGTGTCTGGCCGGCTCTGGCCGGTGAGGCTGTCCGGGCAGAAAAGGACCTCACCTATTTTGAACTGCTTACCGTCATGGCCGCTTCGGCCTTTCAGACCAGCGAAAGCGATCTCATGATCTTTGAAGCCGGTCTCGGAGGACGTTACGATGCCACCACCGCTCTTCCCGTGGAGATGGTTTGCTTTGCTCCCATAGGCATGGATCACATGAATGTGCTCGGCGATACGCTTGCCGCCATTGCCGACGACAAATCCGACGCCCTTCGTGCCGGCGTGTCCGCGGCCGTCAGTGCACCGCAAAGCGACGAGGTGCGAAGCAGTCTTTTGAAAAAAGCGGAAGTGCGCGGCATTGCCATGTGCAGCAGTCCAACGTCGAAAGGCTGCGACGGCAATAAATCCGGACAGGCGCTGTGGAATGCTCTTCACGAAGAGATGAGGAAATGCGCCGTTCTTCCCGATGCCGTCGAACTCGGTCTGCGCGGACCGCACCAGCGCATAAATGCCCAGACGGCGGTTCTGGCATGGATCATGCTCTGCCATCTCCATCACTGGAAAACTGACAGCCATACCATAGCCCTCGGCCTGAGTCGTGCCTTCATTCCCGGTCGCCTTCAGTTTGTACCGGCAGACAGACGGCATCCCGCCATGTGGCTGGACGGCGCTCACAATCCCCACGGCATGACGGCCCTTCTCAAAGCCGTCGAGCAGATGAAGGAAGAAGAGCGCCCCGGAGCCGTCGTTTTTTCCTGCCTTGCCGACAAGCAGCCGGAAAAGCTGACCAGACTTGTCCTTCAGCTCGCCCGCGACATGCCTCTTTTCGTCCCCTCCATCAGGGATAATCCGCGTGCGGCAGCAGGAGCCGATCTGACGGCCATGCTCGGCAGCCACGCCAGAGCGGAGAACAGTCTGGAAGAAGCAGTTCATGATGCCGCACATGCGGCACGGGGGAAACCCGTACTGGTGTGCGGTTCCCTCTATCTGCTCTCGGAATTGTTTGAAATGTGGCCCGAACTGCTGGAACCTGCCCGGCAGAACTTCTGAACGAACGGCAACCGGACAGGGCGACGACCTGCCAACAAGCCAAGTTACGACCTCTCTGATGTCGGAACGGGAGATGCCATGACGTCATTATTCCGCCATCTTCCATCAGTGGACATATGTCTGCACTGGCTGGAAGAACGTTTTTCTCAGACGCCGCACGGTGTGCTTCTCGAATGCTGCCGTGCAGTTCTGGACGGACTGCGAGAAGACATCCGATCCGGACAAGTGACGGACCCCTCGGCTCTGAGCTCCGAAGCCGTCCGGAACCGCCTGGTCCTTGCCGTACGACGGAAGGAAAAGGCAAATTTCCGGCGAGTCATCAACGGAGCGGGCGTCGTTGTACATACGAATCTCGGCCGTTCCGTTCTTGCAGAAGAAGCGCAGAAAGCCGTGCATATCGCGGCCTCCGGCTACAGCAATCTTGAATTCAATCTCGAAACCGGGGAAAGAGGCAGCCGCATCAGCCTGGTGGAAGAGCTGCTGTGCGGACTAACGGGTGCGGAAGCGGCCCTTGTCGTGAACAACAATGCCGCAGCCGTGCTGCTCATGCTCGATACGCTCTGCAAAGGCGGAGAAGTCATCCTCTCCCGCGGACAGCTTGTGGAAATCGGAGGAAGCTTCCGTATTCCCGACGTCATGGAACGAAGCGGTGCAACGCTGCGGGAAGTCGGCACCACCAACCGGACGCACCTGACCGACTACGAGAAAGCGCTCTCGGAGCAGACTCGCGCCATATTGTGGGTTCACCCCTCCAACTACCGCATCATAGGATTTCACTCCAGCGTTCCGGCCTCCGATCTGGCCGATCTTGCCCATGCTCACGGACTTCCCCTGCTGGAGGATCTCGGCAGCGGCAGTCTCATGGACTTCTCCCGCTGGGGCCTGCATGACGAGCCTACCGTTCCGGAGGTACTCCGCCAGGGAACGGACGTTGTTACCTTTTCCGGTGACAAGGTCCTTGGCGGACCGCAGGCGGGCATCATTGTAGGAAAGAAAATCTATGTCGATCAGATGAAGAAGAATCAGCTTCTGCGCGCTCTGCGCTGTGACAAGCTGACGCTGGCAGCCCTGGAGGCGACGCTTCGTCTGTATCGGGACCCCGAAGACGCCCGCCGCCGCGTACCTACCGTACGACGACTGACCATGACCGCCGGGGAACTGCTTGTTCGAGCTGAAAAATTGCGGGACATTCTGACCGAAGAACTGGCCGGTCTGGCGGAATGCTCTCTGAAAAACGATTTTTCCCGCGTAGGCGGCGGCGCCTTTCCTGAACAGGGAATGCCCACCACACTGGTCTGTGTGCGGCCTGAACGCATGTCTGCAGCACAGCTGAAAAAACATCTGCTTGCAACCGAACCTCCGCTTGTGGGCAGACTGGAAGACCCTTTCTTTCAACTGGATCCGAGGACCATGGAAAAGGAAGACTTCCTCGACGCGGCACGCGTTCTGAAAGAGGTTCTGCAGACCTCCGGCACCCGAGTTCTCCCTTGACACCGACTCTCCGGACTCCCGGAAAAACTTCATCCTTATAAAGTACAAGAGGTCATCATCATGGACAAGCTTGCCTCATCTCCCAAATCAGGCTGGGAAATCTATCGGTCGAAGGAACACCGTCAAGCCATGTATGCCCTGGCAGACGACTACATCCGCTTCATTTCCGACTGCAAGACTGAAAGGGAAGCCGTATCCGGCGTCGTCGAACGCCTGCAGCAGGCGGGATATGCCGAAGGATTCGGAACCGATAAGGCTTGGCAGACTCTGCACGGCAAGGCCGTGTTCGTGGCACGCAGAGGACGCAGACCTCTTGCCGACGGCATCCGTCTCATCAGTGCCCATACCGACAGTCCCCGACTTGATCTCAAGCAGCATCCTCTCATCGAGCAGGTCGGCGTCGGTCAGGCCAAGACGCATTACTACGGCGGCCTGCGCAAATATCAGTGGTTTGCCCGCCCGTTGTCCATACACGGCGTCATCGTGAAGATCAACGGGGAAAGTCTCCGTGTCCGTCTCGGCGAAAAAGAGACGGAACCTGTCTTCACCATTGCCGATCTGCTGCCTCATCTGGCTCACAAGGACGGTTCGCTCAAACTCTCCGAAGCCTTTGATGCGGAAAAGCTCAACATCATTCTCGGTCATGAACCCGTGCTTTCCGACGAAGACAAGGAAGAGGACAAAGCGCCAAAGGAAGCCGTGAAGGCCAGAATTCTCCAGCTTCTCAACGAAAAGTACGGTATCCGCGAAGACGATCTCATCTCTGCCGAACTTGAGGCCGTGCCTGCCGGTCCGGCGCGCTATGTGGGACTCGACAAAGGCATCGTCGGCGGCTACGGCCAGGACGACCGCATCTGCGTCTACACGGCGCTTCGTGCCCTCCTTGATGCGGAAGATCCGGAATATACTTGCTGCCTCATCTTCTGGGACAAGGAAGAAATCGGCTCCGACGGCTCCACCGGTGCAAGTTCCCGCTTTTTCCAGTACTGTGTGGAGGACATGGCGGCCGCATGGGAACCGGAAACCCCGTTCCGCAAAATCATGATGAACACGAAGGCGCTCTCCGGCGACGTGCACGCTGCTGTTGATCCCGACTGGCAGGACCGCCACGAACTCAAAAACTCCGCCTTCTTCGGTTACGGTGTGGCTTTCTGCAAATTTACGGGTTCCCGCGGCAAGTACGGAGCCAATGATGCTCATCCGGAATATCTGGGTTGGATACGCGGCATTCTCGATGCCAGAAACATCCCGTGGCAACTGGCAGAACTCGGCAAGGTGGACGTGGGCGGAGGCGGCACCGTGGCACTGTTCCTTGCCGCCTACGGCATGGACGTGGTGGACGCAGGCCCCGCGCTTCTCGGCATGCACAGTCCCTTCGAACTTTCCTCCGTACCGGACATCTACTCCACGAAACTCACCTATCAGGCCTTTCTTGAAGCCAAATAACTTCTGTAACCACAAAAACTCTGCCGTATGAAAGAGGATGCCGCTCCGGATTCGGAACGGCATCCTCTTTCATCCTCTGCTTCCATCAGGCAAAATCTCATCCGGCCACAGTTCTCTTCTGCCCGGCTCCAGAGCTTACGGGGGAGGAATAGACGCCCTCTTCGGAAAATGTTGTCTGCGCCGAGGGGCAGTGCCGAAGATAGAGGTACGTTGCCGCATCTTCCCGTCACTTCTCATGGAAAAACATTGAAGCCGCATTGAACCAGGACTCAAAAAAAACGGACGCGCATGCCGACCATGCGCGCCCGTTCGGGGAATCGGATGTACAGAAGAAGATGCCGGAGAAAAACTCCGGCATCATTTCATGCTGTTACAGAGCCTTCTTGTAGATGGCCGCCACGGCAGCGTCGGTCATGATACGCGGGTTGGTCAGACCGCAGGCGTCCTTCTGAGCATTGGCGGTCATGATCGGGATATCTTCCTCGCGCACTTCCTTGCCGTACTTCTTGCCGAGGGCGATGAGGCCATCGGGGATATTCACATCGCGGGACAGTTCGCGAATGGCCTTGACGGCAGCTTCAGCGGACTCGTTGGCGGTGTAACCTTCGGTGCGTTCACCGAGCAGCTTGGCGATGCGGCCGAAACGGCGGCGGGCAGCGATGAGGTTGTATTCGCAGACGTAGGGAAGCAGAATGGCGTTGCATTCACCGTGGGGCAGATTGTAGAAGCCGCCCAGCTGATGAGCCATGGCATGAACATGACCGAGGCTGGCGTTGTTGAAGGCCATGCCGGCAAGGTATTCAGCATAGCACATGCCTTCGCGGGCTTCCTTGTCCTGACCGTTGGCAACGGCGCGACGCAGATAACGGTTGATGTATTCGATGGCCTTTTCAGCGCAGGCGTCCGTCATGGGAGTGGCAGCGGTGGATACATAGGCTTCCACGGCATGAGTCAGAGCATCCATGCCGGTAGCGGCGGTCAGGGAAGGCGGCATACCCATCATGAGAACGGGGTCGTCAATGGCGACGCTGGGAGTGCAGCGCCAGTCGACGATGGCCATCTTAACCTTGCGGGCAACGTCGGTGATGATGCAGAAGCGGGTCATTTCCGAAGCGGTACCGGCAGTGGTGTTCACAGCGACGTAGGGAGGGAAGGGCTTGCTGGACTTGTCCACGCCTTCGTAATCCTGAATCTTGCCGCCGTTGCTGACGAGGAAGCCGACGCCCTTGCCGCAGTCATGGGAGCTGCCGCCGCCGAGGGTGATGAGGCTGTCGCAGTTGTTTTCCTTATAAACGGCGGCTGCGTCTGTAACATTCTGATCTGTGGGGTTCGGAACGGCGCCGTCAAAGACAACATAGGAGATGCCGCCTTCATCGAGAATGTCAGTGATCTGCTTAAGGATACCGCAGGCGACGATACCCTTATCCGTTACTATAAGAGGATGCTTGGCGCCAAGGCTCTTCAGACGGTTGGGGATTTCCTTACTGCAGTTAGGACCGACGAGAGTCACAGTAGGAATAAAGAAGGAAGTGATCTGTCCCTGGTACATGCATTTGACATCAGTGCTCATAGTAACTCCTTGATAGCATTGCTTAGCGGAAGGATAAGAGACTTGTACTGTATTTGTCCTACGGCAGCACGGTGAAAAAGTCAAAGGTTCTGAAAAAATAAAAAAAGAACTTTTTCATTTCAAAATTAAGTATAAAAAATAATCAATTATTACAATATGTTTTCATGTTATATTAAAAACAATTCTCAAACTTTTTCCGTTCTATTTCAAAATTCCATTTCAAAATTATTTTCTGATCTTCTTTCTTGTTCCATTTGTATGAGTCCGTCACTTTCGCCTTTTCCTTTTTGTCGTTGATATCATAATATATTGGAACAACATCAAAAATGATATATTCCGACGCATATAACCGCAGACTGAATCCGTATGAACGCAATCTTATCTACATCAATAATAATATAATAATACGGTATTCCATATGGGCAGGCAGACGAAAGTCTCCTCTTTTTGAGCGTCGGCTTGCATCGAATGCGGAAACTGTCTATGCCTCTTGAAAGGAGACCGACTCTTGGGTTATAAGAAAAAAAACCGGAATCGCAGATAACGGCAACCTTTCGCCCTCTATCCGCATTCTAAAAAAAACGGAGATAGGATCATGCGTCGCATACTTCTTACCTGTGCTCTTCTGACAGCTCTTGTCGCCCCTGCTTCCGCAGCCGTGGATACCAGCAAACTGCAGCTTCCAGGTGATCTTACGCTTGAACAGGCGCAGAAAGTCGTGGATGGCGCGCTTGCCTTCGCCAAGAAGCAGGGCGTTCCCATGAACATCACCGTCATTGATGCCGGCGGTAATCTCAAGGCGTTCTGCCGCATGGACGGCGCATTTCTCGGCAGCATAGATGTTTCGATGAAGAAGGCCAAGACGGCCCGCATGTTCAACATGTCCAGCGCCGAACTCGGCGCTGCCGCTCAGCCCGGCGGAGAGCTGTACGGCA
The DNA here is from genome assembly GCA_944323575.1 of uncultured Mailhella sp. Lineage (GTDB taxonomy): Bacteria > Desulfobacterota > Desulfovibrionia > Desulfovibrionales > Desulfovibrionaceae > Mailhella. The sequence goes on along the minus strand of CALUTB010000008.1, from coordinate 39,413 downwards.
TCGAGGTAACAAACAACGGTCTTGTAATCTTCGGCGGTGGCGAACTGCTCAAGGACAAGAACGGTGTGATCGTCGGCGCCATCGGCGTCAGCGGCGGCACCGTGCAGGAAGACACCAACGTGGCCAAGGCCGGTGTGGCTTCTCTGAACAAATAATCCGTACTTCCGGGGGGGGGCAGCAATGCGTCCCCCCCCATCGTCGGCAGTCAAGGGCGGATGCCTCCCCGGCACCCGCCCATTTTCTCCGGTCACACCGGAGAAGGCGGCGAACTGCGCATCTGCTCTCACCCTCTCAGCCGAAGGAATCCCCATGGATATCATTACAGCCATCGAACAAAGACGAAGCATCCGTGCCTATACGGAACGCCCCGTGGAAAAGGAAGTCCTGGACCGGCTCCTTGATCTCGCCGTCAAAGCTCCTACCGGTTCAGGTCTGGAACCCTGGGGATTCGTGATTCTTCAGCGACAGGATGAAATCGACGAACTATCGGAGCGCATCAAAGCAAAAGTTCTGGAACATATCGACAGATATCCGGAATTTTCCCAGTATGAATCTTGGCTGAGGAACGAGAAATATCACATCTTCAACCATGCCGGCACAGTGATCGTCATTTACGGAGACGATCGTTCTCCGTGGTATATCCACGACTGCACGCTCGCCGCCGGCAACATCATGCTGGCAGCCGGAAGCGAAGGGCTCGGTTGTTGCTGGATAGGTTTTGCAAGAGTTCTGCTTGATGATGACGACTTCAAAAAAGAACACGGTGTGCCGGACTCATTTCATCTTGCGGCAACCTTGAGTCTGGGCTATGCCGCCGTCAGCGTTCCCCCCTGTCACCGAAAGTCCCCCGTCATCTTCAGCCGGACCCGCTGAGACGACGGCAACGAACACGAGGGCGGTCACGAAAAAAGACCGCAGAAGAAAAAAGCGTGATTGTTTTTTCTCTTCCTTGACGGAAAAAAAAACAAGATCCTATGCTGCAGTCAAAGAGAACTTCTCCGACAACCATGATTGCATAAAAGGAGCACGGCATGTTTCGTTTTCTGCGTGTCAACATGGCCACCAAAAGCTGCGTATTTGAAGATATTCCCGAAGAGTACACGGGACTTGGCGGTCGTGCACTGACGTCCACCATCGTCGCCCGCGAGGTGAATCCCATCTGCACTCCGCTCGGCCCGCACAACAAACTGGTCTTTGCCCCCGGCCTGCTGGGAGCCACCAACAGCCCAAACTCCAACCGCATCTCCGTCGGCTGCAAGAGTCCGCTCACCGAGGGCATCAAGGAATCCAACTCGGGCGGACAGCCCGGCGGTCATCTTGCCAAACTCGGCATTCTGGCCATCATTGTGGAAGACATGGCTACCGAAGGCGAATGGTGGCAGCTTGAAATCAGCAAGGACTCCGCCAGACTCGTTCCCTCCACCGTGGCAGGTCTGAACAACTTCGACGCCGTGAACAAGCTGGTGGAACAGTACGGCAAGGAATGCAGTTATGTCACCATAGGCAGAGCGGGTGAATTCAAGCTCACCGCTGCCAGCATCGCCTTCACGGATCGCGAACTTCGTCCCCAGCGTCATGCCGGTCGCGGCGGCGTCGGCGCCGTCATGGGATCCAAGGGGCTGAAGGCCATCATCATCAATCCTGAGGGCGGCAAGAACCATCCTCTCGTGGACGAAGAAGCCTTCAAGGCCGCCTCCAAGCGCTTTGCCAAGGCTCTCACCAGCCATCCCATCACGGGCAAGGGTCTGGCCGAGTACGGTACTGCCGTACTTGTAAACATTCTCCATGAAGCCGGAGGTCTCCCCACCCGCAACTTCACCTGCGGTCAGTTCGAACATCATGAAGCCGTATCCGGCGAAATGATGAACAAAGTCACCAAGGAACGCGGCGGCGAAGGCGCAGTGGCACACGGCTGCATGAGCGGCTGCATCATACGCTGCAGCGGCATTTTCCCTGACGAGAAAGGCAAGTTCAAGAGCAAGTGGCCCGAATACGAAACCCTGTGGTGCTTCGGCCCTCACAGCAATATCGACGACCTTGACCTTATCTGCACCTTCGACCATATGTGCGACGACTTCGGCGTCGACACCATCGATGTCGGCGTTGCCATCGGCGTGGCCATGGCCGGAGGCGGCATTCCGCTCGGCGACGGCAAGGCCGTCATGGAAGCCATGCAGGGCATCAGTGACGGCACTCCGCTCGGCCGCATCATCGGCTGCGGTACTGCCACCACGGGACGCGTGTTCGGCGTGAGAAGAGTGCCCTGCGTGAAGGGCCAGAGCCTTCCCGCCTATGATCCTCGCGCCGTCAAAGGCGTGGGCGTCACCTACGCCACCACTCCCATGGGTGCCGACCATACCGCCGGTTATTCCGTCACTGCCAACATTCTGAGCTGCGGCGGCAAGATCGACCCCCTCAAGAAGGAAGGACAGATCGAACTTTCCCGCAACCTCCAGATCGCCACGGCTTCCGTGGACAGCGTCGGTCTGTGCCTGTTCACGGCCTTCGCCATTCTGGACATTCCGGATGCTCTCGCGGCCATCGTCGACATGCTGAATGCGAAGTTCGGCTGGAAGCTCACCGGTGATGACGTCGTTACCCTCGGTCAGCGCATTCTGTCCACCGAAATCGACTTCAACCGTCGTGCCGGCATCACCGAAGCGGCCGATCATCTGCCTGATTTCTTCACGGACGAACCCGTGCCTCCGCACAACACCACGTTCGATTTTACGCCTGAAGAACTCCAGACCACCTTCAACTGGATCAAAAAGTAACCTCTTCCTTCCCGCGCGGGAGCAATGTCCCGCGCGGGCCCCCTTCTGCCCATGAGCGTACAGATAAAACTCAGTACCACCCTGCGCGACTGCGTCCCCGGTTATGTTCCGGAGACGGGACTGTTCATCGATCTGGCCGAAGGAGAAGCGACTCTCACGGCCGGGGAGCTTGCACAACGCATCGGTCTGCCGCTGGAAGAAATCAAGATCGTCATGATCAACAGTCGGCAGAACGATCTGGCAAGTCCGGTGCGGAACGGAGACCGTGTCGCGTACTTTCCTGCCGTGGGAGGAGGCTAGATGAACGGCTCTGCGGAACAGAGTCCCGCTCCTGCCGGGGATTTTCTGAAAAAAACTCCGGATGGACCCGTCATCAGTGCCGACGGTATCCGTCGTCTTGCCCTCATCCGGAAATGCCGAGAACGCGAAGTCATGACGGAACTGCTCCGGCAGGACATCTGGCCGGAGCGCTTCAGCCGCTGTCGGGGCACCCTGTCTGCACAATCTCTTGTCCGGCTGCTTTCCATAAAAGTACTTGTTGCCGGATGTGGAGGTCTGGGCGGGTATGTCGCGGAATTTCTGGCCCGCACGGGCGTCGGTGCCCTCACGCTCTGCGATCCGGATTCTTTTGAGGAAAGCAATCTCAACCGCCAACGTTTCTGTACCGAAAGGACTCTGGGGATGGCCAAGGCGGAAGCCTGTCGGAACGGCATTCTGGACATTGCATCCTACATGGACGTCACCGTCCATATCGAGGCCCTTGACGAAAAGAATCTGCCGGTACTTCTTTCCGGAGTCGACGTCGTCATGGACTGTCTCGACTCCTTGGCACGGAAAAAAATGCTGGAAACGGCTGCCGCACATGCCGGGGTTCCGTGCGTACAAGGCTCAGTGGCAAGAAATGAAGGGCTTGTATTTTTTGACGGAAGTCGACGTCTCCCCTTCTCGATCATCTATCCCGATGAAGAAACGGGCAATCTGGAAGGGGCTTCCATGCATACTCATGCCGTCACGGCAGCTGGAACGGCCGCTCTCATGGTATCGCTTCTGCTGCGGCGGCTCTGTCATGACAAGAATGATGACGGAAGACTCTTCCATCTGGATCTTTCCGTTCCCGAACTGGAAACACTCTGTTTTTCCGCCGGGGACTGATACCGGAACACTCTTTCACCGCTAAGGAATACGGTATGGCTTTCATCAGCGATCAGCAGTGGAGACGCATCGAGCCGTTTCTCGCCAAGGGGAAAAAAGTAGGACGCCCCCGTAAAAGCGACCGTGAAACGCTTGAAGCCGTTCTCTATGTTCTTACCACAGGCTGCCGCTGGAGCGACCTGCCCCGCGACATGGGCAGCTATGTCACGGCGTGGCGCCGCTTTACAGCATGGAAGAAGGACGGAACCTTCGACATTATCCGTTCCTGCCTGCCCTCCAGCGTGCATCTTTCCGACAATGCCACGACGCCCCGCAAGATAAAAACCGGAAAATGCAGTCTGGCCATGAAAAAATACTCCGGCCAGAGGTCTGCCCCGAAGGAATCCTGAAAAAGTTGCCTTGTCCTGACGCCGGACAGGAGGGCTTTCTTCCGGAAGCACAGAGCAGGCGTCATCTTTGTCCAAGGCATCTGTCTACGTTGATGCCTGCTTTCGTACTCGTGACACATATGGCCGGCATATGTCGAGTCTGCGGTCTGCCGCGCGTATTCTGCCCCCTCTGAGAAAAAAGACGGAATACGCGCTCCCATGCAAGCCTATTTTCCGTCGTACTCCCAAATGATCTCTCCCGTTCTGTCGGTACCGTATCCTCCCATGGACTGAACATGACGCCTGAACTCTTCCGAGCGGACGACGTCGAACAGCGCCAGAATACGGGCGTCCTGCGCATAACGGAGAGGAATGACCAGATCGTACTCCTCCACCCCAACGGAAATGAAATCCAGCCCCAAGGCCGCCGCTGCGGAGCGGACACCGAGTCCGGCGTCGGCTCTGCCGGACAGTACCGCCGCAGCCACGTTCATATGCGTGTATTCCTCATCCCTGTAGCCGCGGATGCGTGCGTGAGAAAGACCGCGCTTTTTCAGCTCATAGTCCAGAAGGACACGCGTACCGCTTCCCCGCTGACGATTGATGAACTGCACATCCTCGCGACACAGGTCGTCGAACGAGACGATATGTTTCGGATTGCCGGGCAGCACCATGATCCCCTGCTCCCTGTCCACGAGCTGTACCAGCAGCGCAGGCATGCCCTTCATGTGTTCCCGAATGGCTCTGCGATTGTAGATGCCGCTTTCCTCGTCGAGCAGATGACTGCCCGCCAGATGACACTGACCTCGACGAAGGGCCAGCAGACCGCCCAGCGATCCGACATGCGCCGAAGTCAGACGAAACCCCGGATGTGTCCGGCGAAGCATGCTGTCAATAAGATCCAGCGTGTTGTCATGACTGCCTGTGGCAAGGAGCGCGCCTTCTATCTGGTCCCACGGCCGAAGCAGTTCGGCACGAACGGGCTGTCCGGCATCCAGTCCTTCCCTGTCGCGTTCAATGGGAATCACCGCGTCTGCGCGTGAAAGACTGGTCACCGTACCCGCGCCACGGGGAAGCGTGACGGCATAGCAGGTACCTTCCACCACGCCGAGCTTGACCCGTACCCTTTCCTCCATGCCCGGACGGGAAGGAATGGGATTGCAGGGCACGACGTCGACGGATTCACGCCGGACCACTCCCCGCTTCTGCCAGCGGGCAAGCAGCGGAAGCACGAATTCCTCCACGGCCACGATGGCGGAAACCGGATAACCGGGAGTACCTATGACGGGAACGCGGCGTCCTGCCGCCTCCACGATACCGAGTGCCGTCGGCTTGCCCGGCATGACCGCCACTCCGTGCACCAGCAGTTCTCCCATGCCGGCAATGACATCGGCGGTATAGTCATGACTGCCTGCCGACGAGCCTGCGTTCATGACGACAAGATCCGCTCCGGACTCCACGGCGGCGACTACGGCCGCCCGGATGCGCTCGACGTCATCGGGAACAATGGGACAGACATGCGCATGTCCGCCTGCCTTTTCAATCATGGCGGAAAAAATGAGGGAATTGAATTCCGGAAGTACACGCCCCGCACGAAGATCCTCTTCTCTTGCCTCATCAAGCCCCACAATTTCCGACCCGCTGGGTATCACGGCCACTTCCGGCCTGCGAAAAACCTCCGGGCTGGTCACGCCTGCGGCCGCCAGTGCTCCGAGTTCATACGGACCTATCTCCACGCCCGGGGACAGAATGATTTCCGTGGCCACCATGTCTTCGCCGAGCTTGCGGACATGTTGCCATGGAAAAGCCGCCTTTTCCATGACCACGTATTTTCCGTTCTCCTCCACATTCAGATACTCCACCATGACGACGGCATTGCAGCCCACGGGAAGGGGATGGCCGGTATTGATCCAGAAAGCCTTTCTGCCTATTTCAAGCCGCAGAGGCTTTCTCACCGAGGCCGTAAAGGTATCCTCGGCCTTCACGGCAACGCCGTCCATGGCTGCTCCGTGAAAAGCAGGTGAGGAACGCAGTGCTTCCACGGGACGGGAAAGAACACGGTGAAGAGCTTTGGAAAGGGGTACCTTCTCATCCGAAAGTTCCTTTCCAAGCGCGTCGATGCGGTCAAACCACAAGGCTCGGGCTTCCTCGGGCGTCTTCATTGTAAGATAGGTATGTCTGGACATATATTCCTCTCAAAGGATATCACGAATCAGCCGGCAAGGATTCTCTGCCCATGCAGGAACATCCCCGCCGACATGCATCGGACCACAAATCTCCCGGTGACGCTTCCTCCTCGAAAGAAGAAAGCTTTCTTGCACGAGCAAGGATGAACAGTTGCTAGACAAGCAGCTCGGCAAAGACGCTCTGCCCGGCGTACAGTCCTTCGCTGTTTTCAGAGCAGACCACCAGGGCATCTGCGGCCACAAGACCGGAGATCAGACCGGAAGGCGCCGTAACGGGATCGGCAATCCATCCGTCTGCCGAGCGGGAAAGTCGTACACGTATGAAATCCCGACGTCCCTGTGCCGAGGCCACGGACCGTGAAAGAACGGCAGACACTCCCGGAGTCACCGTTTCCTCTCCACCCTGAAGATGACTGAGCAGCGGCAGAAGAAACACTCTGGCGCATACGAGCGCACTGGCTACCTGCCCGGGCAGTCCCATGAGACAGATCCCCCCGGTACGGGCCAGAATGAACGGCTTGCCGGGACTGATGGCGGCGCCGTGCACCAGCAGGGAACTGTCGGGCATGGAAAGAAAGACTTCCACGGTATGATCGCGCATGCCGGCCGAAGATCCCCCGGAAAGCAGGACGACATCCGCCCACTGCGCAGCCTCGCGTACGGCAGTTTCAAGCCGTGTCCTGTCATCATCAATGAGACCGGCCATGCGCACGTCGGCGCCGGCCCCCGTACAGAGAGCAGCAAGAGAGTGGGAATTCACGTCCCTCACCTGACCCGGCAGAGGCTTCTTCTCAAACGGAACGACCTCGTCCCCTGTGGACAGTATGGTCACGCGGGGTCTTCGTCTCACAGGCACGGTCTGCTGTCCGAGAGCGGCAAGAAGCCCCACCTCCTGAGACCGCAGACGACGCCCCGCAGGTATGAGCACACTGCCCTCCGCAGCATCCTCGTCACGCTCTAGGACATGATCTCCGGGTGCCTGCGTACGGATGAGTTCCACGAGATTCTCTTCAATGGGACGGGAATACTCCACCATGACCACACTGTCGGCTCCTTCCGGCAGCATGCCGCCGGTAAGAATACGCGCCGTCTGTCCCGGTGCAAGAGAAAAGGACGGTGCGCTTCCCATGGGGCAATCTCCCACGCATTCCAGCAGTGCGGGAGAACCTTCCTGAGCGCCGAAAACATCCTGGGCACGGACGGCATATCCGTCGACGGTGGATCGTGCAAAGCCGGGCAGATCTTCAGGAGCGGCCCAGTCCTGCGCCAGATAGCGCCCGGCGCTTTCATCCAGGGGAACGCTCTCTTCCGGAAGACGATCAAACGTTCTGATGAGGGACAGTACCTCATCCACCGATTTCAGGGTAAGAAAGGACTTCATGACGGCTCCTGATGAAATAAAATGCTACCGTCGCCAAGTATAACCTTTTGAAGAAAAAAGAAAAGATGGCCCACGCCCGCCGACCTGCCGTCCCATGGAAACGTTTTTCACTTTTTTATTCAATAATCTTGAAAGGAAGTATGATAATTTTGAAATAAAACCTGCTTCACTGAGAGCTTCACCATTTCAGTATTGCTCAAGCGGTGCTTTTCTGTTATTTTGAAACAATCATTCTTACTTTTGAAGAGAGATGCCGCATGGAAGCAACGGACATTTTTCACAGCGTATACACCATGACGTTTTTATGTCATTTATGAAGCAACATGGTCCGTCCCATGTCCGATCCCGTATTTACGCGGACCGGAACAGACAAACTGCGAAGTACCCCTTGATTCAGCAACATTTGAACAGAAGAATGCTCGAACAGCTTACCCTGCGCTGGGAGGCATGGGAAGCGGAAGCCACGACTACGGCGAAAAAAATAGTCCGTGCGCGGCTCCATCTTCTTTTTCTGCTCATCCGATACGGAGGGCTGCGTCTCGGCGAGGCGCTGGGAATGCATGTCCGCGAAACCATCGACACCATGACCGGCATGGTGCACGTTCCCGAACCCGGCAGTCGGGACATACTGCTGCCTCTCTCCTGCATGAAGAACATCCGACGGATTCTCAGTCTGCCTGAATCTGCACAGGACGGTTTTCTGCGCTTTGACCAGGGGTTCGTACGCAAAAAATTCTATGCCGTGGCCGAAGGCATGGGACTTTCTCCCGGCATGGCCGGACCGCGCGCCATACGCTATGCCAGGGGGCTGGAACTTCTCGAGCTTCATGTTCCCTTCAATGTGGTCCAGGCCTTTCTCGGTCAGCAGAAGCATTCCCAGATCACGGAATTTCTGGACTTCGCAGGAGGCGAAGCAAAGCGCATCGTGCGCGGAGAATCAGCAGAGAAAAACGGGTGGAACGACGAAAACGGGAACGCATTCATCGGCATCGTCACCGCCATCACCACGGGAATGCGTGCCGTCAGCGTGGAAGTCACCACCTTTTCCGATCTGGTCATTACGGCGCTGTGCGGGGAAAGGCAGCTCATGAACATGGAACTGCATCTCAATCAGGTGGTTACCGTCGTCATAGATCCGGAGCGCATCGTCATATCCACCGAGAAAATGCCTGCCGCCCTTCAAGGGCCGGTACGGGCCACCGTCGCAGCCATCCATCAGGATACCGTGGAGACGTTTCTCGTTCTGGAGCTTGGGGACGGCACGCAGATAAGCGCCGTACAGGAAACGGCTTTTCTTTCCAGACTCAATCTTCGTCAGGGCAGCAGAGTCTGCATGGGCTTTCCGGCCCGGGGCGTCCATCTCATTCCCGACTGACAACGCCGATGTCTCCCGAAGACATCGCAAAACCATACAAGGAGCTTTTCCATGAATCATTCAGGCAAAATCCTTTTCAGCACACTGCTTGCACTGTCCTGCGCTCTCCCCGCGCATGCGGCCGACTCCCTGATGATGGCCACGACCACCAGCACTCAGGATTCCGGTCTGCTGGAATACGTCGCGCCCACCTTCAAGAAGGAAACCGGCATTGATCTCAAGTGGGTGGCCGTGGGTACCGGTAAGGCTCTTGAAATCGCCAAGAACTGCGACGCCGACGTTCTTCTCGTTCATGCTCCCGACGTGGAGAAAAAGTTCATTGAAGACGGCTACGGCATCGACCGCCGTCAGATCATGTACAATGACTTCGTCATCGTCGGTCCCAAGGCCGACCCTGCAAAAATTGCCGGCAAGACCACTGCCGAAGCGTTGAAGGCCATCTATGATGCCAAAGCCGGCTTCGTCAGCCGCGGCGACAAATCCGGCACCCATTCCGCCGAGCTGAAGTTGTGGAAGAACTCCAATCTCTCTCCCGACAAAGAACCCTTCTATATTTCCGCGGGTCAGGGCATGATGGCCACTCTGGCCATTGCCGCCGAAAAGGGAGCCTATGCCCTTACCGACCGCGGCACATGGATCAAGTATGCCAACCAGCAGGGCGACGCCAATCCTCTTGCCATCGTGGTGGAAGGCGATTCTGCGCTGTTCAACCAGTACAGCGTCATCACGACCAATCCCGCCATCTGCCCCAACGTCAAGAAGGATCTTGCCGTAACGTTCGAAGACTGGTGGGTAAAGCCTGAAACCCAGAAGCTCATTGAAGACTACAAACTCGAAGGCAAGCAGCTCTTCTTCCCCAACGCAGGCAAGTAACAACCATTGGGCGGGCCGCCACTCCGGCCCGCTTTCCTTTTTCATCCGCAGGTAATCATGGGATACTTCAGCGAAGGCATGAGCAAGGCGCTCGCCCTGCTTCTGAACATGGACGACGCCACATTCTCCGCCATACAGGCCACGCTTTCCTCCACAAGCTGCGCACTGCTCGTCGCGGCCACTCTGGGGCTGCCTCTTGGATTTCTGCTCGGCTACACCACTTTTCCCGGAAAAAAATTCTTGAGGCTTCTCTCGGATACGCTCCTGGCCTTCCCTACGGTACTTATAGGACTCATTGTATATGTGTTCATCACCTACCGCGGACCGCTCGGTCAGTTCGGTCTGCTTTTCACGCTGCCGGGCATGGTCATAGGTCAGAGCATCCTCGCCCTGCCCATCGTCATCTCATGGACGGCACAGGCCGTGGAAAATCTCGACCGACGCTGCCGGGAAACGTTGCTGACGCTTGGCGCATCCCCCTCGCAGCTTGCTCTGCACACCATACGGGAAATACGATATGATCTCGGCATGGTCTGTGTCACGGCCTTCGGACGCGTCGTCACGGAAGTAGGCGTCGCCATGATGCTCGGCGGCAACATCCGCTACTCCACAAGAACCATGACGACCGCCATCTCTCTGGAAACCAGCAAGGGAGAATTTGCTCAGGGCATAGCCCTCGGACTCGTGCTGCTGCTCATCGCCTTTCTGGTCAATTTTCTTCTCGCCTGGTTCTCAGACACAAGGGACGAGCATGAACATTCTTTTTGAAGCGCACGACCTGCGCAAATGCTACGGCAGCATCACAGCGCTCCATCTTCCCTCGTTCGTCATGGAAAAGGGAGAAACCGTGGTGCTTACCGGAAGAAACGGCAGCGGCAAGTCCACCCTTCTGCGTCTGCTCGCATTTCTGGAAAAACCCACATCCGGCGTTCTCCGCTACGCAGGCAGCCAGACGGAGCCGCGCAGAGAAATCACTCTTCTGCTGCAGGAGCCGTATCTCATGAAGGCCTCCGTCTTCTGGAACGTTACGTTGGGACTGAGGCTGAGGGGAGTCGACAGAAAACTTGCACACAACGGCTACATGGAAAGCATGCTGGCCGTAGGCTTCACCGATCCTGAAAGCATGGCCTCGCGCGGTCCGGGAGAGCTTTCCGGCGGAGAGAAGCAGCGCATAGCCCTGGCTTCACGTCTCATTCTTTCTCCTTCGGTACTTCTTCTCGATGAACCGACGTCCAATGTTGACGCGGCGAGCGAAAAGGCCATACTCAATGCTGTAAGGTCTCTGCGCCCCCGAGGCGTCAGCGTCGTATGCGCCACGCATGACAGGGACGTTCCCGCAGCCCTCGAAGCAAGGGAAATCGGCATTGTCAGCGAGCCGGTCTGAATGCGGATCGGTCGCGAACAACATCATAAACGAACACAGCAATTCTGGAGAAAACATCATGCGCATCGTTGCCGTATCCACAAGTTCCCGCAAGGGTGAAAAGAAAATCAATCAGTCGCAGGTGACGCTTGTGGCCAACCACGGCGTGGAGGGCGACGTCCATGCCGACGGCTCCCACCGTCAGCTCAGTCTTCTCGCCATGGAAGACATAGAATACATGCGCTCCATGGGCGCAGACGTCCATCCCGGCGACTTCGCCGAAAACATCACCACGGAAGGATTGGAACTCCATACCTGCCCCGTCGGCACCCGCTTCACCATCGGCGACGACATCGAGCTTGTGCTCACCCAGATCGGCAAAGAGTGTCACATGGGCTGCGCCATCCGCCAGCAGGTCGGAGACTGCATCATGCCCAGAAGAGGCGTGTTCTGCCGGATCATCAAAGGCGGCGTAGTAAGGCCCGGCGACAGCATCCGCATTTCCTTCCGTCCCCAGGTTCTTCCCCAGGCATGAGACGAGGTCGGTCATGTCTGAATTCTCCCATCTCGACGCTTCAGGTGCCCCCCGCATGGTGGATGTCGGCGCCAAGCAGGAAACGAAACGCACGGCCATAGCCAGAGCCGTGGTGGAACTGAACGCCCATACGTTGGAACTGCTCAAGGCGAAGGCTCTGCCCAAGGGCGACGTCCTCACCGTGGCTCAGGTGGCGGGCATCATGGCGGCCAAACGCACGGCCGAACTTATTCCCATGTGTCATCCCGTGGCCATAACCCATGCCGACGTGCGCTTCAGCGTTCAGGACGAGCCGCCTGCCGTGATTCTTGAGGCATCAGCCAGCACCACGGGACGCACCGGCGTGGAAATGGAGGCCATTATTGCGGCGCAGATTGCCGCGGCCACCATCTACGACATGGTCAAGGCCGTACAGAAGGACGTGGTGATCCGCGACGTGCGACTCATTCTCAAGTCCGGCGGCAAAAGCGGTTTGTTCAAGACCGATGATCCACTGCTCTTCGAGGTGGAGGACACACTTTTGCCTTTGCCGAAACCTCTGCCCGAAGCCTGGAACGGCGAAGGACTCGCCGTGGCCTGCATCACGCTTTCCGACAAGGGGTATGCGGGAATGCGCGTGGATGAAAGCGGTCCCGCCCTGCTCGATATGCTCTCCGAGCTGTCGCCGGCAAAGCGTGAGCTTTTCCTGCTGCCCGATGATCCGCGCGCTCTGCGCAAGCTTGTCAGAGATCTTGCGTCCTCCGGCTGGGGACTCATTGTCACCACGGGAGGTACGGGGCTTTCTCCCCGCGACTTCACGCCGGAAGCTCTGCTGCCCGTGCTGGACCGCCGTCTGCCCGGTTTCGAGCAGGTCATGTTCTCCGAAGGTCTGGCGCATACGCCTCGTGCAGTGCTCTCCCGTTGTCTGGCAGGCACGCTGGGCCGGACCATGCTCATCGCCCTGCCGGGAAGTCGTCTCGCCTCGCAGGAAAACCTTGCGGCTCTGCTGCCCGTACTGCCCCATGCGCTGGAAAAGCTCAACGGCGACATGAGCGACTGCGGAAGGAGCTGACTCATGCCGGAACAGAACGAAGTCTCCCCTGCCCTGCTCGTCGACGGACACGGCAGAACCGTACGCTATCTGCGGATTTCCGTGACCGACCGCTGCAATCTCTGCTGCCGCTACTGTCGGGATGAAGGCATTCCCTTCATTCCTCACGAAAAGATCCTGCGTTTCGAGGAAATAGAAAAAATCATCGAAATCGCCATCGGTCTCGGCGTACATAAGCTGCGCTTCACCGGCGGAGAACCATTTGCCAGAAAAGGTTTTCTTGATTTTCTTGTCAAAATCCACGACCGATTCCCGCATATCGCACTGAAGCTGACCACCAACGGCACCCTGCTCGCTCCGGCACTAGAGACGCTCAAGGCTCTGGATGTATCCGTCAATCTGTCCCTTGACTCTCTGGATCGCGGAAAATACGCTGCCATCACCGGCAGAGACGAGCTTCCCACGGTGCTCGACAATATGCATCGTATGCTGAAACTTGGGATTCCCCTGAAGATCAACGCCGTTGCCATGCGCGGCGTCAACGACGTCGAACTGCACGATCTTGCATCCATGGCCCTGGACTGGCCGGTAGATGTGCGCTTCATCGAGTTCATGCCCATGGGAGACTCCACCATCTGGTCGAACAATCTGTTCTGGCCAGCCGCCGACATTCTGGAAGCGGCCCGCAGATTCTGGAGACTCGATCCGGTGTCCCTGCGACGCAGGGACGGTCAGGAAAGCGCCGGAAACGCGGCCGAGGAACGCGGTCCTGCAAAACTGTGGAAGCTCGTTACCCCGGACGGCCGCATTTCGAAAGGCAGCTTCGGTCTCATCACCTCGGTCACGCAAAGTTTCTGCCAGTCCTGCAATCGTCTGCGGCTGACGGCGGAAGGCAATATCCGCACCTGCCTTTTCGACGACAGAGAATATCCCATACGGGACGCACTGCGCGACAAGGGCGCAGAAGAAGTTCGCCGCATCATGATCGACGCCGTCTCACGAAAACCCGTGGGCGCGGAAATTCTTGCCTCCAGAAACGGTCCTGTGGCCCATAAGCGCATGTCCGCCATAGGAGGCTGACAAAGAAGACGGGCGTCCTTCTTTCTGGAGACGGAACTGATGCCCCGACGTTCTTCGGCAAAAAGCATCAGCCTGATAGATATGGAGAAGGGGCGGGGAAAAATTTTCCCCGCCCCTTCTCCATGGTTGTGTGAGGCCGTTCAGAACGATGACAGCGCCCAACCGGCCCGACGTCGTCAAATCTCCTTTTTCGACGCAGCGTCGGCAAGTGCCGCCACGGCAGGCAGAGTCTTGCCTTCGAGAACTTCAAGGAAGGCGCCGCCACCGGTAGAGAGGTAATCCATCTTCGCGGCCACGCCGAAGGTCTCCACAGCGGCCACGGTATCGCCGCCGCACACCAGGGTGTAGGCTTCGGAATCGGCCAGAATGTCGGCCAGAGCGCGGCTGCCCCTGTCGAAGGGCACGGTTTCAAACGCACCCACAGGGCCGTTCCACACGATGGTGCGGGCGTCGGCCAGCAGCTTCGCGTATTCCTTCACCGTTTCTTCGCCGATGTCGAAGGCGCAGTCTTCAGCGGAAAGCTCGGACACCTTCTTCGTCACCGCTTCGGAAGCGCGTTCAAAGCTCGGGGCCACAACCACATCGGAAGGCAAGGGCAACATGACGCCGCGTTCCTTGGCCATTTCGATGAGGCGCTTGGCTTCGGGAATGAGGTCCTTTTCCACAAGGGAAGCGCCCATGTTGTAACCGGCAGCTTCAAGGAAGGTGTTGGCAATGCCGCCTCCCACGATGAGGCCGTCAACATGCCTGAGCAGGTTTTCCAGCACGGTGAGCTTGGTGGACACCTTGGAGCCGCCGATGATGGCGAACAGCGGGCGTTCGGGCTTGTCGAGCAGCTTGGTGGCGGCTTCCATTTCCGCGAACATGAGGGGACCGGCCACGGCCACGGGGGCCTTGCGCAGCGCGCCTTCGGTGGAAGCCTGAGCGCGATGGGCCGCGCCGAAGGCATCCATCACATAGATGTCGCCCATAGCGGCATACTGCGCGGCAAGTTCTTCATTGTTCTTCTTTTCGCCCTTGAAGAAACGCACGTTCTCGCAGAGCACGACCTGACCGGGCTGGCATTCCACGCCCTTCAGAGGTTCGGCGCAGAATTCCACGGGCATGCCGAGAAGCTTGCCCATGTGCACCGCCACAGGGCGCAGAGAGAACTGCTCTTCAAAAACGCCCTCGGTAGGACGGCCCAGATGGGCGAGCAGAATGACGCCCGCGCCCGCATCCAGAGCCTTTCTGATGGTGGGCAGCACGGCGCGGATACGCTTGTCGCTGGTGATGACGCCGTCGTGAATGGGAACATTCACGTCCACGCGCATGACGACGCGCTTGCCCTTCATGTCCACATCATTCATGGTCAGTGCTTTCATCGGTTGTTCTCCTTTCCTTACAGCAGTTCAAGAGACTGCTGCACAATGTTTTCTACCGTAAAGCCAAACTTCGGGAACAGTTTACCCGCCGGAGCGGAAGCTCCGAATGTTCCCATGCCAATGACACGACCGTCAAGTCCCACATACTTCCACCACCAGGCAGCGGTCTGCGCTTCCACAGCCACACGAGCGCGAACGGAAGAGGGAAGGACGGATTCACGATAGGCGGCCTCCTGACGATCAAAGACCTCGCAGGAAGGCATGGAGACCACGCGTACGCGGCGTCCCTGTGCCGCCAGCTGTTCGGCAGCCTGTACGGCAAGCTGTACTTCGGACCCCGTGGCAATGTAAATGAGTTCCGGCTCCCCTTCGCAGTCTCTGAGCACATAGCCTCCACGGCGGATCGCCTCGACCTGTTCCGCACTGCGGTGCTGCTGAGGCAGATTCTGACGACTCATGACGAGACACACGGGACCGTCCTTGTATTCCACGGCCTGCGTCCATGCCACTGCAGCCTCGGTGCTGTCACAGGGACGCCAGACCTGCACGCCGGGCGTCATGCGCAGTGCGGCAATCTGTTCCACGGGCTGATGGGTGGGGCCGTCCTCGCCCACGCCGATGGAATCATGAGTCAGCACCCAGATGACGCGGATCTTCATGATGGCCGCGGAACGGATGATGCTCTTGGCATAGTCGGAAAACACGAAGAAGGTACCGGCGTAGGGAATGAAGCCGCCGTGAAGCTTCAGGCCGTTCATTACGGCTCCCATGCCGAACTCGCGCACGCCGTAGCGGATGTAATTGCCGGAGTAGTCGGCGACATCCAGCGTCTTCGCCCCCTTGTATTCGGTACCCACGGAACCGCTGAGGTCGGCGGAACCGCCCACCAGTTCAGGCAGCGCCGGAGCGATGACGTTGAGCACGTTCTTGCCCGCGGCACGGGTGGCCACGTCCTTGGTTTCGGCAACAGCTGCGCCCACGGCTTCGGCAGCCGCGGCAGGCCAGGCTTCGGGCAGATCGCCTGCCATGCGGCGACGAAATTCGGAGGCCAGTTCGGGATAGACCTTTTCATAGGCGGCGAACATGTCTTCCCAGGCCTTCTGAGCGGCCGCACCCTTTTCACGGGCATCCCACGCTGCGCGGATCTCTTCCGGAACGGTGAAGGGATCGGCGGTCCAGTTCATGGCCGCGCGGGCGGCTGCTGCTTCTTCCGGTCCGAGCGGCGAACCGTGGCAGGAAGCCGTACCTGCCTTGGTGGGGGCAAAGCGGCCGATCACGGTCTTGCAGCAGATGAGGGAAGGCTTGTCCGTGACGGCCATGGCCTGACGGATGGCCAGATCCAGAGCCTCGGAGTCGTGCCCGTCCACGCCGCGCACCACATGCCAGCCCATGGCCTCGAAGCGGGCGGGAGTATCGTCGGTGAACCAGCCCTCGACCTTGCCGTCGATGGAAATGTCGTTGTCGTCATAAAGGGCGATGAGACGGCCGAGCTTCCAGGTTCCGGCGAGGGAGCAGGCTTCCTGCGCCACGCCTTCCATGAGGCAGCCGTCGCCGAGGAAGACCCAGGTGTAGTGATCCATGACGGGGAACCCTTCGCGGTTGAAGGTATGGGCCAGCATACGTTCGGCAAGAGCCATGCCCACGGCCGTGGCAATGCCCTGTCCGAGGGGACCCGTAGTCATTTCCACACCGGGAGTCACTCCGAATTCGGGATGCCCCGGGGTTTTCGCACCAAGCTGACGGAAGTTACGGATATCGTCCATGGAAAGATCATATCCGGTAAGATGCAGCAGGGCATAAAGCAGCATGGAAGCGTGACCGTTGGAAAGAATAAAGCGATCGCGATCGGGCCATGCGGGATCGGCAGGATTATGCTTCAGAAAACCGCGCCACAGGGCTTCGGCCATATCGGCCATCCCCATAGGCGCGCCGGGATGACCGGATCTGGCTTTTTCAATGGCGTCGATGGAAAGAGCGCGGATAGCATTGGCAAGTTCTGCGCGAGTAGGCATACAGGCTGTCTCCTTGAGAATATGACAAAAATCAGCACGCTGCGGCCATGAAGACGGCAAGACGTTCACTGAAGGGAGGATGGCCGAAAAACGCGGAACCGGAAACCAGAACATCCGCTCCGGCCTCCACCAGCGCTCCGGTGTTGTCGACGTTCACGCCGCCGTCGACCTGCACAAGGCAGTCGGACCGACCTGCGGCGTTGAGTTTCGCCCTCAGTTCCGCGACCTTGCGGAACGTGGCGGGCAGAAATTTCTGTCCCCCGAAACCGGGGTTCACGCTCATGATCAGCACCATGTCCACATCTTCGAGTACATAGTCGAGAACGGAAAGCGGCGTGGAAGGATTGAGAGCTGCACCGGCTTTCATTCCGAGGCGGCGTATTTCCGCAAGCGTGCGCTGAAGATGAACCGTGGCTTCGGTATGCACTACGAGCATATCCGCGCCTGCGGCCTTGAAATCGGCAAGATAGCGCTCCGGCTGCTCGATCATGAGATGCACGTCAAAAAAAAGACCCGACGCCGGGCGCAGGCCTTTGATGACGTGCTGTCCGAACGTGATGTTGGGCACGAACTGCCCGTCCATCACGTCCCAATGCACCCACTTCACTCCGGCAGCTTCCAGATTTCTGAGCGTTTCGGCCAGATTTCCGCAGTCGGCGGAAAGAAGCGACGGCGAAAGAATCATGAACGTGTCTCCTTGGACGGATGGTTGTCGTGGAAGGCACTGCCGGCAAGCAGCGCACGAATATCCATAAGTTCCTGCAGAATATCGGAAAGCATCTTTCTGTCTTCCTCGCCGGTCGAAACGGGGCATACCGAAAGAGCCTCGGCCAGTTCCGGCATGGCCTCGCCTGCAAGCACACGGCGCGCGCCCTCAATGGTCATGCCCTGCTCATGCAGCAGGGAACGTATTCTGCGCAGCAGCTCCATGTCGCTTTCCGAATACAAACGCTGTCCCTTCGGCGTACGAACGGGACTGAGTCCGGGAAATTCCCCCTCCCAGAACCGAAGTACACTGGTCTGAAGATTCAGCGCACGGGCGGCCTCGCCTATGCGGTACACCCGGCCGGACTGCGGCTTTTTCCTGTGCATGGTGCTGTCCTTGGTCTGCGATCTGAAAAAATGGCACTGCAAATACTTCTGATCGATCACGAGGCTCTCCTGACAAAAAGAGAAACGGCTTGCCGACCGACATTCGTGTCCATCCCGATAGTCTCCTTTTCCAGAAAAAATTTCCAGAAAAAAAACAGCAGGACAGCACCATTCTCAGAACATCGTCCGCCAGCATGGCATACAACTGAGGCAATATGATGACAGTCAGGCTTTTTATCGCTTCCCGCAGCCCGCATCGTCTTCCCATGCTCTGATGAGCCATTTCTTACGGCTTCCCGACAAAAAGGCGCTTTCTGCCCCGACGACCGGGCTTTCTGAAACACCGTCCCTCACATGCAGGCAATACGAGAATACGCCGCCTCTCTCCCGAACCATGCCGGAACGGCGGACGACGGACGGGAATGCCCGGACAAAACTACTCTCCTCCGTCAAGAGAAAGGGCCGATCTTCTGGCCTCAAGGTCGGCAATACGCGCCTCCAGCTCCCCAAGCTCCTCCAGTTCCCTTTCGGAGCGTTCCTGGAGCGAATGAAACTCCTTGAGAAGTTCCGCGGCTCTTGTCCCGTCGGCATAGACGGCCGGATCTGCAAGCAACCCCTCCACTTCCTCCTGTCTGGCAAGAAGCGCCTCAAAGGCCTTTTCCTGCTTCTCATAGGAAGCCTGCAGCGGTTTCAATTGCTTGTAAAGAGCGTTTCTCTGTTCGGCCTGCTCCCGCTTGAGCCTTTTGAGATCCTCACGGGAAAGATTTGTTCCTGGCAGGGGTCGGCAGGCCGGCGAAGACGACGATGCCGCGGAAGCCGGCTCAACATCCTGTCTTGCCGCCGCAGCGCGCGCCGCCCGGCGCGCAGCGTCATACTGCGCAAAGCCTTCCTTGTAGACGGTGATGCCCGTATCGTCCACGGCCCAGATTTCATCCACGGCCTCGGTAAGCAGATGACGATCGTGCGCCACTACGAGAAGCGTTCCGTCGAAGGCCTCCAGGGCCTCCACAAGCGCGTCGCGGCTTTCCAGATCCAGATGGTTCGTAGGTTCGTCAAGAACAAGAAAATTGCAGCGCCTGAGGAAAAGCAGCGCAAGAACGAGCCGGCTTCTCTCCCCGCCGGAAAGAGAATCCACCGCCCGGTCGAAGTAGCCCTGACCAAGCATGAACAGACCGAGCACGCTCATCAGCTCCTCTTCCGATGTGTGCGGATCGGACAGACGACGCATTTCTCCAAGAACGGTGCCACCAAGATCCAGAGTCTCCGCCTGCTGCTGACTGTAGTATCCCATGCGCGTCGTGGACCCCATGGTCAGCGTTCCGCCGGTACGGGCCAGTCTGCCGGCAAGAATCTTGAGAAGAGTCGACTTGCCGCAGCCGTTGTGTCCTACAAGACCGACTCTCTGCCCACGAAACAGCGAAAAGGTGAGCGGCGGCCAGAGTGTGGTTCCGTCCGGAAAATGAAAAGCCAGATCTGCGACGGAAAGCACTACCTTTTCCGATGGCGCCGCCTCGGGCCACTTGAACGAAAGTTCCCGCCTTTTCGGTTCCGGACGGTACTGCTCCAGTTCCTTTTCCAGCTTCTTCGCCTGCTTCTGACGGGATCCCGCCTGTCGGGCCTTGGTGGCCTTGGCCTTGAAACGGCGAACAAAATCCATCTTGTGCGCTATCTCGTCGGCAATCTGCTTTGCCTCGCGTTCACGCTGTTCCTCTATTTCCTCCTGAAGTTCCAGAAATTTGGAGTAGGAACACTTGCGGAATATGGGTCTGGAGGCTCCCAGATACAGAACATGCGTGCCCACATGATCCATGAACACACGGTCATGAGCCACGAAAACCAGAATTCCCTTGAACTCCATGAGGAACTCTTCCAGCCACTCCACGGCCTCAAGATCCAGATGGTTGGTAGGTTCGTCAAGAAAGAGCACATCGGCCCCGGCAGTAAGCACGCGGGCCAGCTTGGCGCGCTCACGCCAGCCGCCGGACAGCTGCCGGATGGGCAGATGCCATTTATCCTTTGAAAATCCCAGACCGGAAAGCACCGTCTGCGCACGCTGTTCAGGATTATAGCCGTATCGCGTCTCAAGATCATGCTGACGGGCCATGAGCCGGTTCATGGCCGTCTCGTCTCCTGCAGACTGCGCCTTTTCCCATTCCTGCCAGAAATCGCCCCAGTCCGGCAGCGCATCCTGCACCCATTCCAGAAGAGGCACATCAAGGGTCTTTTCATCCAGTATCTGTTCCACATACCCCACGCGACAGTCCCTGGGAATGATGACGCGACCACCGTCCGGGGCATCCACTCCTGCCATCATGCGCAGAAGCGTGGACTTGCCCGTTCCGTTGGGACCGCATACGCAAAGCCGCATGCCGTCCACGATATCCAGAGAAAAATCATGGAAAATATCGCGACCGCCGTAAGATTTGGAAAGATTCTGAATGGTGATGTTCATGACAATGCATCCGGGGTGCCGCCCCGTGTTATGGTGACAAGATGTCGGACTCCGACCCGCATCCCGGAAACTGAAGACATGGATGTCCTTCTCTCTCCACCTGAAACGTTTTTCCCGTCTCCGGCCGGCACAGATAAGACTGCGGGGCCGGAAAGCATCCTCCGTGCGCCGCCGTTCTGCCGAACGGAACATGCGGGCGCACGGTTCCGTACCATTCCGAGCAGAGCGTCCGGAAATTGCCCCGGCGTCAGACCCTCACGATTTCCCGTGTCCCTGACACGCAATTTCTTCCGGCATCCTTTCCCCGCACATGACGCAGCAGGAGTCGCCGGAACATGTGACCATGCCGGATCAAAGATGCCGGGTTCCCGGGTTCTCTAGATCTCATAATCCACGCCGTCGGGATCTTCCCCTCGGGCTGCGGCGAGCCGTGCCTGACGGGCCGCTTCCTGCTTGCGCTCACGGGTGCCGAGCGGAATGAGGGCATCCCAGTCGGCGCTGCGTTCCTGCACTCTCGTGAACACCAGAAAAGCCGTGTGCGCGCTCATGCGGTCCGCCGGGCGGAGTCGTCCCGGCACGACCTTCCACGGCCGCACAAGGATTTCACAGACTTCCGTCTCCTCAAAAGGCTCTATTTCCAGCGCCTTGATGAGTTCGGAAACCTGTTCCACGGTGGGCAGAAGAAAGGCTATGGGTGCGCCGGGCACAAGAGCCTCACGAGCGGCATCCAGATATTCCCAGGGCGTGCGCACATCCAGAAAGAGTGCATCGCCCTTCTTTCCATTGAGCACCGCGGGATCATCGACACCGAATCCGTCGGCGATGTCGCGCAGGTGGAAGGTGACGTTGTCGCCGACACCCGCCCATTCCAGATTGCGTTTTGCCAGCTTATGGAACTCCTCACGGGCCTCGAAGCTGTGCACATGGCCGTTCGGACCGGAGAACCACGACAGCGCCAGCGTGAATCCGCCGGAACCGGAACCGGCTTCAAGTATGGTGCGTCCGTTGCCTACGCCGAGCTTGAAGCAGATGAGTCCCATGTCCTTGGGATACATGATCTGCGTCTGCCTTTTGATGCCCATGACCAGGTCGTAGAGCTGAGGCTGCTCCAGCCGGAAGGGAACTCCGATGGCGGTGCGTACTTCGGTACCGAAATCGGCAGCCACCACATCGGCCGCCCGCATGACGCCGTCCTGCGTATGCAGATCATGTCCTTCCTCGATGCGGTAGATGTGCCGCTTGCCGCGGGGAGAAGCCAGAATGACGAGATCGCCGTACTGAGGCATAAGATTTCCTGTTACATGAGATGGTTGAAAAAATAATCATACAGACGCCGCAGAAACAGCGCCATGCCCACAAGCCCCGCCTGATCAGGTGTTCTGCCCGCCCTGCTGAAAACCTCGCGGGCAGCGGGCGTGAAGTCCTCTCCCCCGCTTGGCGGAAGATGAGCGGCGACGTCGCGGACGAGCAGCACCTGAGCGTCGGCGTCCCGTCCGCCCGACTGCAGCCAGACCACATACCGTTCACACGCCTCGTCGCAGCGGTCGGGTACGGCCCTTTTCAGGGCCAGACGCCACAATCCCGCACATAAGGCCGTAAACACCGGATACATCCGCCGCCTTGCGGAACGGGCAAGGCGACCTATGCCGAGAATTCTGAAAAAGGTGTCAACATCAGCATCCGCAAGCAGCGCCTCGAAGGTGTTCACCAGCGCTTCCGGACTGGAATTGCCCGCCTGCGGATCAACCACCGTATCGGGTACGCGCACGATCTCTACTCCGCATCTCCTGCCTGAACCGGGGACACGCTTCCGTCCCGGGTCTCTCCGGTCCCGGCTTCAGACGCAGGACGACGGCGGCCACGGCGACGGGGACGACGTCTGCGTCCTTCGCCTTCCCGCACAGACTCAGTACCGACCGGATCAGTCGTCTTTTCTTCGGCAGCTTCCGCAGACAAGGAAGCGGATTCCGTGCCTTTCTCAGGTTCCTTTCTGGATCTGCGCCGGCCGGAACGGGATTTTTCCCCGCCGTCACCTTCGGCAGCGTCCCCGGACTTTTCACGGCCTTTCCGACGGGATGAGCGACGCTCATTCTCACGCTCGGCACGGGGACGGGGAAGCGTCTGCTCCATGCCGAGGCTGCGCTGATAATCGGCATCCATCAGAAGAGCCAGAAGGAGAAGCTGATCCTCGTCATCGCTCTGGGCCATTTCTCTTACAAGGGAAAGATAGCGCCGGGCCCGTTCCAGCTGCAGACCGGTGCAGGCTCTGCGACGCGCATCAAGCAGCGCGGTTTCACGGCGACCTGCGGCAAGGGCCACTTCCTCATCCGTGGGGTTGGCAAGAGGCGTCAGATCGATGCGGTAAAAGGATGCGATGCGCTGCAGTTCCATTTTTTCCATGATGTCCACGAGGGAAATCACCGTACCTGCGGCTCCGGCGCGTCCCGTACGTCCCGCGCGATGGATGTAGGACTCCCGATCTTCCGGCGGCTCGTACAGGAACACATGGGAAAGCGCAGGAATGTCTATGCCGCGGGCCGCGACGTCGGTCGCCACAAGAAGACGCACCTTTCCTTCGCGCAGGCGGGCGAGAACTTCTTCACGCCTGTTCTGAGAAAGATCGGCGGACAACTCGTCCGCATTGTAGCCGAATCCCTTGAGCACTGCGGTCACATAATGCACATTGGACTTGGTATTGCAGAAAATGATGGCCGAAGTAGGATTCTCGGTTTCCATGAGGCGCACCAGCGTGCGGTCCTTGTCCATGCGGCCGCATTCCACATAGAGATGCTGAATGGTTGCCACATGAACCTGTCCCTGAGAGAGGCTGAGCATCTGCGGCTCGCGCAGAAACTCTCCCGCCAGATTCAGCACATGCTGAGGATATGTGGCGGAAAAAAGTGCGGACAGTATGGCATGGGAAGGCAGGTAGCGCTGGATTTCCTTCATATCGGGATAAAACCCGATGGAAAGCATGCGGTCGGCTTCATCAAAAATGAGCGCACGCAGGAATTCGAGGGAAAGCGTCCGGCGCAGCAGATGATCGAGAACACGGCCAGGAGTGCCCACGATGACCTGTACGCCCTC
This sequence comes from uncultured Mailhella sp., assembly GCA_944323575.1. Classification (GTDB taxonomy): domain Bacteria; phylum Desulfobacterota; class Desulfovibrionia; order Desulfovibrionales; family Desulfovibrionaceae; genus Mailhella. The sequence goes on along the minus strand of CALUTB010000008.1, from coordinate 15,289 downwards.
CTTCAGCGCCTCGAGCTGACGCCCGTACCCTACACCACCGTACAGGGATGCCACAAAAAGCCCGGTGCCTTCAAAAAGAAGACGAGCCTCGTGCTCCACCTGACTGGCCAGTTCGCGGGTAGGCGCAAGAATGAGAGCCTGAGGCTTTCTTTCTCCCGGATCCAGCAGAGAAAGGAGCGGCAGCAGATAGGCTCCGGTTTTGCCGCTGCCTGTGCGGGACTGCACCATGATGTCGCGTCCGTGCATGAGATAGGGCAGAGCGTGCGCCTGGACAGGCATGAGACGCATCCAGCCGGCGCGGGCGCAGGCCTGCTGCATGGATTCGGGCAGGTCTTCCAGCGCGCAGGGCGGAAGGGAATCTTCGGGAGCCGTAATTTTCAGCTCCTCGTCATTGTTCATAGTATCCGGCATATGCGAATCCTGATAGAAGGAAAAAAATACATGACTTGAAGGAACATGATATCATAGCCGATTCTTTTTCCATTGCCAAGAGAGAAGCCGCTCCCCCCGAACAGAGACGATATCCCTTCCGTTTCCGGTCGACACCGGACGTCAGGGGAAACTCTACGACATCGCTTCGAAAGGGCACAAAAGGCCCGGCGTCATTTGACGCCGGGCCTCTCGAAACAATCGACTGCGGGCCGTCTACAGCTTATTCTGAGAAATGACCTGCTTGGCACGGGTGGCTTCAGGAGCCTTGGGGAACTTGCGCACCAGCTCGTTCAGACGCTGCTTGGCGGCAGCCTTCTTGTCAAGCTGCAGGAAAGCCATGCCCTGCTTCAGATAGGATGCCGGAGCCTTCACGCTGTTGGGATAGCCGGAAATCACGTTTTCATAGGCAAGCGCGGCCTCTGCGTAATTCTTCAGCTGATACTGACACTCTCCCTGCCAGAACCAGGCATTGGAAACCAGCTTGTTCTTGGGATAGGTCTTGGTGAAATCGCTGAACGAACGCAGTGCCGCCTGATACTGGCGGGCATTGAAGGACTGCATGCCGTTGTCATACAGAGCCTGGGCCATGTCCACGGACTGGTTCTGCTGCGCCGTGGCGGCAGGCGTCGCCGGAGCAGCCGGAGCGGCAGGAGCGACGGAACCCGTTCCCGTCACGGGCTGCGTCTGCTGCACGGGTGCACCCGTCAGCGGATCCGTGCCGGTCATTCCGGGCACGCCAGGCTGGGCCGAAGGATCGGGGACAAGCTGAAGATCAAGGGCCATCTGGCTTTCCAGAAGATGCAGAGCGCGATCGTGTACAGCCAGAGTATCGGCCATTTTCTGCGCTCCGCCGGCACGCTGCAGTGCGTAGTTCAGCGTGTCGATCTGACCTCGCAATTCCGACAACTCCTGGCGCATTTCCATAAGCTGGGACCAGCTGTCGGCCTGATTGGTCTGACTGCTGCTCACCTGACGATTGATCTGATTGACCTGAGCCTGAAGTGCATTATGCTCGCCGGTCGTCACGCATGCCGTCAGCATCAGAGGCAGGGACAACAGGGCAAGGTTGCGGCCCCATGTAGAAAGATCCATAACCTTTTTCTCCTGAAGGATGAGGACTCGGGCCTGACGGCCCGCTTGCAAAAGACCCGTACGAGGCATGACGGAAACGCGGCACACACCCGCGCTGAGACGCCCTTTCACGGACGCTTCCGACACGACCGCACGCAGGTCTCGTCATACGCTTTTCAACACGGCGCGCATCAGCTTCTGCGCGCGTCATCAGGACATCCGAAGGACCAGTCGTCGCCGCCGGACACGGCTTTTGCTCCCGCCGCAGACTCGGACGATTCCGAACTCCGCCGGAGCGCGACGGCTTCCGGATCCGGAACACGTGCCGTTCCCTCCGATTTCGGAGCAGCGGTTTCTGCTGTGTCGACAGTCTCGACGACTCCGCCCGCTTCCGGAAGAACCCCTCCGCCGGAAAGTCTTTCCGAGACTTCGACATCTCCGGCCTTTTCCCCTGTCGCTCCGGCTCGTTCTGCCTCCAGTCTGGCGCGGATGTCCACCTTTTCCCGGCTCGCATGTTTTCTGCCCACAAAATAGTAGGCGATACCACCGAGACAGGGAATAAAGACGCAGGCCATCATCCAGCGGTACTTTTCCCGGGGAGTGGGAAAATCATGATACATGGCATGCTTCAAGGCCCACATATTTGGCAGGGCTGGCACAATGAGCATAAGCAGCTGTTCGCTGCTGAGGTCCGAAATAAGCACCGCTACGTTCTCCCGTCGTCTTCACGTCCCTGCCGCAGAAGAACGACCCCGGCAAGGAACACCCCGAGGCAGATGGCAATATCGGCAACATTGAAGGCCGGCCAGTGCCACGATCCCCAGTATACATCCAGAAAGTCGGTCACGGCACGACTTCTCACCCGATCAACGAGATTGCCGACCGCACCGCCGAGAATGCTGCCCAGTCCGAAGAACAGCACGGGACTCCAGGCCGACGTCCTCACAATATGGACGATGACTCCGGCGACAAGCAGGGCAGCCGCCAGGAAAAGCCAGAACTGCCAGCCGGATTCCTGGTCGCCCAGGAATCCGAAGGCTGCGCCTCTGTTCAGGACATGAACGATATTGAAACAGCCGTCAATGACGCTGAATCCCTGTCCTACGGCAAGTCCTGCCGTGACGGCCGCCTTGGTGAGCTGGTCCAGCACAAGCCAGACCAACGCCACCGAAAAGACGACGACATGGCGGATCACCGCCCTTTTCACTCTTTTTCTCCGGTCTCTCTGGATTCAAGCTCCCTCATGACCGCAGCGCAGCGCGGGCACAGCGTAGGATGCTCAGGATCGGTTCCCAGCTCCTCGGAGTACATCCAGCAGCGCTCACACTTCTCACCGCCGGCCTTCTTCACGCGTACGGCCAGACCGGGGCATTCGTCAAGCTGCGCCGTGGACAGGGCATCCACGGGAGCATCCTTGAAGGGGGCGATATCCAGCTGGGACACGATGCACACCGAACGCATATCCGCGCCGCTGTCGGCTATGGCGGCACGAAGCTTGTCGTCCACATACAGCGTCACATGGGTGTCGAGAGCATGACCTATCACGCCTTCCTTACGGAGAGGCTCGATGGCACGGGTGACACCGGCGCGGATGTCCATGACCATTTCCCAGGCACCGCGCTCGTCATCGGACAGACGGAACTTCGTCACGTCCTTCTGAGGCAAAGCGAAGACCGTGATGACGGGCTTGCCTTGCGCATCCACCGGCTTGAGCGCATCGGGAATATGGCGGAATACCTCTTCGGCCGTAAAGCTCATGATGGGAGCCATGTCGCGCAGCATGATGAGCAGCATGTGATAGAGTGCGCTCTGAGCTGAACGGCGCTCGGCGCTGTCGGGCAGAGAGGAATACAGGCGATCCTTGAGTACGTCGAGATAGAAGGCCGAAAGATCCGTGGCGCAAAGGCCGTGAAGGCCCTGGAACACCTTGTGGAACTCATAGTCCTGATACGCAGTCTCGGCGGACTCGTGGAATGCCGCCACCAGACTGAGTGCATAGCGGTCCAGAGGCTTCATGCCCGCAAAAGGAACGAGATCCGCGGGCGTGAGGTCGTGAATGCTGCCCAGAAGATACCGACAGGTATTGCGGATGCGGCGATAGGCGTCCACAAGGCGCTTCATGATCTCTTCAGAGTAGCGGATGTCTTCACGGTAATCTACGGAAGCAACCCAAAGACGCAGAAGTTCCGCGCCGTATTTGTCGATGACTTCCTGCGGTGCCACCACATTGCCGACGGATTTGGACATCTTTCGTCCGGCGCCGTCCACGACGTACCCATGCGTGAGCACGGCCTTGTAGGGCGGAATGTCGCGGGTGCCCACGGAAACCAGCAGAGAACTGTGGAACCAGCCGCGATGCTGATCCGAGCCTTCAAGATAGAGATCGGCGGGCACACGCCCCTCGGGCCTCTTTTCCATGACGGCCGCAAAACTGGTACCGGAATCGAACCACACGTCGAGGATGTCGTCTTCCTTTTCCCAGTGCTTTCCGCCGCAATGCGGACAGACAAGACCTTCGGGAGCAATTTCCTCCACGCTGCGTTCATACCAGTAGTCGCATCCCGTGGGATGTGTGGCGAAACGGGAGGCGATGTCGCGTATCCAGGCAGGATCGTTCCACACTTCGCCGCAGTCCTTGCAGATGAGGGCGAGAATCGGCACGCCCCACATGCGCTGGCGGGAAATGCACCAGTCGGGACGGGACTCCACCATGTTGTAGATACGCCCCTGTCCCCATGAAGGAATCCACTTCACCTTGTTCTGGATGGCGTCGAGCGCCTTGCCGCGCAGGTTGTTAGGCTCCATACCGATGAACCACTGAGTGGTGGCACGGAAGATGACGGGATTCTTGCAGCGCCAGCAGCAGGGATAGGAGTGGGTGATGTCCTGACGGGCCAGAAGATGACCAAGCTCCTCAATCTTGGCGATGACGGCCGGATTAGCGTCGAAGACCTGCATGCCTGCAAAAAATTCCACGGTGGGCAGAAAGCGACCTTCGTCGTCAAGGGGCGAATAGACGTCGAGACCGTACTTCACGCCCACTTCATAGTCCTCACGGCCGTGGCCGGGGGCAGTATGGACGCAGCCCGTGCCGGCATCAAGCGTGACATGACCGCCGTTGATGATGAGCGAAGGACGATCAATGAACGGATGACGCGCCTCCAGACGTTCCAGTCTGTCGCCGGTGGTCTCGCCAAGCACGGTATACTCGTTCCAGCCGAAAATCTTCGCACAGCCTTCCAGCAGCTCGGAAGCCAGAATATACTGACTGCCGCCGGTTTCCACGAGAGTATAGCGGAACTCGGGATGCACGCACACGGCAAGGTTGCTCGGAAGAGTCCAGGGCGTGGTGGTCCAGATCACGATGTAGGCACGGGAAACGTCGGCCCGAGGAAACACTTCCGTCAGTCCGGGGTCAGGCAGGGGAAAACGTACATAGATGGAGGGGGAGGAAAGATCGCGGTATTCCACTTCCGCTTCGGCAAGCGCGGTCTTGCAGTGGCAGCACCAGTAGATGGGCTTTTTGCTGCGCATCACGCCCTTTCTCTCCACGAAGGTGGCCAGTTCTGCGGCGGTCACGGCCTCATAGGCCGGATCCATGGACATATAAGGATGCTCCCAGTCACCAAGAACACCGAGACGCTTGAATTCCTTGCGCTGAATATCGAGGAATTTCTGGGCATACTGACGGCAGCGCTTGCGGATGACGTGCGCGGGCAGATCCTTCTTCTTGTCGCCGAGTTCCAGTTCCACATTATGCTCGATGGGCAGGCCGTGGCAGTCCCAGCCGGGAATGTAACCGGTCTTCCAGCCCATGAGGTTGCGGGACTTGATGATCATGTCCTTAAGGATCTTGTTCAGGGCGGTACCCAGGTGAATGTGCCCGTTGGCATAGGGCGGACCGTCGTGCAGTACGAATTCACCACGCGAGCCGGAAGCGTCCTGCATAAGCTGGAACACATTGTTTTCTTCCCAGAATTTCAGCGTTTCCGGTTCCTTCTGAACCAGATTCGCTTTCATGGGAAAACCGGTAACAGGCAGATTCAACGTTTTCTTATATTCAGCCATGAGGCTTTCCTCCGGCGCGGAGCGCGCCATGATATTCCTTACGGGGCATACGGTCAGAGACCGCTCTCCGAAAGCAGTCAGAAAAGGTATGTTTTCCCGCGTCGGGCCTAAATGTCAAGCTCAATTTCCCAAGCGCATGCGACAGGCGGCAGCTTCACGCCGTCTCTGCCCCTTGGGAAAGGGAAATATTATTCCGATCTTCGAGAAAACGATGTCGTACGGATTCCCTCCTGGCTGCGACGATCCGCCGTCGTTCAGTCTATGGTTCCGTCTTCCCTCCATAGACTGAATAATGCGGATCTTCCGTTTCCCCGGAATATCGGACAAAAGCATGAGGCAGACCAGCTACACACTCCTCTCATGCTCCATATGCCCGACATACGCTCATCCGGCACGACCGAAAGCTGCAGCCCCCAGCTCCCCCAGGTCAGCTCAAGCAGGAGCAGAATATCCGGTCTGACGAAAGTGAACACACGTCTCCGAAATAAGACAGGACATGCATGGAATGATTTAGCCAAGTTATGTCGGGTGGTTCAACACAGTGGCAAAATTCAAATTTTTCTATCTACTCTGATACCATCCTATTTCCATGGGAAACAAAATACAGATAATTGACTCTTTCAGATATGTTCGGCGTTAGTTTCCAGTTTTAAGGAAAAAGCAACATTTTTATTTGACATAAAGTCCTTCTCTTGCAGCACCCGATATCCTCTGCGGACTGTCGTACAGCAATTTCCACCATTTCATGATTTGCATAAGTTGATCTCCATATTATATCGGATCGGTAACTTTCATGTTTTCATTACCTTATTTCATCCCGCGCGCTGTAGGTTCGGATTTTTCAGCAAGTCCGACGTCTGCGCAATCTTTTTCAGCCGTTTCTTTTCTTCGTCTGACAGTTTCTCCAAGATCAATTTTCTGCGTTATAAAAATGCCTGCACAAAAAACGCCCCATTGCGCCGACAATAACGGCAAGCATCAGAAAAAAGAATCAGACTACCACTTTTACGGGCAAGCGGAAATGCGCATGGGACCTCCGACGGATTCTTCACCTTCAGACCGAAATGGAATTTCCGTCAACCGTTCAGATTTTCATACCTTCACTTTTTCTTCTCTGCATGACTTTCACAGAGGCAACCTCATTGCCGGTGTCACCCATCAATCCATTGCTCTGCGGCATGCCGATACGCATGATACGTCGTCCCGCCGTCTTGACGCTGTGTCCGCCGATCCTTATGGTTGAGAGATAAGAGCAAGATGAGGAGGTGCCTTATGGACAGGCTCATCGTTCTCGGTACCGGAGCAGCCCATGCGCTGCATCACTACAACACCTGCTTCATGCTTCAGGGTCCGGAAGGAAGTCTGCTGGTGGACGGCGGGGGCGGTAACGGCATTCTCGTTCAACTGGACAAGGCGGGCATATCCCTTCTCGATCTGACGGACATCTTCGTCACCCATGAGCACATCGACCACTCTCTCGGCATCATCTGGCTGGTGCGCATGGTCTCTTCGCTCTTTCTGCAGGAAAAACGCAACGACATTCTGCGCATACACTGCCATACGCGTCTTTCGGAAAAACTGCGGTCCATCTGCCAGTTCACGTTGAGCGAAAAGCAGTTTGCGCCGGTAGGAACCAGCATCCGCTTCGTTCCCGTCAAGGACGGAGAACAGCGTTCCATTGCCGGGCACACCGTCACATTCTTCAATACGCATTCCCGCAAGGCCGAACAATACGGCTTTCATATGGAAAGTCAGGACGGTCAACGCATCGTATGCACCGGCGACGAGCCGTGTCAGCCTGTCTGCGGTCATTATCTGGAAAGCGCCGACTGGCTTTTTCATGAAGCCTTCTGCACGGATGCCGATACGGATGTCTTCCGACCGCATCTCATAGGACACGGAACCGTCAAGGAAGCCGCTCTTCTGGCCAGAAAACATCATGTGCGCAATATTGTTCTCTGGCATACCGAAGATCGCACGCCCTCTCCCCTGCGCAGGGAACGCTACGGCGAAGAGGCCCGCAGCGTCTTTCGCGGCGGCGTCTACATTCCCGATGATCTCGACATCATCAATCTGCACGGAACTCCCCTGTAGCCATTCCTCAAGGACACGAAAGGTCGGGACACGCCTTCCTTTCCTCTGTCGGAGACAGACATATCCCGACCGGACAAACATGCTCCCGCATATCCGCCGCATCTGCTTATCAGGCGGAACGCAAAAGTTCTCCCGCCGTTTTCCGGCAGGCAAACCACGCCGGCAGAAAAGCCGCCACACATCCGCATCCTGCCGCCGAAAGAGCCATCAGACATTCCTCGAACGAAAGGGAAACCGTAAGAGCCACACCCGTCTCAGACTGAATCCACATACTTGCAGCGGAGGCCATCATGCTGCCGAGTCCGAGTCCGAGAGCGCATCCCGCAAACATGATGCCGGAAACCATGAGCCATACGCTGACGGCAAGAAAACCGTGAGACGCTCCGAGAGCACGCAGCAGCGCCATGGCCTTCACACGCATGGCCACGGCAAAGAACCCCGAGACCAGAGCCGCAGCAAGCGCCGCCGCCTGCGCACCCGAAGCCAGCAGCAACATGACGTCATGCATCTGCTCCAGCGTACCGAAAAGCCTTGTGAGCACTTCTCCGGAAAATACCGCCTGCGTATCGACATCGTTCAACGCTGTTCGCAGACGATATGCATCGGCAACGGTCACAGGCTTCACCACGACGACGGAGCAGCGCCCGGTTCCGACTCCGTCCTCATGCATGTTCCAGAGCGCTTCGATGGGAACCGCCACGGCTCTGTCCCAAGGAGTTCCCGTCGCCGGCATACGGCCTACCACACGGAACGTATGCGCATGAGCATGAACGTCTTTCCCGTCCTCGTCCAGCACAGCCTCCGCCACACTGCCGTGGGATGGCGTGATGCTGTCTCCAATGTTCAAAGGAACGCCTGCTCCGATCACCGCCTCTTCCGTATTGAGAAACATCCTTCCTGATGCCAGGGGACGTTTGCCGTCCAGTGTGACGAGTTCCGAAGAAGTACCTGCGATCGGATAATCGCGCCAGCGATCTCCGAAAGCCAGCGGAGCAGCCCAGCGGATGCCGCCATGTGCCTTCACATTCTCCAGAGTCCCGGCTGGAAGCAGCTCCAGAGGTTCCGGACGCAGGTACACCGCCCCGAGAACCAGATCAACGGCGCTGCCCTTGGCTCCGACAAGAAGATCAAAAGCGTCGGCGGACTGCGCCATACCGGCACGTATGCTCCGCTCCATCATGGAAACCGCCGGACTGAGACTTCCGGCAAAGGCCAGCACCAGAGCGAGCGCCAGCGCGCCGCCCCAGGAACGGCGGAATTCACCGCGCAGGAAAAGAAAAGGATTCATAAACAACCTTTACAAACGAGATATCTTCAGAGTTCTGAACCGATGATGACGCCAGTGCCGAAAGGGCGGCCATATATGCTGCAACCTGTTTCATCCGGAGAAAACGCCTTTCCGGGCACATGTCGGACGTGCCCCGCAGCAGCATCCGTCCATGCCCCGTCATCCTGAATGTCCGGCTTTCTTTTAAAGAATCAACACGTCGCCTTCAGCATCGCCATTTTTCGTCACACGCCACGCTCTTCCGCTATTTCGGCTTGAGGTCCTCATCCAGACCGGAAAGCAGCCTCCCGCGTTCCAGGCGAAAACGTCTGTCCATCCTTCCGTGCAACACCTGTTCATGGGTCACGACCAGAAGCGTACAGCCTTCCGAGTGAGCGAGATCCACAAGCTCATCGGTGACAAGCTGTGCATTGCTGCGGTCGAGACTGGCCGTCGGTTCGTCGGCCAGCAACACCGAAGGACGAAACAGAACGGCTCTGGCCATGGCCACGCGCTGCTGCTCACCGCGGGAGAACACCCCCGTGGGGACGTCTATCCGGCGTATGCCGAGTCTCCGGAGCAGATCCCGTGCCCTGCCGTGCAACTCCGCAGGGATGGAAAAATGGTGGAATGTCGCAGGCAGAAGCACGTTTTCCAGAGCTGAAAGGTGGGGAAAAAGTTGAAAATCCTGAAAAATCATGCCGACATGACGCCCTCTCCAGGCGTCTCTCCGTCCTTCTGGCATGGTTATGAGATCGTCCTTGCCCCAGCGAAGTTCACAGCCCTGACAAACATCGGGAAGCACCAGCCCGCAGAGCAGATTGAGCAAAGAGGTCTTGCCGGATCCGGAGTCTCCGTAAATACCTGCCAGAGTGCCTCCGGGAAGGAAAAGTTCAGGAATGTCGAGCACACGGCGCGTACTCTCTCCATCCTGAACACTATAGCGGACATTCCGCAGGTGAAGATCGTTTTCCATGGTGTCTCACAGCTTGTGGAAGGTGGCATTGCGCAGGCGGAGCTGACTCACAAAACCGGTGTGTTCATCCGTCCACGACCCGATTTCCAGGTCGCCCTCCACCTCAATGACGGCGTTGTTCTGCACGAAACGCTGCTTTTCTGAAAGATAGACGACCATAATGTTGTCCGGCCAGTCGGAATCGGACTGACAGAACGGACAAAGTGCCACGGGTTCCCGCGTCAGGACGAAGAAATCCGCATCGGCCTTCAGCGGTGGGGCCATAAAACCGCGTATGACGACGTGTTGTCCCTCAAAGGACAGCACCTTATCGGAAAAGCGCAGCCCCAGGGCGCCTCCGCCGCTGTATAGTTCATCAAAACTCAGACGGTTTTCCGAGGTCGCCCATGCTCCCTGCACACCAAGCAGAAGACAAAGCAGCACAGTCAGCCAGATTTTCATATCGGTTTCCGTTGCAGATAGTGTTCAAAAAATGCTGCAGATCCGGCGCGGACGGACGCTCCTCCCGACAATGCGGATCTGTCGGAGACTTCACAAAAGGCGCCCCGAACATTTGGAGCGCCCTACTGTCATGGAAAGAAGTCAGACGCCTTCCTTCCGTCATCCGTCATCAGTTGCCGAGGGCAAGGGCCTCAGTCATGATACGGAAGATTTCCGTGCTGTTCATGAAGCCGTGAATCTGATCGGCATTCGGCCCCCTAGCGCCCACGACAAGGTCATCGATGGCATGGACACCCGTAGACTCGGTACGAGGCAGATTACCGGGCACGAACTGTGCGCCGGGAACATCTTTATAGGCCGCATTGGCGATGTAATGACCGTTCTCATCCTTCACCGCGGGAACAAAGGGTCCGTCAAGCTTGGGACGATAAGTCTCATAGTGGTCGGGATAGTTGCCGATGAAGGCTGCGAGACGCTTCGAGACATTCACGCTGTCGGGATATCCGTCGCCGTCTTCATCCCTGTAGTTGGGATAACCCGCGGCTGCGTAGATGCCGACCTTATCACGCATCAGCTCGCCGGGCAGATTGTCATCCACGGTACCTATGATGCTGAGAGCGTGAGTATGGTCGCCGGTGACGATGAGCAGCGTATCGGGATTGGCATCGCAGAAAGCCTGCGCCTGCGCCACGACCTTATCAAACATGATGGTATCATAGATGGCCCGCTCCCAGTCCAGAGGATGCGTGTACTTATCTACGAGACCGGCTTCCAGCATGAGGAAGAATCCATTGGGATTCTTGGACAGAACCTTAAGAGCCGCCGCCATGGAGTCGGTCAGATCCGGCTGATCCGGGAACTTGGATACCGTACCCTTCTTGAGCTGCTTGCGGTCGAGCGCACCGTCGAGGTTGCCGGTATGGAACAGGCCGAGCAGACGATCGGGAGTGTTCTTCATCACCTCCGTCAGCTCGGTACGCGTGGTGGCAAGGGTGTAGCCGGCCTTGCGGAAATCCTCTACGTAGTCCTTCTCGTCCTTACGCTTGGAGCCTGGAACCGTGCGGGGCAGAAAATACGCGGAACCGCCGCCTATGAGCACTTCAGGACGGATATCGGCGAACATGCCCACGATGGCTGCCTTCTCCGAACGCAGACGCGTATGCGATACCACTGCGGCGGGGGTGGCGTCTTCGATTTCCGCGTCGGACACGATGCCGATGGACTTGTTCGTCTTGCGGCGCAAAAGTTCAGCAATGGTTTCCTGGCGGGGATCGTCAAAGGGATCCTTGGTGCGGTCGGCGTACACTCCGATGGCGTTCACGCTGGATTTGTGGCCGGTCATGTAGGCGGAAGCAGTGTTCGCAGAGTCGGCGGCAATGGAATCCACGCTGCAGGTACCGAGCATACCGGTATAGGGGAGCGTGTCCATCGAAAGATAACCGTTGTACATGCCGTTGGTCACCCCCTTGGAAAGAAGACGGGCGCCGGTACGATGCCCCATGCTCAGACCGTCGGCAATGAGCAGGATGACGTTCTTGGCGCTGGCCTCGGACGGAGTGCCGTATACATCCCAGTTCGCAGACGACTCTTCCTTGCCGTCCTTTACCGTAACGGCATATTTTCCTGGTTTAAGAGAAACATTGCGCAAAATGACGGCCGAACCTTTGCCTTCCTCATTTTTGATGAATTCAGGACTCGCCCCGAATACGTCGGCAACGCTTTTTCCGTTGATCCGCACGTCAATGTCAGTCTGACTGAGTTCCCGATCGAACTCCACCTTGAAGTCAAACTTCGAAGTAGCAAGAAACCGTGCGGTATCTACGGGATAAATGGCCGGTACGGCCTCGGCCGGCGCGGCCAGAAGCGCCATGCCCAAACAAAGCGGCATCATCACGGTAGCTTTCATGACATCCTCCATAATGGTTTTCAGCTGTCGCCACTATGACCGGCTCCTGTGTAGAGTCTGTGAAGACGCCATAAATTCTTTATGAAGAAAGACAACGCCGGTATGAAGCAGCCTTCTCTCACAGGTAAAGGAAACGGGACCGCTTCCTGTGATGATGCCTGCCGGACATTCACGCCGATCGGAAAGAAAAAAACAAGTCCTCCTTTATCCCCGGTTCATGGCGACAGTCTCGCCGGTCACCCCCTCAGGACAATGTTCAGGCGACCTGCCGTGCTCCGGCAAGATACAGCTGCAAAACTTGTATCTTAATTTAAAACGACAACGGATCCGCACATCAGATGAACGAATCCGTTGTCCATATCTTCCCTTTCCGGAAAAAAGCCATGCTATTTCTTTTCGCCGGACTCAACCTTGCCATAGCGTTCTTCATATTCCTGAAGCGTCCGGGACAGCGTGGCCATCAGACGTCCTGCGCTCTGAGGCGTCATGGCCATACGCTCCTGCATTTCCACCACCAAAGTTCCGGCGAAAGCCTCATCCGCTGACGGCTCCATATGGCTTACACCATAGGTCAGTATGATTTCCCCCTCGGCAAAACGAGCCTGAAACGCATTCGCATAGGAGGTACGTGTTCCGACTGCTTCAACGCGAAGCCCTATCTTCTTATCTTCCGACATGAGATTCTCCTGTCTTTCTGTCCCTCCGGACATATGTTCTCAAGCAACGCCCGAGATGCAGTCTGTTCGTACTTTCTGCGGGCATCCTCCGACTCCGGCATGAAGACTATTTCTTCTTGGCATCCTTAATGGTCACGGTGGGAAGATCGGCAAACTTCACCTTGCGCTTGTTCACAGCGGAAAGAATGGTATTGGTATAGTCCGCCTTATCAAAATCACCGGTAATGACCACACTGCGCGGAATCACAAGCATGACGCCGTTCTTCTTGCGCCACTTTTCGATTTCCTCCACCACCACGGCGTTCACAGCGCGCATGGCGCTCTGCCGCTCCACTTCCATCTGACGATTCAGCACGGAAAGTCCGTCGGCATATATCTTGTTGCGCTCCGCTTCAGGATCTTTTTCATGAGCCTTGCGCAGATCGTCAAAGCCCTTCTGAAGCACCTTCCGCACCTCTTCCAAGTGAGCCGATGCCGCCTTTCCAGGGGCAGATTCCGCCATGACTCTCTGCATGTCCACCGACACGACCGCAGGCGCAGCCATGCAGACGGACGAGGAAATGACATACATGACGACCGCCAGAAAAAGAAATGAAATTTTGTGCATAATTCCCCAGGAATACTCCCGTTTCCGTTTTGATGCCTATCTTGATTCCTGCATACCGATCAGATATTTCATATCCAAATCAGATAGATATGACTATAAATATATACCAATCCGTGTTCATCTGCAAGATTGCCTGGCAAAAGCAGCCTTCTGCCTCAGAATGGGCAGAATTCTTTCATCGAAAACGATCAGTTATGCCTTCACTCCCAGCCTTGAACCATGAACAGAGCCTTGCCGCCCCTTTCCAACAGGCTAATCCTCCCCCGCATAAAAAATAAAGGTCGCATCCACGGTCGTCTTTCAGCGCGGTGCGGATACGAAACGCGCGAGACATCTATGCTGAAGAAAAATTCTCCAGAAAAGCTCATCCTGACAGCAATGCCTGAGAGTCATGCGATCTTACCTCGATCCCCATTCTCTGCTCATTCCGCCATCAGAAACAATATTACCTTCTTAAAAACAGTCGGAACCCATGAGTAGCATTGACCGGTCCACCTTCCGTAAAAAGCAAGATGGAGTCGTTCATCGGCCGTTCCGAGTCCCCGATGACGGTGCCCCCTCATCTCCGATATGTTTTCCGTAACGTTTGTCCGAAGATAAAGACATTTCTCGTCAGGACCACCCGTAAAACGGGTGACTTGTCCAGCCTTATAAGGGCTTGCTACCTACCCGCGTCCTAAGGGCGCCGGCTTGAACTTCCCAGATCGGCCCCTGTCTTTTTCAACAGTTCAAGCCCCATGCACTGCGACTCGCAGCCTGTTCCCGAAGGAGCTTTCCCAGCTTCGAGCTGAACGGATCCGTATATTCTTTGGCCGTTCTCTTGCCGAGGATGATATTCTCTCGATCCTGTTCCCGCATATATTTTCTGATTGTTGCTTTGTTCAATCCTACTGTGATGCCCCCATATACCACACTCCAGAATATCCGATTGCCATACCTGTATTTCAACTGGGAAAATTTATCAAAATCATCATGGTACTTTTACCTTTATATATCCCATAACTATTATATATCCCATAACTATGATATCGCATATTTTGGCGGTATCAGGACGAGCATATGCACAGGATCAACCATCATAAACCCTTCAATAATTTCAATCCTCTTATAATTACAAAACTGTCGTATTATTTTTCTGTTTCTTCACGACATTGCCCATAAATTACTTTTCTCCTATGTTTGGAGACATAAACAATATGGCACATGCACAGCCATTTCGGATATGCCAGATTTTGTTCTTTCCCACAAAAAAACACCTTTTCAATGTGGACGGTAGCCTGAACAACTACGTCTTATCGGAAAGGTGTTTTTCAGATATAGCCGTTTCATGATCCACCCGCTTGACCGGTAGTTTCCTGTTTCGGTCGCCTCCGTTCCCTCAACTACCCGAAGGTTTAACCAACGTCATGCCCGCCTCTTCAAGGGGAGGTTTGATTTGACTCTATAAGGAGCTGTTACCCGGCTGTCCTCTTAAGGAGAACTCTGTCTCGACTCTTGCCGTAGAGTTATTTTCTGCTGCTCGCAAACGAGCTGACGGGCCGTTCTATCAAGCTGTACTGATCGGCTACCTTGATCCGTTTTTCCTGTTCCCGTACATACTTGATGATAGTCACCTCATTTAATCCCACTGTGCTGACAAAATAACCGGTGCACCAGAAATGGCGATTGCCGAACTAGGTTTAGGACTCATTAAATATAAAAGATGACAATGGCAGCGAGACAAATGGCCGAAAAGAACGTGTGGGCACAA
>CALUTB010000007.1 GCA_944323575.1 uncultured Mailhella sp. | reverse complement strand
GTATTTTTCCAAAGTTCGGGGAAGGGGGTGTCCCGCACGTTGCCGCAGTCGAGGGTGAGGTAGCCGCAGGGCTGGAGCTGGCCGGTATGACTGATGAAGCAGAAGCCCGTGCCGCCGAGACAGCCGCGGGTCATGGCATCCATGCCGAAGTTTTCCATGTTTACGGTCACGCCTTCCTCGTGGGCCTTCTGGCGCATGATGCGATAGTAATGCGGTGCACAGGTGGCCTTGAGGTGCATGGAGGTCGTCTTGCGGAAGTCATAGAACCAGTGCAGCACTTCCTCGTATTCCTCGGCGGTGATGACTTCTTCCTGAATTTCGGCGGCCCGTCCCATGGGCACGAGCAGGAAGATGTGCCACGCCACGGCGCCGATGCGTTCGCAGAGATGGAAGATATCCTTGAATGAGTGCAGATTGCTCTTGGTCACCGTGGTGTTGATCTGGAATTCCACGCCTTCGGCCTTCAGGTATTCGATGCCGCGCATGGAGGCGTCGAAGGCTCCGGGTACACCGCGAAAGGCGTCGTGACTGGCCGCGTCGGCTCCGTCGATGGAGATGGAGCAGCGCTGGAATCCGGCTTCCCTGATCTTGTGGGCGGACTCCGGCGTGATGAGCGTGCCGTTGGGTGACATGACGCAGCGCAGCCCCTTGTCGCGGGCATAGGCGGCCAGTTCATAGACGTCGGCGCGCATCATGGGATCGCCGCCGGTGAAGATGATGATGGGTTCGCCTACTTCGGGGAAGGTGTCGATGAGCGCCTTGGCTTCCTGGGTGGAGAGCTCTCCCGGATAGGGGGCGGGATGGGCTTCGGCACGGCAGTGTTTGCAGGCAAGGTTGCAGGAACGCGTCACTTCCCATGCGATGAGACGGCATTTGGGGGATCCGTCGGGCAGAAAGCGGGGCTTTCCCGTGGCAGGATGACCGCCCGGCATGCCGTCGACGGGACGGCCGAGAGGGTGTCCGCCGGGATGACAGGCGCCGAGAGAGGACGGGGCGGAAGCATGGCCGCTCATCAGCGAATCCATCCTTCGCGGAGGGCTTCCGCAGCGAAGTAGGTGATGATCATCTTGGAACCGGAACGCTTGAGTCCCGTGAGGGATTCCATGATGACGGCCTTGCGGTCGATCCAGCCGTTCTGGGCGGCAGCGCAGATGAGGGAATATTCACCGCTTACCTGATAGGAGACCAGCGGCACATCGAAGCTGTCGTGCATGAGGCGGATGACGTCCTGATAGGGACCGGCGGGCTTCACGATGAAGATGTCCGCTCCTTCGTCGATGTCGGCCTGCATTTCGCGCAGCGCTTCCTGTACGTTGCCGGGATCCATCTGATAGGTACGGCGGTCGCCGAAGTGAGGTGCGGATTCTGCGGCGTCGCGGAAGGGGCCGTAGTAGGCGGAGGCGTACTTCACGGCGTAGGACATGATGGGGGTTTCCTCGAATCCGGCCTTGTCCAGCGCAGTGCGCAGAGCGAGCACCCGGCCGTCCATCATGTCGGAAGGAGCGATGATGTCCGCACCGGCTTCAGCCTGGGAAACGGCGGTTCTGGCCAGCAGATCGAGAGTCTGGTCGTTGAGGACGTGACCGGAGGTGTCGCCGTCGGCAATGATGCCGCAGTGTCCGTGTGAAGTGTATTCACAAAGGCACAGGTCGGTGATCACGACGAGATCGGGCCAGTTCTTCTTTATCATGCGCGTAGCGCGCTGCACGATGCCGTCTTCGGCGTAGGCTCCGGACCCCACGGGATCCTTGGATGCGGGAATGCCGAACAGAAGGATGGCGCGCAGACCGAGCTTAACGGCTTCGCCGATTTCCTTTTCAAGTTCGGCAAGGGAGAGCTGAAACTGACCGGGCATGGATGCGATGGGCCGTCGGAAGGCCTGGTCGGGGGTGTCCGCGACGAAATAGGGCATGATGAGATCGGCAGCGGACAGGGTCGTCTCGCGTACCATGTCGCGGATGGCGGGGGTGCGGCGCAGACGGCGGCCGCGATGGAAGGAAAGTTCAGTCATGATGGTATCCTTATTCCTTGCGCCGTAACGGCGCGTCGACGGTCAATGAAAACGTGATGGAAGATAACACCGCCCTCGGCCTTTGAAAAGGGCTGCCGTCACGATTAGGGGAGTGGAATTTTTTGAAACGCTGTCTGACGGAAGAGCGATGCGGGAAAGCGCGGGCAGTCAGAGCTGGAAGAGCAGAACCATGACGGGCATGGTGACGACGCACAGCAATGTGGAGATCACGTTGATGAGACTCGCGTATTCACCGTTGTGCCCGTAGAGATGTGCCATCTGAGTGACGGTGGAGGCGCAGGGAGCGGCAGCCGCAAGGAAGCTGATGAGCAGAATGGTGGAGCCGTCTCCGGTCCAGAGGGCGAGGCCGCTCATGCGGAAGACGATCAGCGTGGCGAGTGGCAGGATCAGCAGACGCAGGACCACGATGAGGGAAAGCTTTCTGTAGGCAAGGACGCGACGCAGCTTCATGGAGCCGATGAGCATGCCTGTGACAATCATGCACAGGGGGCCTATCATGCTGCCCACTGCGTGCACGGCAAGACGCGGCACTTCTGGAAAATGCAGACCGGAGACAAAGAGAACGGTTCCTGCAAGCATGGCCAGAATATTGACGTTGAAGAGAATGTTCTTCAGATGCACCTGACCGTTTTTGCGAAGCAGGGTGTAACAGTGAGTCCAGAAGAGAATGGTCTGCCCGACAAGAAAACCGCTGGTGTAGAGCACCCATTCCGGACCGAACACGTAGGTAACGATGGGAATGATGAGGTTGCCGCCGTTGGAGTAGATGGCGGAAGCCGTGCTCCACGGGGTCAAGACGCAGGGGGCGTCGTATGACGGCTGTGAGGACAATGGCCAGGGACTGGGAAAGAGCAGCCGCCGCGAGAGAGAGAAGAAGACCGTGCAGCTTTTCTCCGGAGAATTCCACCTGAAAGGCGTCGAGCATCATGCAGGGACCGACGATGTACAGCGCTACGGCGGAGAGAGGCGCGCTGTCCTCGGCACGAAGCAGCCGCAGACGCACCATGGCGAACCCCATGAGTACCATGAGGAGCATGGCCGCGATCTGCTTGCCGAGAAGAAGGGAAATCATCATGGACGGACTCACAAAGAAAGGCGAAGATTGAAGAGCAGGTTAATGATGCATCTTCATTGAAATAGTCAGAATCAAGGCGTTTGATTGCATACGTTTTATAGGTGGAAACACAAACTCCGTAATCAATCATAAGCTGTACAAGTTTTTCTCCATTAATAAGAATAATTACAGGCTGTGATAATGATTTTACATGATTTATAGCTTTATTTGAGAATTTTGATGTTGTAATAAAAACACAACGTGTGGAATGTTTTCCAATAATTACTCATCAAATGCTTGTATTTATTGTCTTTCAATTGTATTTTTTCATCGCTTGGATTGGATATAAATATTACTTAGGTCTGGTTTATCCTCTTTAATAATTCCGTCAATGCCGCCATCACCGGTTGTTTTAAATGTTTTTTTCTGCATCTGCAATGGAACATCCATAGCCCATGGCAAGCATAAGGTCGACCACAAGTTGTTCAAAAACTGGGGACTATTTGCTTTGACGGCATCGAGAAGCTATGATGCCAGGGTACCATTAATAGTTGCTATGGCGTTATCTATGTCTTCGTCTGGAGTATTGCCAAAAGAAATTTGTCGATGATGAATATTATTTATTTTATTATTTTTAGTTTTATTTATATTATCTATCCATTTACGATATTCTTAAAAAATTATATAAGTCTTTTCTTGTCAAGTTGTCATTTTTATTACGATCACTGATGCCATTTGGTGATATTTTATATATTCCACGACGAACGCGAATAAGTAAATTGGCCATGGTAAGTAAAACGAGAGACCATCTGATTTGACTTCTATGCTTTGACCTTCCACTTCGAAGAGCAATGGTCAGATCCTCTTCGGTGAGTTGAAGTCTTTGAGCTGTAGGCTCCGTAATGTCTTTAAGAGAAAAGGTTTTATCTTCTGAAGCAATTACAAGCGTAGCAAAAAGATAATCATCAAGATGAGGGATGGTCATAATGCTTTTCCGAAATAGTGAAACGGCGGGAAGGCTTGAGCCTCCCCGCCGTCGTGGATGATTCAGTAGCTATTTAATGCCGATTTCCTCATCGGTGAGATAGCAGGCCGGATCTTCGGCCCATTCGTCGCCGTAGTAGGCTTCGGCGCGGGAGCGGAAGTTGCCGCCGCAGATGTTGAGGAAGCGGCACTTGGCGCAGCGGCCCTTGACGTGGGGCTTCTTGTCCTTGAGCTTGTGCAGCAGTTCGATGTTCGGATCGTCCCAGATTTCGGAGAAGGGGCGTTCGAGCACGTTGCCGAACACATGATGACGCCAGAACTGGTCGGCGGACACGTCGCCGTTCCAGGAAATGCAGCCTATGCCGCGGCCGGAGCTGTTGCCTTCATTGAACTGCAGAAGCTGGAACACTTCTTCGGCACGCTTGGGGTCTTCCTTGAGAAGGCGCATCCATACGTAGGGGCCGTCGGCGTGATTGTCCACGGTGAGTACTTCCTTGGGCGTACCGGCGTCGAAGCATTCGCGGGTCTTGTCCATGATGAGGTCTACCACGGCGCGGGTTTCCTGATGGTTCAGGTCTTCATTGATGAGCTCGGTGCCGCGTCCGGAATAGACCAGGTGATAGAAGCAGACGCGGGGAATGTCACGTTCGCGCAGTATGTCGAAAATTTTGGGAATTTCCACGGCGTTGCGCTTGTTGATGGTGAAGCGCAGGCCTACCTTGATGCCTTCTTCCCGGCAGTAGTCGAGGCCTTCGAGGGCGCGGCGAAAGGAGCCTTTGACGCCGCGGAAATGGTCATGCACGTCTTCGCCGCCGTCGAGGGAAACGCCCACGTAGGACAGGCCGACTTCCTTGAGCTGTCTGGCCATGGCGCGGTCAATGAGCGTGCCGTTGGTGGAAATGACGGCACGCATTCCCTTGCTGGTGGCATAACTGGCAAGTTCGGGCATATCCTTGCGGATGGTGGGTTCACCGCCGGAGAAAAGCATGACCGGCGCGCCGTAGGCGGCGAGATCGTCGATCATGACCTTGGCCTGTTCGGTGGAAATGGGATCGCCCCCCTTGTCCGTTTCGGCCTGGGCGTAGCAGTGCACGCATTTCAGGTTGCATCGGCGCGTCATGTTCCAGACGATCACCGGTTTCTTGTCGGCGGAGAACTGGAGAAGGTGGGAAGGAAGCTTGCCGGAGTGGCGGCCGTAACGCAGCGCGTCGGACGGTTCCACCTGTCCGCAGTAAAGCTTGGAAATACCGATCATGTATGATCCTCGCTGGGCTTGTATGGGAAAGGCGGAGGCATGACCTCCGCCGCCATGTTGAAAGAAAAGGAAGGCTTGCCGCATTCCGGCGACAGGCCGGGCAATATTATAGCCGTAGAGAAATCAGTAATCAAGTGACCACGGCAACCCGACACGAAGCTTCCGGCTCAGCCGCGTCATTCAAGAACGCCGCCGGCCAGCACGAAGCCTTCCGCATCATATACGGCGGCAATCTGGCCCGGAGCCGGAGGCTGCTGCGGAGTCTCAAATTGAATGGTCATGCATTCGTTTCCTAGCTCGATCCGGGCCGGAGAAGGCGTCTGATGATAGCGTACCCGTACCAGAAGTTCCTGCGGCCACAGCGCGGGATCGACCATGAGATTCAGTTCCGCCGCATTGCAGGAGAGGACGGGCAGCAGATTCTTGGGGCCGACGACAAGGGTATTGCTCTCACGCAGTCTTTTCAGCACGTAGAGCGGTTCCTTCCATGCGATGCCGACGCCTCGACGCTGACCTTCAGTGTAGTGCCAAAGTCCTCTGTGTTGTGCAATGATGCGGTTTTCACCGGCAAGCAGCACAGGACCTGGACCGGGCAGACGAAGTCCTTTTTTCTGAAGGTTTCTGAGCCATGCGTAGTGATCGTCGTTGGGAATGAAGCAGATTTCCTGACTTTCTGCGGGAACGGGAGGCGTGATGCCGCGTGCTGTCAGCCAGTCTCGGATGTCGGATTTTTTCCGTTCCGCGAGGGGGAAAAGGCAGCGGCGCAGGCGTTCTGCGGGAACCAGGGCGAGAAAGTAGCTCTGATCCTTCCTGCTGTCGCTTCCGGCGCGGAGGGAGAGTCCGTATCGCGGATGTCGGACCATCGCCGCATAGTGCCCGGTGATGAAGGTGTCGCCGTACCGCATGGCGTGATCGAGCAGCAGCCCGAATTTCATGGCACGGTTGCACATGGCGCAGGGATTGGGCGTTCGTGCCCCGGCATGGGCAAGGGCAAAGGGGACCACGACTTCGCGGCGGAAGGAGTCGGAAAGATCGATGACGTGCAGGGGAATGCCGTGCAGGCGGCAGATGTTCTCCATGTCGGCAAGAGAAGCGTCGTCTTCCGCATCCTTGAGAAAACGCGCATGCAGGGCCGTGACCGTGTGTCCCTGTTCTTTTAAAAAGAGCAGAGCGAACAGGCTGTCGGTTCCTCCGCTTATGGCGACTGTGACGTTCATGGGCAGAGTGTGCCATCGGGAGCGCATGAGGGCAAGGTCTTTTCGCTCCTCCGGAAGAGTACCCGGCTTTTCGTTGCAAAGCCGGGGTAAACATTCTATGATCGGAAACGATGTCGGAGGTTCGGAACGTATTTTTTTATCGTTCTTCCGATCTGCCGCAGACCGATCTGCCGACGCCGCAACGGAAATTCCGTCTCTGCCGAGGTTACGGAGTGCGGCGGAACGGCTTCGCCATGCGTTCAAGTGAGGTGTTCTTCATGAAAAACATACTGATTGCCGCGACTCTTGCCGTATCCGTTCTGCTCGGTGGTTGTGCCGGGTCTTCCATATACCGTGGTATGGACGCTGCAAGCGGCGCCTTCGTATCCACGCATTCTCCGGTCGTGAGCGTAACAGCTGCAGAAGATTATGAGAACGTGCTCTCAGGCTATACGCTGTGCCGGGTATCCTTTGAGGACAGCATGATGGGCATGTCCCTGGCGGGTGTGTGGGCATCTCTGCAGGACAGGGAAGGCTCGCAGCTCGTCACGGTGCTCGCGGAATGCGGATCTGACAAGATCTGGGAAGTGCGTCCCGTCGGCGTGGATTTCCAGCGTTTGAAGGTATTTTATGAGAAGAACGGAGTCGCTCCCGATGATGCCACCGTTCATGTCTATATCCGTCCGGCATCCATGGATCCCTGGTCGAAGCTCTTTGCCTCGGCCGGCAGAACGCAGTGGGAAGGATCCACGCTCGTGGCCCGCTATGAGTGGACGAATGCGACGCAGAGGGATAAGCTCATCGTGGAATACCGCGAACCGGCGCCGGAGTTTCTTGACGGCATGAATCCCCGTCTCTCCGACATGACGGCCTTTATCGAGAGATCGCAGCAGGCATTCACGCTCGGCGGTGTGTCCATGCCGGTAACTCCCGTGTCCTCCGGCCGCCTTGCCATTTCGGATATGCTGCTCTCTCCGGTACTTGGCTCCGTTACCATGAACGGATTTCTTCTCTTCTAGCCGGTTCATTCATACGTGACCGGAATGCGGAACCGTCTTTGTCCGGAGTCGGCTCCCTCTGATCTTCTTCCGCACTCCCGACCCATGTCGTCTGAAAATTCTCCGGGAAAAAGGAAGGGAATTGCGGCAGCTTGGAGCCATCTGCCGCCAAGGTGTCGTTTCTGCGGTCGAAAGCGGCAGGGACTTGACAGACGACGTCGACCCTAGTAAATATAACAGTTCACCTTGTTCGCCGTATGGTTTTTCCGACAGGAAGTCGGGAGCGGCGGACCTCTGACCGTAAGGAGATATCTTACATGCGCAAAATGGAAACCCTGCTGCTCCTTTCTCCGGAGCTGTCTGTGGAAGAGCGCGAAACCATCCTGAAGACCATGGATGACGTCGTTGCCCGCGAAGGCGGCAAGATGCTTCTCGTGGATCAGTGGGGTATGCGCGATCTGGCCTATCCTGTCCGTAAGCAGATGCGCGGCTTCTATGTCCGCCTCGAATACGCAGCTCCTTCTCAGCTCGTCGCTGAACTGGAACGCATCATCCGCATCACCGACGGCGTGTTCAAGTTCATGACCGTCAAGCTGGCCGATTCCGTCGAAGCCACCGAGGAGGTCGCGTAATGGCTTTCCGTAAGAAGTTTGCTCCTCGCCGCAAGTTCTGCCGCTTCTGCGCCGACGCCGAACTGGCTCTCGACTACAAGCGTCCCGACATTCTCCGCGACTTCATCACCGAACGCGGCAAGATCGTCGCCCGTCGCATTACCGGCACCTGCGCCAAGCATCAGCGCGCTCTGACCACCGAAATCAAGCGTGCCCGCCAGATGGCCCTGCTGTTCTACACTTCCGCCCATTCCAGCGAAGTGAAGAAGAAGACCAACATCTAACGGCATAGGAGAGCAAAATGAAAGTTATTCTTCGTGCCGACGTTGAAAAGCTCGGTCACCTTGGCGACATCGTCAATGTCAAGCCCGGCTACGGTCGTAACTATCTGCTGCCTCAGCAGCTGGCCAGCCTTGCCACTCCCGCCAACATCCGCGTGTTCGAACTCGAACGCAAGAAGCTTCAGGCCCGTATGGACGCCCTGCGTGCCGCCGCTTCCGACCTCGCCGCCAAGCTCGAAGGCGTGGTGGTGACCATCAGCATGCGTGTCGGCGAAAACGACAAGCTCTACGGTTCCGTCACTCCTGCCATGATCGGCGACGCCCTTGCCGCCATGGGCATCGAAGTGGATCGTCATCGTCTGCTTCTGGACGGCTCCATCCGCACTCTGGGTGAGCACAATGTGCGCGCCCGTCTGCATGCTGACGTGGTTCCTTCCTTCATCGTGAAGATCGTGTCCGAAGAAAAGCACATCGTTGAAGAAGAAGCCCCCGTGGAAGCTCCTGCTGCCGAAGCTGAAGCTCCTGCTGAAAATGCCTGATCAGCTTCTTCGGAAGCCTGACGAGTCATGGACAGCCCGGATACCGTCATGAATGAAGCCGTCGCTCCTTCGCGGAGCGGCGGCTCTCGTCGTTCTTCCCGTGAGAACGCCGATCTTTCCGAGCGCGCACGTGATGACCTGCTGCGCCGTGTTCCTCCGCACAGTGAAGAGGCCGAGCAGGCTGTTTTGAGCGGCGTGTTTCTTCGGCCGGACCTGCTTCAGGAAATCATCGATCAGCTTCGGGACACCGATTTCTACATTCCCGCGCACCGAGTGATCTTCGGGGCGTTCATGGCGCTGTTTGAGCAGAACACGCCTGTGGACGAAGTGACGGTGTTCGACTGGCTTGTCAGTCATTCTCAGCTTGAGGCCGCGGGCGGCGCCGCGTATCTCGGAGATCTTTCCCGGGCCGTGGTGAGCGGCGCCAATGCCGTGCACTGGGCCAAAATCGTGCGCGACAAGGCCATGCAGCGTGCGCTCATCGACACCTCCGCTCAGATCATCAGCAACTGCTATGATGCCTCCAAGGACGTTCCCACGCTGCTTGACGAGTCGGAGCGCGCCATTTTTTCCATTTCCGAACGCGCCAACAGCAAGACGTTTTCCAGCAGCAGTGAACTTGTTCGTTCCGTGTTTGACGAGCTGCTTGCCCGCTACAACAACAAGAGCGTGACCACCGGCGTGCCCACAGGCTACATGCAGCTCGACAAGATGACGGCGGGACTTCAGCCTACCGATCTCATCATCGTTGCGGCACGTCCCTCCATGGGCAAGACGGCCTTTGCTTTGAATGTGGCCATGCGCGCAGCCCTTTCCGGAGGCGCGACGGTCGCCATCTTCTCTCTGGAAATGAGCAAGGAATCGCTCATGGACCGCATGCTTTGCGCATGGGGCAGAGTGGAACTTTCCCGCGTAAGACGCGGTTTTCTTGAGGACGACGACTGGGCCAAGCTTTCCGCTTCCGCCGATGCGCTTTCCCGCGCCAAGATATTCATCGACGATACCGCCGGTCTTACGCCGCTGGCGCTGCGTGCCCGCTGCCGCCGCCTCAAGGCCGAGTACGGTCTGGATCTCGTCATGGTGGACTATCTCCAGCTCATGCATTCCGCCCGCAATGATTCCCGTGAGCTGGAAATTTCCGATATCTCGCGTAATCTGAAGGCCCTGGCCAAGGAGATGAAGGTACCCGTCATCGCTCTTTCCCAGCTCAATCGAAAGGTTGAGGAGAGGACCGACAAGCGGCCCGTGCTCTCCGACCTGCGCGAGTCCGGCGCCATCGAACAGGACGCCGACCTCATCATGTTCATTCATCGGGAGGACGCCTACAACAAGAAGGGCGACCGTCCGAAGACCGGCATTGCCGAAATCATCATCGGCAAGCACAGAAACGGTCCCACGGGCACGGTGGAACTGGCCTACAGGCCGGAATTCACAGCCTTCGACGATCTTGAGACCACCTATATAGAGCCTTCCGAATCCCAGCAGGGATGATTTCCGCAGCCATTGCGGGGAGTTTCGGATCCGGACCGTGTTCCGATCCCTGGAGGCGTTCCTTCTTTTTTGACATCTCCGACCGGAAGCGTCGGCAGCTGTGGTCGTGATCCAGGGATTGAAGAGAGAGGAAACTTGCTTCGACATCGGCGACATGGTACTTGAAGCAGGCGGTACAGGCCTTTCTCATGAACAATCGGCGTCCGATGTCGGAGCTGCTATGCCATTCTGGAACACATTGCGCATCAGTCCTTCGCAGATCATCATCCTGGGATATTTTTTCTTCATTGTCTTCGGCACGGGCCTGCTCATGCTGCCCGGAACCACAAGGGATGGGCTTGGTGCGGATTTTGGAGATGCTCTTTTTACGGCTACATCCGCCATTACCGTGACGGGACTTGTGGTGCATGACACCGTGCGGTACTGGTCTCCTTTCGGGCAGTTCATTCTTCTGATGCTCATACAGGCCGGAGGTCTCGGCGTCATGAGCATGGCCGTGGCCGTGGCCGTACTCGCCGGTCAGAAGATCGGCTTCCGCCTGCGCTGGGTGATGCAGGAATCCATTTCCGCACCTCAGCTTGCGGGTATCGTGAGGCTGACGGGTTTCATCTTCCGTACCGTGCTTGCCGTCGAACTGACGGGGACCGTGCTGCTGGCGCTTCGTTTCTGTCCCGAAATGGGGTTGGGACAGGGGCTCTGGATGGCATTCTTTCATGCTGTTTCAGCCTTCTGCAACGCCGGTTTCGATCTCATGGGAGCAGCACATCCGTATTCTTCGCTCACGGCCTATGCAGCGGATCCGCTGGTATGCACCGTCATTGCGCTGCTCATCGCTACGGGCGGCATAGGTTTTCTTACGCTGGACGATATCCGTTCATTCGGATTCGATGTGAGGCGCTACCATCTTCAGAGCAAGCTGGTTCTTATCACCAGCATGCTGCTGCTCGTCGTGGGATTCCTGTTTTTCTTCTTCTGGGAATTTCAGAGGGAAAGCTGGAATATGTCGAGTTCGGAGGCGGCGCTGGCGTCCATGTTCCATGCGGTAAGTCCCCGTACGGCGGGCTTCAACAGCGTGGATCTCGCGGCCCTGAGTCCGCTCGGCAAGCTGTTCACCATACTGCTCATGCTGGTGGGCGCGGCTCCCGGTTCCACGGGAGGGGGCTTCAAGGTGACGACGCTGGCGGTACTTCTGCTGGGACTCATGTCCATCTTTCTGCACCGCAGAGATGTGAGGGGCTTCGGTCGCCGCCTCACCGACATGGTGCTGCGTCGGGCCTCCGGCATATTCATGTTCTACATTCTGCTTTTTCTTGCCGGAGGCATGGTGATCTCCGCACTTGATGAGCTGCCGCTCATGACGGCTTTTTTCGAGGCGGCATCGGCCATAGGTACGGTAGGTCTTTCTCTGGGTGCGACGCCGGAACTCTCCGATGCTTCGCGCGGGATTCTGATACTGCTCATGTATTTCGGAAGAGTGGGCAGTCTCACAGTGCTTTTCGCGGTGTCCTCCGGACTCAGGCAGGACGAATTCCGCTATCCTTCCGAAGATGTGGCCGTAGGCTGACAGGAGTTGCTGCATGAAATCCGTACTGCTTATTGGGCTGGGGCGCTTCGGTCGCCGCATGGCGAGAAAACTGCGTGAACTGGATCATGAGGTTCTCGCCATCGACAGAAACGAGCAGAGAGTCAACGAAGCGCTGGAGTTCGTGACCAGCGCCCAGATAGCGGATGCCACGAGTGAGACGTTCATACGTTCCGTGGGCGTGAGCAATTTCGATCTGTGCGTGGTGGCTATCGGTGATGATTTTCAGAGTTCTCTGGAGACGACCGCTCTCTTGAAGGAGCACGGTGCGCGATTCGTGCTTTCGCGCGCCTCGCGGGAAGTGCATGCCAAGTTTCTTCTGCGCAACGGTGCGGATGATGTCGTGTATCCGGAACGACAGATGGCCGACTGGGCGGCCATGCGATACAGCAGCGATCATATTTTCGATTACATAAGCCTGTCTCCCGATTATTCCATCTATGAAATTGCCACTCCCCGCGAATGGGAAGGCAAAACCGTCATGGAGCTGGCCGTGCGGCAGCGGTATCGGCTCAACGTGCTCGGAGTGAAGAAGGGCAAGGACCTTCAGCCCATGCCCGGACCGTCGCATTGTTTTCAGGCCGGGGAAAGCGTACTCGTTCTCGGCCATGACAAGGATGTGCAGAGTCTTCTGCGCGGCAAATGATACGGCTTCGTTCCGTCCGAAGGAAGTGAACGCAGGCGGACGCACTGGAAAAGACCTGCTCCGAACCGGAGAGTTTTCGATAGGAAGGCATTCCGGCTGTTCCGGAGCGATGCAGGAAAAGCATGGTGACGCGTCCCCGCATTTGCGCCCGGCAGGTCTGTTTTCATGCCGTCGGCATGGGGGTGACGTTCGGAACGGGCATGGGCATGCCGATATCTGAGGCTGCATCAGCAGTGCTCATCGTGTTCCGAGGCTCTGCTGCGCAAGAGCGGCCACACGGAGAAAGGAAAGTTCAGAAAGCCCCTGCCTGCCAAAAGGTGACGGAGTTTGAAACGCGCCTTTCGGCGGTGCCCCGTTGTCTACCTGTCGGGATATTCCTGACATCACGCGGCGGGCGTCATGAATCGGACGGCGGAACAGGGACTGTTCCGTGTGCGGGAAGATAAAGAACCTGCGGGTTCCGGAAGAGTGCTGAATGAGGATGCAGGTTTTTCCCCCGGTCGGTGCGCAAAGTCGTGTTTGAACGTCAGATCCGTGGAAAACAACGGCACGAAAAAACGGGAGAGGATTTTCATCCTCTCCCGCAGGTATCAGGTCCAGACCCGATGCGGACTAAGTCCGCGTCGAATTAGAACTTGTAGGCGAAGCTGAGAGCAGCGCTCCAGGCGTCTTCGTCCATGTCGTTGTCCAGGGCGAAGCCAGCGTGGTCATTCTTGTCGAAGTCGTTGATGAGGTACGCGAGTTCGAGGTTGGCGGCCAGGTTCTTGTAGATCTGGTAGGTGGAGGACAGGTTGAATTCCACCACGGTGTCAGAGGAGGTCATGTAGGCGATGGGGTTCTCATCGGCAGCCCACTTGCTGCTGTTGTTACCTCTGTACATGATCACGGCGAAGTCGTGAGTCAGATCTTCAAGGAAGCTGACGTCTTCGATACCGGCCTTTATACCCCAAGTACCGGCGATGGAGTGGTGAGCAGTGCTCTGGGGGTCATACAGACCGTATTCACCGGGAGCGAAGTTGAAGGAAGGATGGAAACGGCCGCCGACGGAAGGAATCCAGTTCTGATGGATGGCCTTGGAGTCGCTGTCGTCACCGGAGCCGTACCAGGCACCCAGAACGGGGGTACCATAAGCGGTCTTGTAGGAAGCCTTGGCCTGCACATACCAGCCGGAACGGTCGAAGTTTTCGGTGGCATCATAAGCCACGCCGCCGTAAGCGCCGGAGAGCTTCAGCACGAAGGGATCAAAGTAGTTCAAGGTGCTGGTCACACCGAACCAGTAGGCGTCGCCGCTGCCGTCAAATCCACCGTCATCGCTGGAGTAGGGCGTGTTGGCACCGTCATCAATGGAGCCGTACATGGCGTAAGGAGTGACGGAGAGGCCGTCGAACTTCAGGGCGGCAGACAGCGCGAACAGATCGGACTTGCTGGCGAGGCTGGTGTCGTTGCCGTAATCGAGTTCAGCATCTCTGTCTTCCCAGTTGTTGTAGCCAGCACGCACCCAGAAAGCAGTGAGATCCAGCCAGTCGGTCACGGGAGAGGAGAGTACAACGCCGTCACGGCTGTTCAGGCCGGGATGCATGATGGCGTTCTTGCCGAAGGCATCTTCGGGAAGACCGACGAGCTGCTTACCCATGCGAACCTTGACGGTGGTGCTGGGAATCATCCAGTCGATGTAAGCCTGACGAACGCCAAGCTTGGTCTTGGCGTTGTTGCTGGTGCCCCAGTCGTAGATGGTGTCGTCCTCGGCGTCGATACCGGCCTGCAGCTGCACATAGCCGGAGAGGTCTTCAGAGGCGGTAAAGGTCATGCCGAGACGGAAACGCTGACCAGCACCGTCGAAGTTGCTGGCGGAGTCGATTCTCTGACCGGTGATGAAGGTGAATATATATTCACCGTCCATCTTCACGTCGACAGCAGACGCAGGAGCGGATGCGGCAACAACCATGCCGGCAGCCAGAAGAAGAGTAGCAAGCTTTTTCATGGTAATCATTCCTTTGAAAAAAAGTGGTTGATTAACACCAATATGGAAAATCCCTCTTTTTCCATGAGCGCAGCTTAGAATTAAGTTGTTATTTAAGCAATAAAAAAATGTTAACAAAATAATATTTTTCAGTAAAAAGTTGAAAAATTTTTCATATTTTTTTATTAATTCAATGTGTTATAATTGACTGTCAAAAAAACTCCGCTCTCGTGTCACAGACTTGATAATATTTATAATATATTGAAATAATATATAAAAATATCCTCTTGTCCTTCTTCTGTGAAAATGATCCGGCACTCGGAAAAGGCTTGCGGAAGCCCCGTCAGGCGGAAAAATGCGTCGAAAAGAAGGCGGAATGGCCCTTGAATCGGCCTTAATCGGTAAAAAAAATTGAATTGAGGAGTTGCGTACTTCCTGCCGGACGCTGATCCGTGGAAGCCGCATCAGAGGGAGCTGATCGGACTCGACCAGGGGAAAGAAAGGTTTTTCCCCTCTTTGTCTGGAGAGAAAAGGGCGAAGCGTCCGACTTGGGCCGACCTCTTCATCTTTTCCTTCCCGTGTTTTTGCGGTAGCACAGCAGAAAACAAGGAGTGAGACACTCATGAGTAAGAAATATGATCCTCGGATGCATACGGCGGAGCATGCGCTGAGCGGCGTTCTCATCCGCCGCTACGGCTGCCCCCGCTGTTTTTCCACGCATATCAATGCCGACAAGTCCAAGGTGGACTTTCATTTTCCGCACGATCTTTCCGCAGAAGACGCGGCGTCCGTCAGTGCGGAGGTGAATGAAGTTCTGGCCCGTGATCTGCCTGTGGTGGCTCGAAACATGAGCCGCGAGGAGGCGGCCCGGATGTTCAGCCTTGCCCGTCTGCCGGAAGGCGCCGGCGATACGCTGCGTATCGTCTATATAGGCGATCCTGATGCGCCGGAAGGCCCGCTGGATGCCTGTCCCTGCATAGGGGAGCATGTTGCTCATACGGCCGAATGCGGGAAGTTCGTCTGGGTTTCCCATGAATGGAAGCCGGATGACGGCGGCGTTCTGCGCATACGTTTCAAGCTGGAACATTAAGGGAAGGGCGGCTGTAGAGCAATTTTCTCCGGCTCTGTCCCGAGGACTCCGATGAGAGAGTATCCCGCGCACGCCAGGGGATCCTGTTTCGGCTGCAGACAAGAGTCCATCTCGGCGCCTTGTGCCGGAAGGACGACGGTCCGGGGTATCTCCGATGAGCGTCCGGCAGGTCTTTCTCCTTCTTTAAGGATGGGAATCCACCGCCCGTATCAATAAATATGCATTGTATGAAAAGCCGCCCTCAGGAAGATGCGCTGCTTCCGGGCGGCTTTTCCGTACGATGTCTGCAGCGGATGAGCATATCCGGAACTGCTGCGGCCGTGGCGGAACTGCGGACAACCGTTGTGCCTGATGCACGCGCATGATGGTATGCCGCGTCATGGCGTCTGCGGAATGCTGATGCTGTAAGAAATAATTTTATATATTAAATTACTGGGATACCTCATAGTTGAAATTATTTTTCAAAAATAGCGAGAAAAAATCGAATTTAAGTTGACATTGAAATTCGTTTTCATTAGTGTCGATTTCAACAGGGATGAACAGCAGGAACGCAGGCGGTTCATTCCCGGAAGAAGTTGTCCTCGCGCAGCAGGACTGCCGGGCAACAAGAGAAGTCCGGTTGACGCAGAGACAAGGACAGACGGCTCATTGAAAATTTCAGAGTGTTCGCAACGGCCGAGCAGGGATCGGTAAGACATTGACCTCCCCCCCCCCAAGGCCGCCTGACGACAGCTTGATCCGGTCGGTGCCGGAGGCGTCAGGCGGCAAAATTTCGCGGGTTTTCCCGCAAGATATCGGAATACGACCGGGTCGTATTCCCTTGCTGAGGTGGATACCTCAGTCTCCTGGTGCGGCAGGACCGTTCCCCATGGTGGGGAACGGTCCGAGAGACGCCGGGCACATGATCACAGCCCATACAGTCCGAAGGCGATCCGAGCGTCTTCGGGCCTCCATAAAGAGCGTCGCAGACTCCGAGGCGGCGTTCATGCCGGAACATATGTCTGGATGTTCCGGCAAAATTTCTCTGCCGAGCGGCAGGAGCATGGACCTGCAGATCCATCATCATGTTCGCCATACTTTTCGGGACATACAGGTACTCCCGGAAAGTCTCCTCCGCATTGCCGGTATGCATGAGAACGGCATACCGGCAAAAATTTGCTCTGAAGCCTTGTGCTTCAGTCTCCTCCCCCCCCCTCGGCCGGACGCCCGACTCACAGCGTGCGTCCGGCCGGATATTTCTGTTCTGCATCCGCCCCTTCCTTGTTGCAGGGGCGCGTAGTTCCTGGTCGTGCACGGCGGAGAAAGACGGCCTATCTTCGCCGAACAAAAAAAGCGGACACATATTCCCCGGGAAGGCAGGCTTTGTCCGTACCCCGGCGTGGTGTCGGGGCGGATGGCTGCCCTGTCGCCTGCTTTTTTCGGGGGCTGGAGAAAAAACGATATGAAAGTGCTTATTGTTTATGGCTCAACGACGGGCAATACCGCTGGTATTGCCGAGGCTCTTGGTGAACGGATAGGTCATGCCGGACATGATGTAACGGTGAGCAATGCCGCCGACGTGACTGCGGAAGGACTGTGCAACGGTTATGACGCAGTTCTGTTCGGTTGTTCCGCATGGGGAACCGATGAGGTGGAAATGCAGGACGATTTCAACGCGCTGTATGAGGAATTCGATCGTATCGGCGTGAAGGGCAAGAAGGCGGCCTGTTTTGCCAGCGGCGACAGCAGTTTCGAGCATTTCTGCGGAGCCGTGGACGTCATTGAAGGCCGTCTTGCCGGACTCGGCGCGGAGATCATGGAGGAAGGTCTCAAGGTGGAAGGCGACTATTCCGGCAGCAGGAACGAGGTCGATGGCTGGTGCGACCGCATCATTGCGGCGTTGTGATCGTGTCGGCGGGAACTTCGGATGAGAATCCTGCTCTCCCTGCGGCGTGCATGGACGTTCGTTCAGAGTGCTGACGCCGGAGCATGACAAGCGCAGATACTATTGGTATGGACTGAAAAAAAGGAGTCGATGGTTTTCCACCGACTCCTTTTTCATGCAGTCGGAGTCTCTGTCAGAGGCCCTGTTTGAGGACGGGCAGAAGCCTTTTTTCAACGGCGGCCTTCATGCGGGAGGCATCAAGCGGCTGAGAGGCAAACTGCTCCAGAGCAAGAATGGCCTGATGGATGAGCATGCCGAGACCGTTCACGGTCTGATGACCGCGTTTTTGCGCTTCTTCCAGAAGTCTGGTTCTGAGCGGGCGGTAGATAAGATCACATACCGGGGACGAGACCGGAAGCGCGTCGAGAAACTCGAAATCGGAGAACTGTGCAGGGACACCCTGCATGCCGAGAGGGGTACAGTTGATGAACAGTTCTGCCCCGTGCAGAGCCTTCAGCGTGTCTTGCCCGCCGAGAGGGGCCACATGCACGCGATCGGAGCTTCTGACAAGCTCTTCAGCTTTCGAAGGGGTGCGGCAGCAGACGGTGATGGATGCCACGCCTTCGGAAGTCAGCTTGAGTACGACGGATCGGGCGGCTCCGCCGGCTCCGAATACGACGACATGGCGACCTTCAGGTCGGATGCCTTCGTCGTGAAGAGCGTGAAGAAAGCCTGCGCCGTCGGTATTGTATCCGTGAAAGCGCCCGTCGCGCATGACCACGGTGTTCACGGAGCGGTACATGCGGGCGTCGTCGGAGAGTGTGTCCATGAGCGGGACGAGATCGGTCTTGTGCGGCATGGTGGCGTTGAATCCGGCCAGATTCATGGACGCAGCACCGGAAAGCCAGACTGCGGCGGTTCCCGCGGGGACTCGAATGCGTTCGTAGATGCAGGCCAGTCCCAGTTCATCCAGCATGGCCTGCTGGATGATCGGGGAAAGACTGTGCTCTATGGGGTCGCCGATGACGGCCAGTTTTTTTCCGTCGAGAAAGTGACTCATGGGAACTCCGGTTCAGTCGCTGGCTATGCGGTGGTAATGACGCAGAATCTGCAGAATGCGCCTTTTGAGGGTACGGGGACCACCATGATTGGGAATGGTCACATCTGCATGGCGTCGATACAGAGCGATTCGTTCGGCGTACAGACGGAAGAGTCTGTCTCTGTCATTCTGTACGAGAGGACGGTCGCCCAGTGTCGTGGAACGCAGAATATGGGAAGGATGCCGGTCTATGAACACGATGATGCCGTTTTTTGACAGTGCATCCATATTCTCTCCGCGCAGGATCATGCCTCCCCCCGTGGATATGACGGCGCCGTCATATGCGGCGGCTTCCCGGGCACAGGCTGATTCCATGGTTCTGAACCCTTCTTCACCGTCCCGGGCGAAAATATCGGGAATGGTGCGTCCCGAGTTTTTTTCGATCATGGTGTCGGTGTCCAGAAGCGGCATGCGGAGTTTTCGGGCAAGACGCTTTCCAATGGTGCTCTTGCCGCAGCCGGAAAGGCCGATCAGCACGAGATTTTTCATGAAAGCACTCCCGGAATTTCCGTGACGGCCAGTGCGCAGGCGGCCTCTATGACGGGAACGGCGCGGGAAAGAATGCACGGATCGTGCCTGCCGGTGATGGTAAGCAGTGCAGCTTCGCCAGTCCGCATATCCACGGTTTTCTGCTCCCTTCCGATGGAAGGCGTAGGTTTGATGACCACGGTAAAGACCACGGGCATGCCGTTGGAGATGCCTCCGTTGATGCCTCCGTTGTTGTTGGTACGGGTCCGCAGTGTGTCGCCCGGCACAAAAACGTCGTTGGCTTCGCTTCCGCGCATGGAGGCAAGGGCGAAGCCGGCTCCGAAGGAGAGTCCCTTGACGGCCGGTACCGCAAACACGTGGCGGGCGATGATGCTTTCGAGATTTTCATCGAAGTCCGGACTTCCGAGTCCGGCGGGAAGGCCGAGAGCAAGACATTCGATAAGTCCGCCTGCGGAGTCTCCCTCGGCACGGGCCGCAAGAATGGCATCCTGCATGGCATTTCCCTGTGCATCGTCGATCACGGGAAAGTTTTTTTTCCCTGCCGCGCGCAGAGCCTCAACGTCGGGACGGGCGGGATTGAGGGGAACGTCATCGATGCCCGCCGCACTTCTGATGCGGGCCAGTACTTCCACCCCTTTTTCCCGCAGCGCAAGCTTTGCCACGGCTCCGGCGAAGACCAGAGGCGCGGTGAGGCGTCCGGAAAAATGTCCGCCGCCGCGGTAGTCCTCAAATCCATGATAGCGAAGGTGCGCTGCGAAGTCGGCATGGCCCGGTCTGGCGAGCCAGCGGGTGGCGGCGTAATCCCGTGAGCGTGTGTCGGTATTTTCTATGACGCCGCAAAGAGGCGTGCCGCAGGTCTTGCCTTCGAACACGCCGCTCAGAATGCGCACTTCGTCCTTTTCATTGCGTGCCGTGGCAAGCGGGGAGCGCCCCGGGGCGCGGCGCGCCATTTCGCTGCGGATGAAATCCGTGTCGATGTCAAGTCCCGAAGGAACGCCCTGCAGCACGATGCCGATGGCCGGGCCGTGGGATTCGCCGAACAGACTGTAACGCATTATTGTTGTCCTTTTTTCAACCCCATGCGGGCCGACTGGAGGGCCACCTTACGGGCTTCCTCGTGTATGGTTTTTCTGTCCTCGCCTTCCATCCACCACCATCTTGCCTTATGCAGAATAAGGTCAATATCGCCGGCAGCGGCGAGAGAAAGCAGATTGCGGTACTGACGCGTCATGGCCTGACTGTGGGGATTGGCTTCAAAAAGCCATGTGAAGAGTTCCCCGTCTTCCATGAGCTGTTTTTCCGTGGAATTCATGCGCCTCAGAAAAGATGGCGTTATGTACGGAAGAAGCGCGGGGTCTTCCGCCGTCATGGCGAAATACACCGCGCTTGTAATGAAGTTCATGCCCTGTATCTTGGCTTCCGCGATGTCGTGTTCTTCGGCCGTGGCGCGGAATGTCACGCAGCCGAAGCCCTGAAACAGGCCTTCCACGAATAGTATGTCGTCTTCTGAAGCCCTCATGCCCGGTACTATGGTCACGCGCAGTTCCAGGTCCTGCGCCGGAACCGGACCGAAAAGCGGATGCGTTCCGACCACCGGGCCATCCCACAGGCTTTCCATGTGCTGCATGGGCAGTTCCTTCACCGAGGTGATGTCGGCAAGAATGGTGTCCGGCGACATGAAAGGACGCAGGATGTCTATGGTGTCGGCAATGGCAGTGGCCGGAATGCAGAGAAGCACCATGCGTGCCCCCCGGCATGCTTCCGCAACGGTGCCGTTTTCAAAGGGAATGTCGATGCCTGCGGGTGATATTCCGGACTCATGACGGAAACGCTCCATGAGCATGGAACCCATGCGTCCGCGACAGCCGACGATGACGATGCGCTCGCTCATACAAGAGCGCTCCATACATTCCAGAAATCGGGAAAGGACTTGCGCACCACGGCGGGATCGTCCACGAGTACGCGCTGACCGCGGGCAAGACCGAGCAGGGAGACGGACATGGCCATTCGATGATCGTTCCATGTGGGAAAGACCGTGCCTTCGGGTATGGCGGGAACCTGCGGGAACATACCGTGAATCGTGAGATGGTCCGGCCCTTCTTCCGCTCCGACGCCGATAAGTGACAGGGACGTGGCACAGGCGGAAAGGCGGTCGCATTCCTTGATGCGCAGATGGGCAATGTTGGTGATGCGGGTTTCGCCGGAGGCGGAGGCGGCAATCATGGCCACGGTGGGAACAAGGTCGGGACAGGCCCCCATGTCCACGGTGATGCCGTGGAGAGACGAGGGGCTGACCAGAATACCGTCTTTCCGGAGTTCGACGGAGGCTCCCATGTTCCGGAGAATATCCAGAATGGCGCGGTCGCCCTGCAGGGAGTCGGAACGAAGTCCCGTAACCAGAACCGGTTCCCGCCCTACGGCTCCGGCCGCAAGCAGATAGGAGGCTCCGGACCAGTCGCCTTCCACCCTGTAGTCGCCGCTTCTGTAGCTGCCGGGGCGCACGGTGATGCGAAGATGCCCGGGTATGGCTTTGGTCACGCTCCTCCAGGGGACGCTCTTCCAG
This sequence comes from uncultured Mailhella sp., assembly GCA_944323575.1. Classification (GTDB taxonomy): domain Bacteria; phylum Desulfobacterota; class Desulfovibrionia; order Desulfovibrionales; family Desulfovibrionaceae; genus Mailhella. The sequence goes on along the minus strand of CALUTB010000007.1, from coordinate 30,409 downwards.
AGTTCGTCTTCCTGAACTTCAACGGTGAAGTCGATGCCGAAATCTTCCAGGACCTGAAGAGTCAGTCCCACATAGGGCCAGGATACCGCCTTCCTGCCTACGAGGGAGATCCGCGTGGAACGTCGTGCGAGCGGAGCGGCGAGCAGCAGGCCGGAAAGATATTGACTCGATTCGTCCATGCTCAGCTCCGCATCGCCTCCGGCAAGCCCGTCGGTATGAATGACAAGAGGCGGATATCCGTTTTTGTTCTCGAAGTCGATGCGTACTCCGAGTGTCTGAAGGGCCGTCGTCAGGGCTCCTATGGGACGCTCGTGCATTCTTTCCACTCCGTGAACGCGGAAGGAACCGTGTCCGGCGGCGAGAACTGCAGTAAGCAGACGGCAGGTCGTGCCGGATTCTCCCACCTGACAGTCGAGCGCATTCTTCGTCCCCCCGACAGGTCCGTGCTCCATGCCCTGTACGCTCCAGCTGCCGTCCCCCAGGTCCTTCAGCACGGCTCCGGCGGCATGGAGAATGCCGCGCGTGCGTTCCAGATCGGCACTTGAGAGTACGTGATGCACCTGCGAGGACCCGTGTGCCAGGGCGGCGGCGATGAGGGTTCGATGGGAGACGGATTTTGAAGCGGGGGCTTGGAGCGTGATCATGAATCAGAAACCTGTAGTGTTGACGGTGGAGTCGAGGCGCGGCCCTTCGGGGTAGCATCCGAGAACGCGCACGGAGGTGCAGTATGCGCCGAGGTCGCGGATGAGTTCTGCTCTGTCGGAAGAGGAGAGATCACATTCCACGTCGGCAAAGAAGATGTAGTCCCAGCAGCTGCCCTTCATGGGACGTGATTCCAGTTTTGTCATGTTCACGCCATGAGCTGAGAAGACGTTCAAAACGTCGCTGAGCGTTCCGGCTCTGTTGGGAACAGTGAAGAGCAGGGAAGACTTGAAGCGGCCAGGCTCTTCCGGATGGCCTCCTCCGGCAGGAGCATCCCCGGGACGGACGAGCACGAAGCGTGTCCAGTTGGAGGCATCGTCCTGAATGTTGTCGGCAAGAGCGTGCATGCCGAGTTTTTCCGCCATGCTGCGGTGTCCTATGGATGCTGCGCCTTTTTCGTCTGCCGCCTTCCATGCGGCTGCGGCCGTGGATTCCACGGACACGAGTCTGGCGGCGGGAAGATGGGCGCGCAGCCAGGAGGCACACTGGCCAAGAGGCTGGGGATGGGAATAGACGGTCTTGACGTCCTCCAGCATCGTTTCCCGGCTGAGAAGACTGTTGGAGATGCGGGAGTAGAACTCTGCCTGTATGCTTACCTGATACTGGGAGAACAGATCGAAGCTCTGCGTGATGGTGCCGTGTATGGAGTTTTCCAGGGGAATGACGCCCATGTCGAATTCTTCGAGGCTGATGCCGCGGAAGATTTCGTTGAAATCACGGCAGGGCACGAAGGCCATGGACTCGCCGAGGAAGTCTCTGGCAGCGAAGTAGGAAAAGGTTCCTTCCGGACCGAGATAGGCTGCGGTGCACGGCTTCTGAAGGGCGCGTGAAGCGGAGAGTATGGCGCGCCATATGGCCGCGATGTGCTCTTTCTTCAGCGGCCCTGTATTGCGCTCGGCGAGCCTTTCCAGAAGACGGGCCTCTCTGGCCGGATCGAAGACTTTGCCCGAAACCTGTTTCTTTGCTTCCCCCACGGCCACGCTGAGGCTGGCACGCCGGTTCATGAGTTCCAGCAGACGGGAGTCCACGTCGTCTATCTGTTCGCGCAGTTCTGTGAGACCGGGAATCTGGAAAGGCTCAGCCATGATCTATTTCTCCTGAATGTCTTCCTTGATGCGCATGCCGAAGTGGCGTCCGGCCTCATCGGTGCGGCAGAGCACCTTGTCGCCGGGTTTCAGCGAAACTACGCTTACGGGTGTGCCGTCAGGCGCGGTGAGACGGATGGTTTCGGCGTTCTGAAGAAACACCGCTCCCGTCTTGTCGCCGATCTTTGCTTCCACAAGGAGCATGGGACGCACTTCGATCTTGACCCTTCCCGCCGTGGCGAGACTGGTCGCGCCCGTGTGATCCACCACCAGCATCTGTGTGCCGGAAACCACTTCCGAAAGATAGGTCGTAGTGTCTCCGGGCAGGCGGATGTAGGCGTGCACCGCACCGGCGTTCACGCGGAAGGGACGGGAGGCCACATATTCGTTGTGTTCGGTCTCCGCATGGACGAGAAAGGTGAATGCGCTGGAATTTCCCACCAGCATGCCCTGACCGCAATGCAGCATGGACATGGTGTCGATGCATACGCGGTGTCCGAGTCCCGCAGGTTCCACGCGGGTGATCACGGCTTCCTGAAGCTCTTCATGTTCGCGGCTGATCTTGCAGCGTGCGATGATTTCCTTGAGGTCGCCGATGGCTTCGGGCAGCACCACGATGCCCTGCACCCCGCGCTGCAGAATGCCGGACGCCAGAACGGCTTCCTCCAGACTGCCTGCTTCGGCGACGACGTTGTCGCACTGAGCAAGAAGGTTTTCCACAGGAATGACTTCCCAGCCCCGGGCCAGCGTCACTTGTCTGCCCGCCCGGAGACTGTCGCGGATGGCTTCCTCGTCGGCCTTGGCATTCATGGTGCAGGATGGCATGTCTTTTTCCGCCAGAACGGGAATCCGGGACAGTACGGCAACGGAATCAACTTTGTCGGCAGGAACGATGACGCCGTCCACACCGGATTCCAGCGCCAGAGTCACGTCGTTTTTGCTGAAGGGCACGCTCTTGAAATAGATGTTCATGGGAGATCCTTGCTAACTAGTCTTCGCCGACGAGAGCCATGGCGTCGTCTACGGAGGCATTCGAGTGCACGATGGCGTTCATGGCGCGCATGAGGTTCACACGGCGGGGATGCTCGAACACGTTGCGGCCGATGGAAAGGCCGGCGCCTCCGGCCTGCAGGGAGTCATAGACCATCTGCAGCAGCTTGCGCGTGGAGTCGATGCGTTCGCCGCCGGCGATGACTACGGGAGCGCAGCAGCATGCGGTGACGCGATGGAAGGACTCGGGACTGCCGGTGTAGGAGACCTTTACGATGTCGGCGCCGAGTTCCGCACCCACGCGGGCGCAGTGGGCCACGACTTCGGTGGTGAAGCTGTCGCGGATGAGACCGCCGCGGCCGTAGAGCATCATGAGCAGAGGCATGCCCCAGCGGTTGCAATGATCGGCAATCACGCCCGCGTTGTAGAGCATTTCGCGTTCGTTGGCGTCGCCGAGGTTGATGTGGATGGAGACGGCGTCCGCACCGAGACGGATGGCTTCCTCCACCGATCCGGTGAGTACCTTGGTGTTGCCGCTGGGGCACAGTTCCGTGGAGGCGGTAATGTGCATGATGAGGCCGAGATCGGCATTGGCGTCGGCACAACCGGAAGCGCGGATGAGCCCCTTGTGCATGATCACGGCGTTGGCGCCGCCCTCATTCATGTCGTCAACCGCCTTGCGGATGTCCACCAGTCCGTCGGGAGCACCGATGGTCATGCCGTGATCCATGGGAACGATGATGGTGCGGTTGGTGTCGGGATTGAAGATGCGGGTCAGTCTTTTCTTGGTGCCGAGTTCCATAAGGAGTTCCTTCTTTTGAAAGTTGGGGCTGCATGGCGGCGTCAGCATACAAAAAGGGCCGCCGGCTTGTTTCGCCTGCGGCCCGAAGTTTTGCAAACTCTGGTTGTCAGCAATCCTTCCGACCACAGGACCCGGTAAAATAAAAGTAGAAACCAAAGGTAAAGCCGTTGGTTTCAAACTGGGCGGTGGCGGAATACAGAGTATGCATGACAACAACCATTGAAAGTTTAAAAAATTACTAATCCCAGAGAAAGAAATCTGTCAACAGGAAAATATCGGAAGTCGGAAGCTTTTTGCGTTCCTGCCCGTCTACTTTTCGTCCATGAGTTCCAGGGCTTCCTCCACGGAGGCGTTGCCGTGCACCATGGCGCGCAGAGCCTTGAGCAGTGCCACGCGACGCGGATGTTCGAAGACGTTGCGGCCCACGGAAAGACCGGACCCTCCGGCCTGCAGGGAACCGTATACCATGTCCAGAAGCTTGCGCGTGGAATCAAGCTTGGGGCCTCCGGCAATGAGCACGGGAACGCCGCAGTCTTCCACCACGTCGGCGAAGGTCTCCGGATCGCCGGTATAGGGAACCTTCACGATGTCGGCGCCGAGTTCCGCGCCCACGCGGGCGCAGTGGGCGATGTTGCGCGGATCATAGCTGTCCACGTCGTGGCCGCGGGCATATACCATCATGAGCAGAGGCATGCCCCAGAGGCTGCATTCCTTGGCGATCCTGCCGGCATCGGACATCATCATGCTTTCATCGTCGTCGCCGAGATTGATGTGGATGGATACGGCATCCGCACCGAGCCGTACGGCCTCTTCCACGTCGCCGACCAGCATCTTCTTGTTGGGTCTGCGCGACAGACAGGTGGAAGCTGAAATGTGCATGATGAAGCCGAGACGCATATGGGATTCGTAATCGGCCTTGTGGATGAGTCCCTTGTGGAGAAGCACGGCGTCTGCCATGCCCGCGTCCATGTCGTGGATGGCCTTGACCATGTCCTTCAGTCCGCGGGGAGCGCCGTCGGACATGCCGTGATCCATGGGAACGATGATGGCGCGGCCTGTTTTGGGATTGATGATGCGGTTGAATCTTCTGAGAGCGCCGACTTCCATGTGAAACCTCTTCTTTGCAGGCTTCCGGCGTCTATGAAAAAAGCCGCCGGCTTGCATATGCCTGCGGCTTTATATTCCTGTGTGACGGAAGAAATCAGCACAGCCCGCCGCATGGCCGGGGATAATACGCATAGCACCAGCAACCGAAGCTGCTGGCGATGGTAAAATAGCCGGGACGGAACGTGCTGAACATGATTTCCAACCTTTTTCTTCTTCATAGCTCCGGTTTGGAAAAACTGTCAAGCGCATGAAAAAGTCTTTTTTCATGCGTTCATATTTAATGGGCCGTCTCTGCCGTGCACGGGAAGGGACGGAGCAGTCCTTCATGGCCTGTCAGGGGGAGAAAAGCCGTTTTTCAAAAGAAAAATCGGGAAGCTGAAGAAATATAGTTCTGCCGCATTGACAAAAAAAACGTTCTTGCATACACAGAAATAAATTTGTCAGTGACGTTCAGGAGTGTTTCATGTCCGCATCCGTCTTCATCATGTCCTTCGCCGGTCAGTGGTGGTGGCGTATCTTTTCTTCAGGGAGAGGATGCGGTCTTGACGCGTAGCTGAAAAGTTGCTGTTTCTGGTGGAAACGTGAATGCCGTCCCCTCTCCGGGGGACGGCATTTTTTTTTAACTTCACGAGGTTCGATATGACGACAATCAGGACATCGCCCATTCGGGTACGCCAGCATGTCCGCCATCTTCCGGCGGACATGGATACGCCCATCAGTCTTTTCCTGGACATGGCCCGGGGAGGGGACGGCATACTTCTGGAAAGCGCGGAAGTCGACGGACGATGGGGACGCTACAGCGTGCTGGCCTGCGACATGGCGCTCTATCTGAGGTGCCGTGAGGGAAAACTTGATTGCCTCATAAGGGATGATCGTCTTTCCGGACTTTCCAGGTTCAGCGGCATGCCCTTTGTGGAGGGGCTGAGATCCGTCATGCGCGCTCTGGAAGTGCTGCCTGATCCGAAGGCTCCGGATCTGCCGCCCATCACCCGTTCATTGTGCGGATATTTCGGTTTCGGCATGGCGTCGCTTTTTCATCCGAAGCTGGCCCCGGTCATGAAGCCGGAAGATGCGGAGTGCGTGCTCTGCCTTCCCGGGACGCTGCTGCTCTTCGATCATATGTACAACAGGCTCGCGCAGGTAAGTCTCGGCAGTCACAGGGACATGGATCGCTGCGCTGCGTTTGCCCGGAGCTGCGGCACTTCTGCGGCCCAGTCTGACGTGGATGCCGAACCGTCCGAAGCCGTTTTTCAGGCATCTGTGGGGCACATACGGGAAATGCTGCGCATGGGAGAGGCCATCCAGGTGGTTCCCTCCGTGCGGTTCAGCATGCCGTTCACCGGAGATCCCTTCAGTCTGTACCGCCGCATGCGCAGCGAGAACGCCTCGCCGTACATGTTCTTCATGCGTCTTCCGGGCATGACGCTGTTCGGATCTTCTCCCGAGGTCATGGTGCGCTGCGAGAACGGCAGACTTCTTTCCGCGCCCATTGCCGGAACGCGCAGACGCGGCGCAGGCGTGGCGGAGGACGAGGCTCTGGCTGCAGAACTTCTGGCCGATCCCAAGGAACGGGCGGAGCACATGATGCTCGTGGATCTTGCCCGCAACGATCTCGGACGTCTGGCCAGACCCGGCAGCGTGGAGGTCGAGAAGCTCATGATGGTGGAACGTTTTTCCCATGTCATGCACCTGACAAGTCGCGTCACCGCGCTTCTTGAGGACGGGCTGGATGCCGTGGACGTGCTGGCCGCCACGTTTCCGGCCGGAACCGTGAGCGGAGCGCCCAAGCTGCGGGCCATGGAGATCATAGCCGATACCGAATCCTGTCCGAGAGGCCCCTATGCGGGCTGCATAGGCTGGCTCGGGCTCGACAGGGACGGCGTCAATCTCGATACGGGCATCACCATCCGCAGCATGTGGGTACGCGATGGGCGCCTGTACTGGCAGGCCGGCGCAGGAATCGTTCACGATTCCGTTCCGGCTCTGGAGTGGAAGGAGGTGTGCAACAAGTCGGCCATCATGCGTCAGGTATGCTTCACAACGGGAGAGTTCCATGTTCCTGCTCATCGATAACTACGATTCCTTTACCTACAATCTGGTTCAGGCCTTCTGCCGGCTCGGACATCGTCCCCGCGTGGTCAGAAATGATGATCCCGGTCTTGTGGCTCTGGCCAATGATCCGTCTCTTCGCATGGTCTGCATTTCGCCCGGACCGGGGCATCCTTCTCAAGCCGGATACTGTCTGGACTTTCTCCGGCAGCTCAGTTCCCGCATTCCCGTGCTCGGTGTGTGTCTCGGCCATCAGATTCTCGGCCTTTACGCCGGCTCCGATGTGGTGACGGCCCCCGTGATCATGCACGGCAGGACGTCGGAAATCGTGCACGACGGAAAGGGGCTGTACAGAGGAATGCCCAATCCCATGGTGGTGGGGCGGTATCATTCTCTTGTGGTTCGCGTGGACGATGAGCATCCCAATCCGCTGCTTTCCGTTTCCGCACGCGGGCCGCAGGGAGAGGTCATGTCCATACGCTTCAGGGACAGGCCGTGGGTGGGGGTGCAGTATCATCCTGAATCCATTCTCACGCCGGACGGTCTGCGGCTTCTGGAGAACTTTCCCGGAAGTCTTCTGCCCACGGTTCATGCAGCTCCCACCATCAGTTCCATTCTGGAGTCGGTGTCCAGAGGCAGGGATATGACGGAGGAGGAATCCGAAGTGGCGTTCGGTTCCATGCTGGACGGCACCATGACGCCCGCTCAGGCCGGCGCTCTGCTCATGGGATTGCGGATGAAGGGAGAAAAACCGTCGGAGCTTGCTGCGGCCATCCGCATCATGCTGGCTCGTTCCGTCAAGGTGACGGGCATTCCTGAAAAGTGCATCGACATCGTGGGAACGGGCGGCGACGGCAAGCACTCCTTCAACTGCTCCACGGCCACCTCGCTCACGCTGGCCGGCATGGGATACCGCATGCTCAAGCATGGCAACCGTGCCGTATCGTCCACGTCTGGAGCCGCCGATGCACTGGAAGGCCTTGGCTTGCCGCTGGAAAAGAATCCCGATGCCATTGTGGACATGCTGAAGGAGCGCAATTTTGCCTTTCAGTTTGCGCCGTATTTTCATCCGGCCTTTGCCAACGTGGGACCTGTTCGCAAGCAGCTCGGCATGCGTACGCTGTTCAATATGCTCGGTCCCATGCTCAATCCCGCCTGCCCCGATTATCTCATGATGGGAGTCGGCGATCCGTCCCAGGTGGATCTCATTGCAGCCACGCTTCAGAAGCGTCCCTTCCATAAGGTTGCAGTGTTCCACGGCGCAGGCGGATACGACGAGCTGACCACCATGGGCAGGACGCGCATCGTGCTCATTACCGACGGGGTGATGGATGAGATGACCTTTGATCCTGCGCTCTACGGATTTGAACCGTGCGAACCGGAGGATCTGGAAGTCAGGGACAAGGAGGAAGCAGCCGCGGTTCTGAAGGAGATTCTTGCAGGTCGCGGTCCTAGGGCCATGATGGACATGGTTGCGGTGAATGCAGCCTTCGCCATTCATATGCTGGAAGAGGAAAGAACGCTTGAGGAATGTGTGGCCATGGCCAGAAAGGGCGTGTCCGAAGGTGCCGGCATGAGGGTACTCGCATGACGGGACTGGAACGTTTCATCGATGCCAAAAGAGAGGAGATGGCGGCTCTTGAACGCATGGACGAGAACTCGATGAGGCCGTGGCAGGGCATAAGGGCTCCTTTTCTGCAGGCTCTGAAGAGCAACGTGCCGGGTCTTCCGGCCGTGGTTGCGGAATACAAGAGGGCGTCTCCTTCGCGGGGTGTGATATGTGGGTCTCTGGAACCGGAGGAAGTCGCCCGGCAGTATGTCGGAAGTGGTGCGAACGCTCTGTCCGTGCTGACCGAGGAGCGGTACTTTCACGGTTCGATCGACTTTCTTTTCCGCATGGCCGGAACCGTGACAGAATGCGGAAGGCCCGTTCCCATGCTCCGCAAGGATTTTCTGTTCCATCCTCTTCAGGTGACGGCCACGCTGGCCACTCCGGCATCTGCGCTTCTTCTCATCGTGAGACTGACGCCGGACGTCCGCCTGCTTCGCGATCTTCGTGAACAGGCCGAAGCCGGCGGAGTCGAAGCCGTGGTCGAGGTGTTTTCTGAACATGACCTCGCTCTCGCTCGTGAGAGCGGCGCGCGCATCATTCAGGTGAACGCTCGTGACCTTGTCTCGCTTCGCGTGGACAGACCTGCCTGTCTGCGTCTTGCGAAAAGCTGCCCACCCCGCAGCGGTGAGCTGTGGGTGGCGGCAAGCGGCATGAGCCGACGCCGGGATCTGGAAGAGGCCGCCCGCTGCGGATTTTCCGCCGTGCTCGTCGGCTCCGCGATCATGGAGGGCGGCCGGCCGGGAGAAGCGCTGCGCAGGCTTCTGACGGGGGAGGAGCACGGTCATGCGGATTAAAATATGCGGCATGAGCGATCAGCGGCGCATCGACGAGGCGGCCGCGCTGGGCGTGGAGTTCTGCGGCTTCGTATTCCATGAGAAAAGCCCCCGCAACGTCACGCCGCAGCAGGTTTCCCGGTTCGATACCCACGGCATGAAGCGCGTGGGAGTGTTCGTGAACCAGAGCGCGGAGGAGATACGCAGCATCGTTCGTCTTGCCGGGCTGGACTACGTTCAGCTGCATGGAGAGCGGAGCGCGGCTGCCGTGGAATTTTTTCCCGCGGAACGGGTGATCCGGGTGCTGTGGCCGTCGCAATATGCCACGCGGCAGGCTCTGGAAAAGGACATCGCGTCCCTTGCCGGAACGTGCGGTCTGTATCTTCTGGATGCGGGCATGGGCAGCGGCAGGGTACTGGACTGGCAGTCTCTTCGCGGGCTTTCATTTCCGCATCCGTGGTTTCTTTCCGGCGGACTTTCGCCTGAGAATGTGGCGAGGGCGTTGTCCGTCTGTTCTCCGGACGGGCTGGACTTCAATTCGGGACTGGAAATCTCTCCGGGCATAAAGAGCCGGGAGAAAATGGCCGAGACCGTGGCAGTGGTGCGGGCGCAGGAGCGTCCGGCTTTAAGCTCCATGGGTGATACGGTAAACGGAAGGACAGGTGACAGATCATGAAAAAAGGATATTTCGGTGAATTCGGCGGTTGTTTCGTGCCGGAACTGCTCATGCCGCCCCTCATGGAGCTGGAAGAGGCCATGAAGGCCATTCTGCCCTCGGAAACGTTTCAGCGGCAGCTGCGCGATCTCCTGGTGAATTTTGCCGGACGGGAGACTCCGCTTACGTTCTGTCCCTCGCTTTCGAGGAAACTCGGTTTCGAGCTGTGGCTGAAACGGGAGGATCTTCTGCATACCGGTGCGCACAAGATCAATAACACGCTGGGACAGGCTCTTTTGGCCCGGCACATGGGCAAGACGCAGCTCATCGCGGAAACCGGCGCCGGTCAGCACGGCGTGGCCACGGCGGCAGCTGCGGCGAGACTGGGCATGAAGTGCATCGTATACATGGGGGCGGAGGATGTGGAACGGCAATCTTCCAACGTGCGGCGGATGCGGCTGCTGGGAGCGGAAGTCGTTGCCGTGGAGAGCGGCTCCCGCACCCTGAAGGATGCCATCAATGCTGCGCTCAGAGCGTGGATTTCCCTTCAGAGCAGTACGCATTACTGCTTCGGCACGGCGGCGGGACCTTATCCCTTTCCTGATCTTGTCCGTGAATTTCAGAGCGTGATCGGCCGTGAGGCCCGTGCCCAGATGTTGGAACGCACGGGAGCTCTGCCCGACTATGTGGTGGCGGCCGTAGGCGGAGGTTCCAATGCCATAGGAATGTTCACGCCTTTCGTGGCTGATGCATCGGTGCGGATCATAGGAGTGGAGGCAGGAGGCAGCGGCGAGCCGGGCTGCATGCATTCTGCCGCCATCAACCTTGGAAGACCCGGGGTTCTCCACGGAGAGTACACAATGCTGCTTCAGGACGAAGACGGGCAGATTCTGCCTTCAGGTTCCGTTTCCGCGGGTCTGGACTACCCGGGCGTAGGGCCGGAGCACGCATATCTTGCCGCCACGGGCCGCGTGAAGTACGGCGTGGTCTATGACCATGAGGCGCTTGCCGCATTCCAGGTTCTCTGCCGAGAGGAAGGCATTCTTCCCGCGCTGGAATCCTCCCATGCGCTGGCCTGGGTGCTGGAGCATGCCGGAGACTTTGCTCCCGGAAGCCGGGTACTGGTCAATCTTTCCGGCCGTGGCGACAAGGACATGGACATCGTGGAAAAGGCTCTCAATCTCTGATCTTACGCGGCATCGCCGCAAAGGACGATATCATGCATATTCTGGAAAAGAAGATCCGCGATGCCTCCGCCGAAGGACGCACGGCACTCATTCCTTTTGTCACGGCGGGGTATCCCTCGGTGGAAGCGTTCTGGAACATTGTTGGGGAACTTGATGAAAGCGGTGCGGACATTATTGAAATAGGCGTTCCCTTTTCCGATCCCGTAGCCGACGGTCCTGTGGTGGAAGGAGCTTCCGTGATTGCTCTTGAAAACGGCATGACGCTGCACCGGATCATGGAGGGACTGCTTGAACGCCGGGGAAGATTCCGAGCCGGACTGGTGCTCATGGGATACATGAATCCCTTTCTGCAGTACGGAGTCGAAAAACTTGCCCGCGATGCCGGTGAGGCTGGCGTGCACGGCTTCATCGTTCCTGATCTGCCTTTCGATGAGGCGGGAGCGATGCGCGCCGTGCTCGCCGCGCACGGAATGGCGTTGATTCCTCTTGTGGGACCAAATACCGGTAAGGAGCGCATGAAACTTTACGCGGGCGTATCGGAAGGATATGTGTATGCGGTATCCGTCATGGGTACGACCGGCGAGCGTGCAGAGCTTCCTCCCGAAGTTCCGGAACTGCTTTCCCGTGTGCGCGGGGAATTTACGCTGCCCGTGGTGCTCGGCTTCGGCCTGCGCTCGCCGCAGCAGCTTGCTGCGCTTCCGCAGAAGGTACGTCCCGATGCCGCGGTGTTCGGCAGTTCGCTTCTGCGGCACATTGCGGAAGGAGGATCCCCGGCGGATTTCATGAGAATGTGGAGAAGCTGAACGGAAAGAGAGCATGATCATAAGCGTCAGCCGTCGGACGGACATACCGGCATGCCATGCGGACTGGTTCTTCCGCAGACTTCAGGAAGGATTCGTGCTTGTGCGTCATCCCGTGAATCCACGCAGGGTGAGTCGCGTGTGCCTTTCCCCCGAAGTGGTGGACGGGTTCGTGTTCTGGACGAAGAATCCCCTGCCCATGCTGGAGCGTCTTTCTCTGCTCAAGGAGTATGCGTATTATTTCCAGTTTACGCTGACTCCGTACGGCAGAGATGCTGAACCGGGACTGCCCTCGAAAAGAGACGTGCTCATTCCTGCCTTCCGCAAACTGTCCTCCCTTTTGGGCAGGCATCGCGTCATCTGGCGCTACGATCCTGTTTTTCTCAGCAGAACGTATACGTTCGAGTATCATGTGCGCTGGTTTGAAAGACTGGCCGCACTGCTTGCCCCCTGCACGGAAAAGTGCGTCATCAGTTTTCTGGATTTCTACCGCGATACGAGGAACAGTATGGCCTCTCTCGGTCTTCGGGATTTTCCTCCCGAAATGCAGGAGAATCTGGTCGGAAAGCTGGCGGATGCGGCTCACGCGTACGGCCTTCGCGTGGAAAGCTGTGCAGAGAACATGGATCTTTCACGCTTCGGGATAGCTCACGGGCGGTGCGTGGATGCGGAGCTGATCGGCAGAATAGGGGATGCATCTCTGAAGGCGAAAAGGGACGGGAATCAACGTCCGGCCTGCGGATGCGCAGAGAGTATCGACATAGGTGCCTACGGCAGCTGCAGGCACGGTTGTCTTTACTGCTATGCCGGGACGGGCAGAGCGGTGGATGAAGGACAGAATCCCGATTCTCCGCTGCTGATAGGTACGCTCCATCGGGAGGATGTCGTCACGGATCGGGTCATGCGTTCCTGCGCGCAGCGGCAGAGGCATTTGTCGCTGCTTGACTGATCTATGCAAAGAGCGGTCGTCTGTCCGGGGCAGACGGCCGCTTTTTGTCAGGATCGGATACGCCGTTCAGGTCGATCAGGAATGTCAGTGTCTGTTTTCTTCGGTGAAAAGTCCTGGCAGACGTGAGGCTAGTTCGTCTCCTGCAAGACCGTGCACCAGGACAAGAAAGGAATCCAGAGTCAGTCCGGGACCTGCCGGTGTTTCTGTGAAGGCTTTGGGAAGCAGAAGGGATTCCTGTCGAAGAGCGGCGCCGCTCATGACGGCTTCGTCCGTACTGAGAAAGGCCGTACCGGTCTGACACAGAAACGAAGGTTGTACGACTCTTCCCTGCGGCGTGTCCCAGAGGCGGAAGAGCAGCATGGATCCGGGAGGAGTGCTGTCTGCGGGAAAAGGAGTGTTGTTCCAGTGAAGACCGAGCAGTCCCGCCAGATTGACGATGTTCGTGTCGTGGCCGGAGAAGACGACGACTTGCGCCCGGTTGGCTTCTTTCAGCGGAGAGGTTCCGGCCAGAACTTCCGTCATGAGCAGCAGCAGCGGCATGCCGTCCTGTCGGGCCACGGGAGAAAAGCGCTGTACGGCGTTCTGTACTCTGGTATGCACGCGCAGCAGCTTGAACGCAGCAGCGGGATTGATCAGCAGTTCATTGTTTTTCAGCTGAACCGGGGTCGGTTTCCAGCGTGGGGCGAAGACAAGAGGCAGCGTGTCGGGTCTGTCGCTGCGCGGAGCCATGATGATCTGCCGGGCCTTCCGTTCCACGGGCGTGCCTGGATACTGCGGCCTGGCATCGGGCAGACGGGCTGGAACGACCTGTGCCTGTTCAGGTCGTTCAAGGCTTTCCAGCAGCAGAATTTCGGCTGCGGTCGAGGCCATGGCCAGTCCGCCGTGCAGGGAGACGTTGCCGCGTGAGTTTTTTCCTGGAAATTCCAGTACCGTGGGAATGCTGCCGAGCGTGCAACAGGTCTGCCCCGGAGCACAGAGCGACGGGGCGGCAGGACCGAGCAGAGAGGCTATCCGCGCTATGTCTTCACCAAGTTCCGTCTGCAACGCGGAAAGTTCTCCTGCGAGCGTCGCCCGTTCCGCAGGGGAGAGGACGGGAGACTTCATGAATCCGCTGCGCACGGGATGAAAGACGGGATCCGTTCCTTTCGGGCGTGAGAGAATTTTCATTCCGCAACCGGGCGCGAGACCTTCAAGCATGGCTCTGGCCGTGGCCATCGTGCGTTCTTCATTGTCGGCGTAGACGAGGATGCTGCCCTCACCGGGACATTCCGATGCGGGAAGCAGATCGTCGAAGGCGAGTGCCTTTCGCATGCCCGCCCATTCTGCACGAATGAGATCGGCGCCACGTTCGGTAAGGTCGCCGGGAGAAACGTTCCAGACCGGCCAGCGGCGTGTGCTCCATGAAGCAAGGGTTTCCGGCGACTGCGTGGGAGAACGTACGCCGTGACGGCTCAGTGCAACGACCTTGAGCAGCCTGGGGACAATGCTCTCTTCTCTCCCGGCTTGACAAGAACAGGGGGGCAGGAAACAGAAAACAAAGGTCGCCAGAACGGCGGCAACGGCAGAAACGCAGCGCATGATCAGAGCTCCTTTTCCTGTTTTTGAAAAAGTATGTCACGCGCCGAGGGGGATGGGCAAGGATTTTTGTCTCTTAGATTGACATGTTCTGAAAAGTTCTGTCTGGAAAAGGAGAGTGTGGTCCGTCGCGGGTCAGGCGAGAGACGGCGAACCGTAGAAAGCTGCGCGGAAGGATTATGCCGAAGACTCCCCCGGAGGCGGAAGATCCGGACGGCAATGTCTCCTGCTGGTACGTCCGACGTCGGGCGTTCTCTGCTGCGCGGCGGCTTTTAGCAGAATAGTGCGGAAGAAAAAGGTATCGGCGGCACTCGGAGACTGGTCATGGAATGGCTTTTTCTGCCGTGAAGATCTGCAACGGAGAGGAGGTGTGTTGTCCGGATGCACTACAATCCCCGGGAGGGGTCGCGTCGTTCTTCCACTTCGGGAAAAAAGTCCGGATCGTCCTTGTGTTCCTCGGATACATAGAAGGAACAGAAGCAGGCTCCGTACTCGGCTATGTCGGCATCACGATAGATGCAGGGACAGATGATGTCGCTGTCCTGCTGTTTGTCCGAACAGGCCAGTCTGCAGGGACAGCACATATAACCGTACCGTTCCTTGTTGGCCAGCAGACTTTCCGCAGTGCCCAGACAGTGATCATGGTCTGCGTGGAGATAGTATCCTTTGGTTGCGGCGCATCTGGCCAGATGTTCAAGCAGTTGTTCCGGCGTCATGGAGCAGAGCCTCCTGCATGAGCTGTTTGCGGAACCCCACAATGACCTTGCCCCCCGGCACCAGTATGGTGGGGAACGTTCCGCGGGGATTGTAGGTACGCACTTTTTCCATGAGATCGGAACGCTGCGAACCGGAATATTCGTCCAGATAGATGACAATGTAGTCTACATTGTTCTCGTCAAGAAATTTTCTGGTGTTCTTGCAGTGCTGGCATGTGGTGAGGGCGTACATGATGGGTTTGGGGGAAACGGGATTCATGCCGAGAGCGTACAGTTCCTGATCCCCCTGATGTTCTTCGTGTCCGGAATTGTCCTTGTCCAGGGTGGAGGAAGTCTTTTTCTTGATGAGGAGCACCGCGACGACGGCTATGATGACGACGACTATGGTGACGATAACGGTAGAGTTCATGGGATCTCCTTGCGGGAAAGGCCTGTTTGGAGCGGATGAAAAAAAGTATGCTCCTTTCACAAAAAAAAGCCAGAGGCAAAGCCCTGCGATTTGCGGAAAGAGAAGAAGACAGGAGAATCAGGCTTTTTCCCGTCGTTTTTCCGCAGGGCTTCCTTTCGACGGGAGACGTTTTTTTCGGACATCATCCCTTTGTTTTTCTTCAATTTTATCGCTGTGTCCGTTTCGGAAGACGTTCCGTTTTCCGGCAGGGCGACGTTCAGGGTAGTCGGGGCGGAGTTTTGAAGAGGAACGTCCGTCCCGTGTACCGGAGGCAGGCCGACGAGGGGAGTGATCCTCAAGTTTGAGAATGACGGCGCGGGATTTTCGATCGTGTTCCGGCGTGATCCAGGCTTCGCAGAGCGCTCCCGGGGGAAGATGCGATGATGTCGGGATGAGCGCCAGCCCCAGCGGCGTGCAGGCATAGCGTGCTCTGCCCGGATACCCGGGGACGGTGAAGGCATCTGACACGATACGTGCGGCCACTTTGCCCCGTCTGCGGACCGGTGAAGCCGGAATTTCCTCGTCTTCTTCCAGTTTTCTGAGAAGTACGAAGGAGAGGCTGACGGAGTCCTTGTCCAGCCCCGCACGGACGGAAAGCTCACGCAGAATCCGGGGGGCGTGTTCTGCCGGAGCGTTTACATGACACCATGCCGTGGATCTGCGGTTCAGCATGGGACAGCTGTCCGTATGAGGGCAGGGAGAAAGAGGAGTGAAAAGCGGAGGCAGACCGAAATCCGACATATCGTCGTCCATGTCGTCATCTTCATACACGCGTCGTCCGGTCTGTTCCTCCCGCAGGGCGAAGGCGGTGAGGTCCTCGTATTCGGGTTCCTCTTCCACGCCTCCGAGCGCACTTTTGCGCAGGTGTGAGATAAGACGTCCCCCCTGCCGTGTCCCCGGTTCCACGGACAGCACAAGGCCGTTTTCCGCCAGCATGTCCCATGCGTTTTCCAGAAGCTCACGCATACGGTCCGTCATCTGGTGGCCGGGTTTCGCCCGACGCTCCTCCATTTCGTTGAGCACATTGCCCATGGTCATCATCCATACGCTGCCGGGCTTTGCATACAGACGGCGCGGGGCCTGCTGCACGGATGCGCGCATGATGCGCAGCGTCCACGGACAATCGGGATCGAGTTCTGAACGCATGCCTTCAAAGATGCTGCGTCCGAGTTCGAGAATATGAGGCGTGGTATCGCTGGCCACAATGGTGACCGGACGTTTTCTGAGATCCGCCCGGGAAAGCCACAATCCGAGAGGCAGGGTGAACGGACCGCTGCCCATGTCGAGAATGAGCGGTTCGTCGGGCACGGGACCAAAATCGAGTCCCGGCAGCAGGGCGGAGAGTCGTACGAGATTCCAGGGAAGAAAATAGCGAAGATAGGCTGAGGTCAGACGCGGGGACGTCCAGTACGGTCGGCTGAGGCCGTCTCGATCGGTGGTAAGGAGTGCGGAAAGGTCGCGGCATGCCGGAGCAAGATCGCGTTTCTGGGAGCCGTGCATGGGCATGACTTCGTCCAGAACGTGAAACAGATATTCCAGCCCTCGGCTGGCAAAACTGTCGGGAACGGAAAAAAGCGGTGTGGTCATGGAGCGTCCTGTGCTGGAAAAGGGATTCGGCCTGTATGCTGAGAAGGTGGCGTAATCGCCTCGGAAAAGCAAGACCAAAATGAGACGAAAGAGGCGGGATCCGCCTCTTTCGCGGACCCCGCCTCTGAACGGTCGGAGGGAGAACCTTATGCCGGATAGTGTCCGGTACGGGCCATTTCCTGAAGATTTGCTATGCGTTCCTCCATCGGAGGATGCGTGCTGAACATGCGGCGCAGGGTATCGCCGGTGAGAGGGGACACGATGAACATGTTTTCCGTGGCGGGATTGGCCTGCATGGGAATATGACGGCTGTAGGCGTCGAGATTGTTCAGCGCTCCGGCGAGAGCCATGGGGTCGGCGCAGTATGAGGCGCCGGCGGCGTCCGCCATGTATTCGCGCCGGCGGGAAATGGCCATTTGTATGAGAGTTGCGGCAAGAGGGCCGAGTATCATCATGGCAATGGCCCCGAGGGGATTGCTGTTGCCTTCCTCGTCGCGTGCGCCGCCGAAGATCATGGAGAACTGAAGCATGTTGGCAATGGCCGTTATGGCCGAGGCCAGCACGCCGGCCACGGTCTGAATGAGAATGTCGCGATGGGCGATGTGGGCCATTTCATGTCCGAGCACGCCGCGCAGCTGTTCGGGCGGCAGAAGACGCATGATTCCCTCGGTCACGGCGATGACTCCGTGTTCCGGATCACGTCCCGTGGCAAAGGCGTTGGGGGCTTCCTGCGGCACGATGAACAGTCGGGGCTTGGGAACGCCTGCTCTTTGGGCAAGTTCTTCCACTATCTGATGCACCATGGGAGCGTCTTCGGGTGCAAGCTCCTGGGCTCGGTACATGGAAAGCACTATCTTGTCTGAAAACCAGAAGCTTCCGATGTTCATGATGACGGCAAGCACGAGGGCGATGATGATGCCCTGTCGCCCGCCGAGGGCGCTGCCCATGACGATGAGCACGGCAGAAAGGCCGGCCATGAGCAGAAGGGTCTTGAGTTGGCTGGTCATAGTCACTCCTGAAGTTGACAGGTCCTTAAGGCCTGAAAGGAAGAATAACCATGGTTTTTTCCTCTGCCAAGGGCGGAAAGCTTGCAAAGTCTTGCAGAGCTATTTCCGGACGGGGCGGAGCAGGGGATCGACGCTGAAGGCCATGGTCGTGACGTGTCCTTTGCAGAAGACGAGACTTTCCGTCCATCCCTCGGATGCTGCGTATCGGGCCAGGGTGTCGAAGTTCCAAGCCACCTGATCCGTTGCGTGGCTGTCGGAGGCAAAGGTGATGGGCAGACCGAGATTCCTGGCCAGATGCAGAATTTTCGGCCCGGGGTAGATCTCGCGGCAGCTCTTGCGCAGTCCGGCGGAAGAGATTTCCATGGCCATGCCCGCGTCGCGCACGGCCGTGAGCGCATCTCCGACAAGATCCATGCTGGCCGGAAGTTCCAGCCAGCGGTGAAAGTCGTCCACGGAGAAGATCTTGATGAGGTCGGGGTGTGCGACGATATGGAAAAGACGGGTTTCCGCCATGCTTTTCATGGTGCGGTAGTAGCGGACGTACAGATCGCAGCGTTCCTCGAAGGACAGATCCTTCCAGCCGTCTGCGGAAGAGTCGAAGCCCCAGCGGCCGAGAAAATGGATGCCTCCGATGAGGTAGTCATACGGATGGGATTGCGTCATGCGGCGGATATAGGGAATTTCCTCTTCCAGCCAATCCACTTCCAGACCGAGAAGTACGGTGATGCCCCTGCTTTTCTGCTCCTCTCTGAGATCGGCGACTTCGGCCAGGTATTCGTCGAAGGTTGCGGCAAGATGTTCGCGGTACTCTTCAGGGTAGTCGTATCCTTCGGGACGGGGGGAGTGCTCGGAAAAACCCTGAACCAGAAGGCCTCTGGCCTGACCTGCATCGAACATCTGCCGGACGCTGTCACGGGCATGGGAATGGTTGGTATGGGTATGAAGATCAACTCGTATCATGTTTTTTCCTGTGAAGACGTGAAAATGGAGAATGCGGTCATGATAGCCCATGCCCTCTTCCTCTGCAATGATCGGACATCGGGAAGTCGTCGTCCACGGAGGCGTCAGGGAAGGGGCGTTTTCTTTGGGAAGAGCGTCTTCTTTCCCTGTGCCCTCTTGCGTAAACAGACGCTTGCGCGTATGATGAGCAGGCATTGTCCGCCTGAACGGCGGCTTCCCTTTCAAGCCCAGGAGAGCGTCATGGACTTTCTTTTCTTTTTTGTCGGCATCCTCGCGGTGATCTGTGCCCTCACCTATATCAAGAAGAGTTCTCCCAACAGACATCATCATTGATGCGAGCATGCGCGGAAGAGGGCATCCTGTTCCGCCGTCCGTCTATGACAATAATGCTGGCAGCCTGCCGGTTCTGCCGTCTTTTTTGACGTCCGCGCTCAACGGCACGGACGTTTTTTTGATGTCTTTTGTCCGCGGCAGGACGGCAAGGTCTGCCTCCACGTGAGATACCCATGCTGCATATCGTTCTGTATCATCCGGAGATTCCCCCGAATACCGGCAATATCGCCAGACTTTGCGCGGGAACGGGGACCAGGCTTCATCTCATAGAACCTCTGGGCTTTTCCATCGACGACCGGCATCTTCGCCGGGCCGGGCTTGATTACTGGCCGTATGTGGATGTGACGGTCTGGCCGTCGCTCGACGCGTATCTGAAGGCCGACGGCGCGGGTCGGAGGTTGGTGTCCACCAGTGCAAGGCATGGAGAGAGCGTGCAGCATTTTTTCTTTACGGAACATGACGCGCTGCTTTTCGGGCCGGAGTCCGTGGGACTGCCCGACGATGTGCAGGCACGTGCGGCTGCACATGTGCGCATTCCCGTGAAGGACTGCATACGCAGTCTCAACCTGTCCACGTCGGCGGGGATCATCCTATATATGGCGCTTGCAGGATTGAACGCTCTCGAAGCATGGTGATCCGGCGACGAAGGCAGGCGCAGACAATACGCGGTTCACGGAGAAAAAACGTCATCGGTTCTGTGCATCCTGCGGTATGCACATGGCCTTCATCTGTCGCAGATACTCTTCGTTCCTTGCCAGATAGAAGGAAAGCGGAGCGGCAAAGTTCCTTCCTGCAAGTCCGTCCACAAGAAGCTGGCTCACTTCTTTTTCCAGCATGAGAATCTGCTGCATGCGCAGGAGTACCATGCGTTCGCTCTTCGAGTAGCGCTGCAGAAGAATGTCAAGCGCATAATTGGCCCGCGGCTGGTAGAACCAGAAGTACATGAGATCGAGTGCATTGATGACCATGCTGATCCAGAGCCTGGGATCAATGCTTTTCAGAGTCTTCGGCAGAACGTCGGGTCGTTCCAGCAGCGTCATGACGTTTTTTTCCGGGAAAAGCTCTTCGAGCCTTCCGTACAGAGCCAGCGCTTCATGCAGGCGGCTGCGATAATCCACCATGCGTCTGCGTATGTTGGTTTCTCTGTCCATGATGCCGTCCACCACGCCGATGACGGTATCCGAAGCCAGCTTGACCACAAATACGGAAGCTGCGGCCAGAGACTCCGGATTGCCGCCCATGCCGGAGACGAGCATGGTCAGAACGGCATGGAGAAAAAGAGCCAGAGGAAGGGAAAGAGCCGTACATACGATGTCAGCGAGGATGCTTTTTGTGGAAAAACCCCGCATCAGATGGGTGACCATCTTGAACAAACAGCATCCGGCCATGAGCATGGAATAGGTGGTCGCAGGCGCGTTGACGGCATTGATGCCCATGCCCTGTTCCAGAATGCGGCAGCGCAGAACCGGTTCGAGCAGAACGACGGAAAGCCCGTTGTACATGAGAGACACATACAGCGCGGACCAGCTGACATAGCTTTTCCAGTGCAGCACCGAGGAGCGGTGCAGTCCTCCGCTGCCGAGCACGGCCTGAAGAATGTTCCGAAGTCCTGAGATGAGGAACCACAGAGGCGCGCCGATCCATGCCAGCCAGCCTGTCTGGGTGGCGAGAAAGGAGAGCCATGCGGGAATGAATCCCGCAATGACGCGCAGGGTATTGGCCAGTCCCGTGTTGATGTAGCGACATGTTTCCGTCAGGCTTTCCGTCTGTGGAGGAGCGGGCATGAAGCCGTTGTTCATGTGGGCTTCCGTACCGCCGAGCGTGATGATGTTTCCCCGAATGGAGCCGACGTCGGCCGTGGCGATCGAGCAGTTGCCGTTGTTGCAGATCACGGTGTTTTCCGAAACCGGAATCCATTCCGTATGTCTGCTTTGTCCGAAATGCCGCAGTCCGGGGATTCTGCGCAGTGTCGACGTCAGACGGGATGGGGAGTCTCCGGGAGCGTCGGAACTGTAGGTGATCTGTTCCAGAAGTTCTGTTCGAAGAGGCAGGAGCAGATGTGCGGAACGGCCGGGATCATTCAGTTCCCTGCGTGCCCTCAGGGGCAGGGTCTCCGGATAGGCCAGTCCCATGCCGTAACGGTGACCGGGACGGCTTGTGGAGTCGGTACCCATGGTGGCGCGCAGCTTTGCCGTCTGATAGTAGCCGCAGAGTACGGGAATATTCTGAAGAATGATGCGCAGCTTGCGGACTCTGGGGGATTTCGAGGCGTCGGCGGAGTGCAGGGTTGCGCTGCCTCGCGGAGTGCTGAAGCTTTCTTCTTCGGAAATGTCGGACAGCGAACCGGGAGCGGTTTCCCTGAGCATGGCGATGATGATCTGTTTGAGCCTCGGTACGCTCCCTTCGTTGATGGCTCGCTGCAGTTCGTTGATGGCCTGCAGGTGTTCCAGATCGCCGTTCTGCCAGTCTTTGAGGTTGAACAGCTCCAGATGTGTGATGCGACCCTGACAGTCCCAGAGAAGATTGAGCACGTCCTCGGCGGTCAGCCTGGCCAGATTCAGAGTGATGCGGCAGCCGCTCTTGAGATCGCACAGACGAGTGAGCAGGTGCAGAGGTGTCTGATTCAGCAGGTCTGGACAGTCTGCCGATTCGCAGGAGTTCTGGAGTGCGGCGGTTTCGGGAAAGAGTTCGGGATCGTTCAGGCGTGCAAGAACGGCTTCGGTGGTGAATCTGTCCAGTTCTTCCAGTTCCTGGAGAAGACTTTCCCTGTTTTCATCGGAGGTGCCGGGCGCGTCAATGGCTTCTCTGATGGCGGCGGCGCGTTCCCCCAGAAGTGGAAAAAGTTTTTTATGAATGAATTCGGCGAGGTGAAGAAGAGATGCCTGTCCGTACCCCACAAAGAGCATGAACTCGCGCTGATCGAGAGGCTCGGGCACGGCACGCAGCATGGGGAAAAGCCGCTGCCTTTCCACGTTGTTCCAGTAGTTGAGCATGCGCAGAATGCGTTTTTCCAGCCAGCGCGTGGCAGCACGACCCTCGTTCATCAGCGTGGACATGGCCGGTGTGGACAGAAAGGCGATGAAGTCTTCATCATTGGTGAACCCGCGCGGAATCCAGATAAGATCCACAAAGCGCCCGAGATGGGGAGCATGGAAAAGCAGACCTATGCGCACGGTGATGCCCATGATGCGTGCGGCGCGGATAAGTTCGCTGGCAGCCTCCGGGGCGACGTAATTGTAGTAGATGACGGTGAGAGAACGTATGCCCTTGAGCCATGCGTCCATGATGAGATGAGTGGCGTTCTTCCGGCCCTTGGTGTTGGCGTCATGCACATGATTGTCGAATACGGCCTGATTCCAGTCCTCCGGCATCTCCAGCATATAGTATCGGTGCAGGAGCCTGCGCACCACGGCATGACGGCCTCCTGCCGCCTGCCGGAAGTCGTGAGCAAGCCGGAGCTGGGTTTCGAAATCGCCATGGGCACGCACAAGCTCCTTCATGAGCTGGACCAGAACGCGTCCCGTATTGATGCGCAGGGACGTGCGGGCCATGACAAGCACTTCGTCGTGCAGAGCGGTGAGCGCCTCGATTCTGTCGTTGGCCTGTCCCTGCGCAAGCGTGTCGAGCAGACGCAGAACGGCCGAAGCCATGCGCAGTTCCACCGGTACGGCCAGCTCCATGATGCCCGATGGACTCAGCTGCGGCATGAGACTGGGCAGTCCTTTGCGGCTGTTCTTCACTGTCCTGTTGATCATGGAGAGAAGCTGGTAATCCTGAGGATCGAAGCGAAGGGAACGGTGTGTCATGGCGGTACCTGCGGCAGAAAATGGTGTTTCATAGTAGTACGACAGGCATCCGCACGCAAGCTGTCGAAGGCGGCCGCCCATCGGATGGAAGGTGAAAAATAACGGAATCATACAGAAGAATATTATAGAGTTGGAGGAGAAATCGAGGTATTGTACAGGCCTGCTTGACATAAGTCCTGCCGGATGAGATACTTGCGTCCCTATGAGACGTGTACGGTATCGATGCCGTTTTCGGAACTTCATCAATGCCGTCGTTTTCCTCCGTTCTCCCGAGGCCCTGCAGGATGGACTTTCGGCTTGTCTTCGCGCATCGGAGCCGCGCCCCGTTCCGGGAGTGATCGCGGCGGACAGAGGAAAAAGGGCGATTTCCGCTCCACGCTGCCAGGATCGCAGACAGATCGGCGGCGTGACTTCATCTCAACCCGGAGTCTGCATGACATCATCTTCCTACCGAAGTCTGATGGCGTTTGCGGGGGCATGGCTGCTTTGCCTGCTTCTTGCCTTGCCGTCGGCTTATGGCCAGGATGCCTTTTTCCAGTCGGGTGTGGCCTCGTGGTATGGCCCCTGGCATCATGGAAAATCTACCGCTACGGGGGAAGCCTTCGACATGTTCGCCATGACGGCGGCTCATCGTACGCTTCCTCTCGGCACACTGGTCAAAGTGGAACATATGGACAGCGGTAAAAGCGTGATCGTACGCATCAATGACCGCGGCCCCTATGTCAAGAACAGAATTATCGATTTGTCGTATGCGGCTGCTGACAGCCTCGGTCTCAGCGAGGTCGGTCTTTCCCGCGTGAGTCTTGAAATCGTGGGAGACCGCGAGGGACATCCCCTGTCAGGGTCACAGGCCTTTTTCGTCAGGCTGACGGACGATCAGGCCTCCTCCGATGCTGTGGCACAGCAGTTGCGTCGTCTCATCTGCCTGGGCCTGTATGACGCGGCTTCGCTGCTCCACGTCAGCGACGGCGTCATGGCCATCGGTCCGTATGCCAGTTTCCAGGAATCGCAGGATGCGCTGGTGCGCGTGGCGACTACCCATCCCGGCGCCAGCATCATGCTTGCGGAGAAAAGCTCGATGGCCCCGGCCGTTCAGGTCGTGGCCGCAAGATAGGCGTTCGCCCTCGGAAAAGGTGAAATGCCCGTGCGGCGCGTGAGAGACGCCGCAATGACGATGCGCGAAAGCCCCCGGATGTGTCCGGGGGCTTTTTGGGTTAATGCCTTCAGGTTGAGGGAACGGAAGCGACTGAGACAGAAAGACACCGGCTACGCGGCTGGACCTTAAAATGATTATACCTAAAAGAGATGGGAAAAATCATACGACCGCTTTGTAATCATAAGGGAATTGAAATTATTGAAGGGCATACGATGGTTGATCCTGTGCATATGCTTGTCCTGATGCCGCCCAAGTATGCAATATCGTCAGTCATGGGATATATAAAGGGCAAGAGTTCCCTGATGATTTTTGATAAATTTTCTCAGCTGAAATACAGGTACGGCAATCGGAGATTCTGGAGTGTGGAGCATGGCATCAGCATAGTAGGCTTGAACGAAGCGGCAATCAGAAAATATATACGGGAACGGACCGAGAAGATGTCATGCCCGATAAAAGAACGTGCAAGAAATATATGGATCCGTTTGATTCGAAGAAGGGAAAGCTCCTTCAGGAGCAGGCTGCGAGCCAAAGCACATGGGGATTGGACTGTTGAAAAAGACAGTGCGCCGACCTGAGAAGTTCAAGTCGACGCCTTATGCGCGAGTAAATGACAAACCCTTATGGAGCCGGACAAGACATCCGCTTTACGGGTGGTCCTGACTCATGGCCTTGCCGTGTCGATGGGATTTCCGGCTGAAGTCGTTCGTCGTTCAGACGGCGTTCGTCGCCGCGGATGGGAGAGCGTTCAGTTCTGCGAGAAGTGCTCCGGCGGCACGCTGAGCGCTGCCGGAGTCTCCGCAGCGTTTTCTCAATTCTTCCAGATCATGAACGACGGCATTGAGTTTTTCCGGATGACGGAGCCACTCTTCCATGCGTGCGGCCAGCGGTTCCGGATCGGCATCCTTTTCGATGTGCTCGGGAAAGACACTGCGGTTCATGATGAGGTTGGTCAGGCTTATCCATTTCACTTTCAGCACGTGAAGACCAATCCAGTAGGAGAGGGGGGACACCTTATAGGCTACGAGTGTGGGTACGCCGGCCAGTCCCGTTTCAAGCGTGGCCGTGCCGGAAGCGGCCATGATGCACTGGAAGGTACGCATGAGACGATAGCGGTCGCTGCCGTCGTGCATGACGAGCGGAAGAGAGCAGTGCCAGAACGAGCGCATATATTCTTCCGTGAAGTTTGAGGATCGGATGCAGTGAAATTCGAGATCCGGGAATTGCCGCACGAGTTTCTGTGCCGCGCCGGCGAAGGCGGGCAGCAGGGATTCCACTTCCTTGCGCCGGCTGCCGGGCATGAGTCCTATGCGGTGAGCAACGGGGGATACGTCTCTGATGCCTTCATAGTTCACCATGTCGACCAGAGGATTGCCAACATAGGTCACGTCCATGCCGTTGGCATGGTAGAAGTCCACTTCAAAGGGAAGGATGGAAAAAATGCGTCGAATATGTTTTTTAAGAAATTTTACGCGGCCCGTACGCCATGCCCACACTTTCGGTGGAATGAAATAGTAGACCGGAATACCGAGCCGGTGAGCGATCTTCGCCACGCGGAAATTGAATTCCGGCGCATCGATGAGCAGTACGGCATCGGGGCGTATGCGTTCCATGTCCCGGCGTATGCGGCGAAGCATACGGATGGCGCGGGGGATTGCGGCAAGGACCTCGACGATGCCCATGACGGAAAGCTCCTCCACGCGCAGAAGATTTTCCTGACCTGCACGGGCCAGATTGTCACCGCCCATGCCTACGACGCGCAGACTGTTGTGCGGAGCCATGTCGCGCAGGGCGGCAAGCAGCGCACCGCCCTGAAGATCGCCGGAAATTTCACCGGCATTGATCCATAGTGTCTTCATGGGAATCCTCGTGGTCTGCTCCTGCAAATCGTTGCAGGGCAGGGTAGAAGGCGTTGATTATTGCGCCTGCCGCCAGAGTGAAGACAATCCGGAAGCCGAGCAGGCCCCAGAGACTTCCACCAATCAGGGAAAGCAACAGCGTGTCTTCGATGAGAGAATGCGAAAGCCCCAGCAGTGAGATGGCGCAAAGTGTGTCGCGTCGTGAGAGCGTTCCCTGCTGCACATTCCGGATGAGAATGCCGCTGCCGTAGAGCAGGCCCATGGTGAAGCCTATGATGACGATGGAGACGGCTTTCGGCGAGATGCCCAGCATGCGCAGTGCCGGACCGAGTATGCGGCCCATCAGTTCGGAAATGCGCAGGGCGTCGAGAAGGCGCTGAAGCAGCATGACCGCACAGATGATGATATACATCTGTGCGATTGTTGCGGCCTGCTGGATAAGCCATGCGCTCCAGGTTGTCGTGGCCTCGGAGGGAAGCAGTATGGCGGCCTTTTCCTGCAGGAGTCCGGTTCCGTCGAGCAGAAGATGAAGAAGGAAGGCTGCCAATATGCCCGACACAAGTCGGAGGAAGAACTGGAACGGCATGGATACGCCGCACTGACCGGCTATGCGGACTTCAAGAACGAGACTGTGGGCGATAAGCACAAGAACGCCGAAGACCGTCATCTGAGCCGTCGAGAGATCCGGAAGCTGCGGGGCGAGGGTTATGAGCACCATGAGTCCGGAGTACATGCTGACCAGCATGCAGGATATCCATGCGAGACTGAGTTCTGCCGGAAGTCCGATGAGGTCCATGATCGGACGAAGAGGCATGGACAGCCATGGAATGAGGCCGCTTTCTTCCAGCACCTTGACGAGAATGACGATGGGAATGAGAAAACGGAGGATGCCGACGGCAACGATGTGTCCGTCATGCCAGCATTCCCGCACGGAGGTAAGGATCGAGCGAAGGGAAAAGTCATGCATGGGAAGTCGGGGATCGTTCGGAAGAAAGGATGGTGGACATCTTCCGGACACGGCGTGCGGCAGACCTTGATCTGCCGGTCCGAGCGAAAGGCAGGAGCGTGCCGGCAGGGAAATGAACCCGGCGGAGGAGTTCTCCGCCGGGGGAAAGGTAATCTATTTGTCGCGATCGAGGTAGCCGTAGCGGGCAACGACGCCGTCCGTGCGGCTGACGATGCGGTCGGCGACCTCATCCACGGTATCGGGGGTGACGATGCCGAGATCCCTCACGAGGTAGTATTCCATGGAGCCTTCGGAAAGAGACAGGGTCCAGACGACGGCGTAGACGGAGCCGACGCCGGGACGGGAGGGAAATTCCTCAGCCGTGGAAAGAAGGATGCGGAATTTTGCTTCTCTCGCAGGATTGGCGGGATTGGAGCTGTTGATCTTTTTCTGCAGAGTGGAGGACAGCGAGACGCCTATGTTGTCGTTGCCTTCGAATTCCACGACTACGGGCGTGCGACGTTCCGTCCTGACGGGAGTCTCCTCGGCGGCAAAGGCCCGGGAACTCATGCACAGGCAGGCAACCACGGCGCACAGGGCAAAAAAACGAAAAGCTTTCATGGAATCTCCCTCGGCTGAGAGACAGCCGTGTCTGCGCGGCGATACCGCGCGTGGTGGGGCCGGGCCGGTGCAAGACCCGGCGATGAATGGTACGGACAAATCAGAAGCCTTCTTCCAGAGGCGGCCAGACAAGCGCCAGCTCCGGCTGGGGGGCGAGAGGCCTTGAAGCCGGAGTCAGCAGCATGCGTCGGCCTTCGAGGTGCAGACGCCCTTCGGCCAGCCACTGCAGCGCCTGCACGTAAATACGGTGTTCAAAGACGTGGATGCGGTTCAGCAGTGCCTCGTCGTCTTCGTCCTGACGTACGGGCAGTGTCGCCTGAATGACGATGGGGCCGCCGTCCATGACGGGATCGACGACATGCACCGTGCATCCGCTGAATTTGGCGCCGTACGTCCATGCGTCACGCGCGCCGTGCGTGCCGGGAAAAGCCGGAAGCACGGCAGGGTGGATGTTGAGAACGCGATTGGGGAAGGCGTCCAGAAAAGTCGGCGTGACAAGACGCATATATCCGGCAAGAGCCACGGTATCCACACCGGCAGCAAGCAGCTCCTTCACCATGCGAAGATCGAAGGTCTCACGATCGGGGAAGGTCTTGTGATCGAGACACAGATGAGCAATGCCGTGTTTTGCGGCACGTTCAAGCACGGGCGCTCCGGGACGGTTGGCAATGATGATGCGGATATCCGCATCCAGTTTTCCGGTCTCTGCGGCGTCGATCATGGCCTGAGCGTTCGTGCCGCTGCCGGATGCAAGAATGCCGAGCCTGAGGGTCATGCGTGCTCCTTGCCTGCAAAGGCGGCGCATACGGCGTCCACCAGTGCGGGAATGGTGAATGCCTCCGGCTGAATGTCCACTGAGAGTCCGAGATTGCGCATGGTGTCCGCGGTGACGGGACCGATGGCCGCAAACCGCACTCCCGGATGTTTTTTAAGCTCATCCAGCGGGATGGATGCAAGAAAGTTGCGGACGGTGGAGGAGGAACCGAACGTGATGCAGTCGAGCGTGCCTGCTTCCAGAGCTTCCATTACCTGCCTGCGGTTCTCGTCGGAAGGTACGTTTTCATAGGCTGCGATGACGTCCACCTCGGCTCCCGCTTTGCTCAGAGCCCTGGGCAGTACGTCGCGGGCTTCCGCAGCTCTGGGCAGAAGCACTTTTTGTCCCTTCATGCCGAGAGCAAGCATGGCCTGCGCCACCCCTTCGGCCACATAGGAGGAAGGCACGAGATCGGGGCGGATCCCCATGGCTTCCACGGCCTTCGCCGTGGCAGGACCGATGGCGGCCACTTTGACGGAACAGAGGGCACGGGCATCGAGGCCGAGAGCCGCAAGGCGCTGCCGGAAGAAACGCACGCCGTTCACCGAGGTGAACACCACCCACCCGTAACGGGAAAGATGGCCGACGGCCTCATCGAGTTCCGCATAGTCCGGCATGGGAATGATCCTGATGGTGGGGAACTGAATGACATGAGCGCCTTTCGAGGCAAGCAGGGCCGCACTGTCGCTTGCCTGTTCACGTGCTCTTGTCACGACGACGGTGCGTCCGAAGAGGGGCTTTTTTTCGAACCAGTCGAGTTTCTCCTTGAGTCGCACCACGTCTCCGACCACAATGATCGAAGGATTGCTGAAGCCCTCGCGCACGGCGGCATCGGGAAGTTCGGCCAGCGTGGAGGCCAGGGAACGCTGCCTGCTTGTGGTTCCCCAGTAGACGAGAGCGGCAGGAGTGGAACCGTCCATGCCGGATTCCATGAGTTTCGCCGCAATGTCGGGCAGGTTCTTCATGCCCATGAGAAACACCAGTGTGGAGGCGCTGCGTGCAAGAGCCTTCCAGTTGTGCACGGATCCCGGCTTTGTGGGATCTTCATGACCGGTGATGATGGTGACGGACGAAGACCACGCGCGATGTGTGAGCGGAATGCCCGCGTAGGCCGGACCGGCTATCGAGCTGGAGATGCCGGGGATTTCCTCGAAGGGAACGCCGGCGTCCACGAGTTCTTCGGCTTCCTCGCCGCCGCGGCCGAAAATATAGGGATCACCGCCCTTGAGGCGGGCAACGATCTTGCCTTCTTTCGCCTTTGCAATGAGCAGCTTGTTGATGTCGCCCTGCTTCATGGCATGATTGCCGGCGATCTTGCCCACATAGATAAGCTCGGCATCGGGCCGGGTCAGTGCGAGAAGCTCGCTGCCGGCAAGATAGTCGTATACGACGACATCCGCTTCGGAAAGAACCTGTCTGCCTTTGCAGGTGAGCAGGCCGGGATCGCCGGGGCCTGCGCCGATGAGATAAACGTACATCCGTCCTCCGGGTCTTGAATTCAGGCGCAGTGTACTTATTAAAAGGTGAGGGAGCAAGACTTTCCTCGGTCCGTCCCCTCCGCGTTGTGACCTAGTGAAAGTTCTTGCCGGCGCAGGCTTGTTTTTTTGCGCCTGCTGGTGTAATCTTCATCAGCTTTCCTCCGGTGCATCCTTGCGCCGGTCCTGCCGCCCCGGCAAAGGGGATCGTTTTGTTAAAGTATAATAATTCCTTATACTTTTATCTCTGAAACGACACTGCGGCGGGCGGTTTGGAAGCGTGGTGCGGAAATGATGGCCGGGGCAGATTGCCCCTGTCAGGATGCAAGTTGGCGGACAACGCGACAGGAGACAACCATGAGCATCTTTTTCTACTGTTTGGCCTATGTGGCAGTTAT
>CALUTB010000006.1 GCA_944323575.1 uncultured Mailhella sp. | reverse complement strand
TGATCCCCGGTCTCATCATCCTCGGCATCAGCCTCGGTGTGATCACCGCCGTCGGTATGGGCGTCATGGGCTTCAACGTTGTTCAGTACTTCATCGGCTTCCTCGGTGTGTACGCGCTCTGCCTGTTCGCCAACTTCCTCGGCGGCTACAAGCCCACGGCTACCTACGGCCTCAATGCTGAAATCTGGTCCATCATCGTTGGTATGGTGGTTGCCAACACCATCGGCACTCCCAAGTGGATGAAGCCCGCCGTGCAGGTGGAATACTTCATCAAGGCCGGTCTCGTGCTGCTCGGCGCTGAAGTTCTGTTCAACAAGATCCTTGCCATCGGTATCCCCGGCATCTTCGTGGCCTGGGTTGTTACCCCCATCGTTCTGGTGTCCACCTACATCTTCGGTCAGACTGTCCTGAAGATGCCCTCCAGGACCCTGAACATCACCATCTCCGCCGACATGTCCGTGTGCGGTACCTCCGCCGCCATCGCCGTGGCCGCTGCCTGCCGCGCGAAGAAGGAAGAACTGACCCTGTCCGTTGGTCTTTCCATGGTGTTCACCGCCATCATGATGATCGCCATGCCTGCCTTCATCAAGGCCGTCGGTATGCCTGAAGTTCTGGGCGGCGCCTGGATCGGCGGTACCATCGACGCCACCGGCTCCGTGGCCGCTGCCGGTGCCTTCATCGGTCCCAAGGCTCTGCAGGTTGCTGCTACCATCAAGATGATCCAGAACGTCCTCATCGGCGTGAGCGCCTTCTGCGTGGCCATCTACTTCGCCACCAAGGTTGAAGCTCATGAAGAAGGCGTGAAGGTCGGTCCCATGGAAATCTGGAACCGCTTCCCCAAGTTCGTCATCGGCTTCCTCACTGCCTCCATCGTGCTGTCCACGATCGCCGGCAACCTCGGTGCTGATCTTGGTAACGCCCTGATCTCCAACGGTACCAACAAGATCACCGTGCCTCTGCGCGGCTGGTTCTTCGCTCTGGCCTTCATTTCCATCGGTCTCGCCACGAACTTCAAGGAACTTGCCGGCTACTTCAAGGGCGGCAAGCCCATCATCCTGTACGTCTGCGGTCAGTCCTTCAACCTGGCTCTGACCCTCCTGATGGCCTGGATCATGTTCTACAAGGTGTTCCCGGAAATCACCGCCAGCATCTAAGCGTAAATCTATGAAACTGTGTCCGCACCGCCTTCGGGTGGTGCGGACTTTGGACGTACCATGACTTCTCTCTCCTCTTCCAGCAGAAAGGTCGCATGGGTGAAGCTCGTTGTTCTGAGCATCGTCACCTGGCTGTTCTTGGGTGAATTTCTTCCGTGGGTGTACGACGTGGTTCCACCGCTTCGCCATTCTCGTGATGAGCAGGCCAGATACGATATTTCTGCCGGAGCCATTTATTATACAGATGTTCCGATTACCCTTGAAAGTGAAATGGCCTCCCGCGAGGCTGTGCAGAAGGCCATAGAACTCAGGGCTTCCTCCATATAGGCGTTGTTTTCGGAAACGTCATAAAATGCCGCGGGCTTCATGCCTTCGGCATTTTTTTTGAGACGGCGCAGTGTCCCGGCATGCTGCCTCATCCGGCTCGGTCGGAAGCGTTCTGCCCCGCGTTTGTCCCGAACGAACAGGAAGCAACAGGATTCGGCATGATTCCCGATCTGTTTTGACTTCAGGAAAAGCCGGAACCTTCGTGCGGGTCATGTCAGGCTGCCTGTTTCCGACGCTGCTTCGATAGGCGTCAGTCCATGGTCCGACCTTCGAGTCAGGACTGGACGTGTCTGATGAAACGCGGTACGGGAAAGAGCCGTGTCCGGTGCTGGTTCGACACTCCGGTACGCCGTGCGATACGGGACGTCGTCCCGGGAGGGACGTTTTCGCCTATTGTTTTGCCGGTGCTCCCTGTGTTATTCTTCCGCAGGTCGTTTGCTTCGCCTTCCGGGCAGGTGACGTCAAATCTCTACTACGTATGGAAAAGTCGTATGCAGCATATTGAAAGCATGGGGGACAAATGGTTCGCCCTCGGAGTTGGTTCTGATGACATTCTCGGCGTTGTGACGACGACGCTGGAATTAGGCGGCAGCCGTCCCGTGTGGGGCATGAAGGACGAGAAGATCGAGCGTATGCTCATGGCCTGGCCCAGTGATTCGCTCCTGCGCACCTCTGTTCTCATGGCCGGAAAGCCTGAAGGCAGGCTGAGCGCTGTGGCGGTATCGCCCTTCATGGAGGGGTTTGCCAACACGCTGACCATCAGAAAGACCTTTTCCTGGAAGGACGGACATGCCGGAGAAATCCTGGCCGGTCCCGAGGATTTTCCTCCGCTGTGGTTCTATGATCCGCTGTTCTTCCGCGATGCCGGTGAGGATGCCGAGGGAAAGAGCTGTGAATTTCTTCTTTCCGGACTTTGTTTTGCCATCCGCCGGGCGCTGCTTGACGAGCTGACGGTGACGCAGGGGCCTGCCTATGAGAAACACGCGCTGGAATGGATGAAGGCTCATCCCGACAAGACACGCCTTGATGTTCCGGCGCTCAAGATTCCGCTCAAGGGCAAGACCATCATTGACGTGACGGACCATTACTGCGAGTACCAGTGCCGGGCCAATATTTTCGATGTGGACAGCTTCATGTTCGGTCCGGAAAAGTCGCAGATGAAGATATACCGTTTCGGCGTGGGCTTCGGTAACCCTGAAAAGCCCGTCTATGCCATTATCTATGCGCCTGAACGCATATGCTACAAAGGCTATGAGCCCAAGGAAGGCGACGACGTGGACATGATCTTCTGGATGCAGGGCCGTGTGGCCGATGTCGAGGGGCGGATCGCCGATGTTCCGGAACAGTCCGTCGTCCCTGAACCGAACAAGGACTGAGATATGGATGCTCTGAAGGATATTACGCTTCGTGTGGCCGGCATCATCGAGGAATCCATCGTCGATGGGCCGGGACTTCGTTTCGTACTTTTTCTTCAGGGCTGTCGTATGCACTGCAAGGGCTGTCAGAATCCGCAGACCTGGGATTTTGAAGGCGGAACGCCGGTTTCAGCACAGGAGATTCTGGCGCGGATGCAGGGAGATCCGCTGGTCCACGGCATCACTTTCAGTGGCGGCGAGCCTTTTGAACAGGCGGCGGCGCTGGCACCTCTGGCAGCAGAGTTGAAGCGTCGGGGTTATCATCTCATGGCATTCAGCGGCTATACGTTCGAACAGCTGTTGCAGAAAGACGGCTGCCGTGAACTGCTTTCGCTGCTTGATCTTCTGGTGGATGGACCTTTTGTGGAGGCACAGAAGTCTCTGGAACTTCGTTTCCGCGGATCACGCAATCAGCGCATACTGGACATGGCCGCCTCCAGAGCGGCCGGATGGAAGCCTGTGCTCGACGAGTTGAACGGTCAGGCCGAACGGTAGCGTGACGCCGTATGTTTTCAGGCCCGTTGTTTTCTCATGGAACAGCGGGCTTTCCTTTTAAAGGAAGCTCTTTTAGAGGGATGGTTCTGACTTGTTCTGCTTCCTCTGAAGGGTGGAAGCTGCCATGTCTGGGAAGTCCTCCGGCAGGTGCGGTCGGCACACGGCAGTCTGGCTTTTTATCGTCAAAAGGACGGAAGAGGGGCCGAGCGCGGCGGTTTTCCTTCGAGGAGGTACGCCGAGATACGGCGGCAGAGACGTTCATAAGGTGTATACCGGCCATCTGGAGGAGATGGAAAAGGCGGAGGCGGCCCCATTGAGGCCGCCTCCGCCTTTCGTCTCATGTGTGGCGTGAGAAACTACTTCCAGCTGTCCATGCTGCAATGCTTGACACGATCGCGTTCTTCCGCGGCCTTGCCGTCATTGAAGCGGTCGAGAGTGCCGACGAGGTAGCCGGTGATACGGCGGATACGCTCGAATTTGACATTGGTTCCGACAAGGATCTGATCGGTGGCAGCGGCCACATCGGATTTGCAATGGATCATGAGAACGCTCCTTAAAGTTTGATATTTGCTATTTTATCAGGGGCTTCGCTTTGCTCGTCGCTGCTGCGGCTGTCACGGATGTAGCCCTTGATCTGCTTCAGTACGGAAAGAGGAATACCTTCGCCGTCGTGCCTGCCGCAACGAGGGCAGACATCGCCGATGATGCCGGTATATCCGCATACGGGGTCACGGTCAACAGGATGGTTGATGGAGCCGTAACCGATGCCCATTTCCTTCATGGCCTTGACGATGTCCTCGAAGGCCTGGAGATTGTTGAGCGGATCGCCGTCCACTTCCACATAGCTGATGTGTCCGCCGTTGGTGAGGGCATGATAGGGGGCTTCCAGTCGGATCTTGTTGAAGGCACTGATGGGGAAATACACCGGAATGTGGAAGGAATTGGTGTAGTAGTCCCTGTCGGTGATGCCGGGAATGTTGCCGAAACGCTTGCGGTCGTATTTGACGAAGCGACCGGCAAGACCTTCGGCGGGGGTGGCGATCACGGTGAAGTTCAGACCTGTTTCCTCACCCTTGGCATCGGCACGTTCACGCATGGTGCGGACGATGCGGAGCCCCAGTTCCTGAGCCTCTTCAGACTCGCCGTGATGAACGCCGATAAGAGCCTTCAGGCATTCGGCAAGGCCGATGAATCCCGTGGTGAGGGTACCGTGCTTGAGCACTTCTCCCACCTCGTCGCCGGGAGCGAGGTCCTCGGAATCCAGCCATATTCCCTGTCCCATGAGGAAGGGATAGTTGCGGCAGCGCTTATGACTCTGGATTTCAAGACGTTCGAGCAGCTGGCCGAAGACCAGACTGATCTTTTCGTTGAGTTCCTCGAAGAACCCTTCCACGTCTCCGCGATGCTTGAGGCCGAGGCGGGGCAGATTGATGGAGGTGAAAGAAAGGTTGCCGCGACCGAAGGTGGTTTCCCGTTCGGGGTCGTAGCGGTTGGCCATGACACGGGTACGGCAGCCCATGTAGGCCACTTCATGGTTGGGGTCGCTGCCCCTGAGATACGGGGCATTGAACGGCGCATCCATGAAGGAAAAGTTCGGGAACAGGCGTTTTGCGGACACACGGCAGGCCAGCTTGAAGAGATCGTAGTTGGGGTCTTCGGGATTGAAGCTGTAACCGTCGCGGACCTTGAAGATGTGTATGGGAAAAATAGGCGTTTCGCCGTTGCCGAGCCCGGCATCTTCGGCCAGCAGGGTGTTCTTGATGACCATGCGGCCTTCCGGAGAGATGTCCGTACCATAGTTGATGGAGCTGAACGGCACCTGTGCTCCGGCGCGGCTGTGCATGGTATTGAGATTGTGGATCAGTCCTTCCATGGCCTGATAGGTATCCTTGTCGGTCTTGGCCATGGCCTTGTCGATGACATGAGAGGCCTCTTCCCGCGAGAGCCGCTTCATGAGCTGCTCACGCACGAAGCTGAGTCCTTCCTCGTTGAGAATGGACTGGAAGGAAGCATATTCGCCCGTGGGGAAGGCTTTGGCACGAAGTTCGGTCTTCACCTCGTTGCGAAAGTCTTCCGGAGCGTCGCGCATGTCGAGGGCAAGATCGATGTTTTTGATGAAGCTGCGTGCCACGCCGGGAGCGAGTCCGTATTCGAAGTTGGGGATGCTCTGACCGCCGTGCTGATCGTTCTGATTGGACTGTATGGCGATGCAGGCCAGCGCGCTGGCGCACTGAATGCTGTTCGGCTCACGCAGGAAGCCGTGACCGGTGTTGAATCCGCCGTTGAACAGTTTCTTGATGTCGATCTGGCAGCAGGTCGTGGTCAGGGAGAGGAAATCGAGATCGTGGATGTGAATGTCGCCTTCCTCGTGGGCACGGCTGTACTCGGGCGAAAGCAGATAGCTCTTGTAGAAGGCCTTGGCGGCCTCGCTGCCGTAGCGCAGCATGGTGCCCATGGGAGTGTCGCCGTCGATGTTGGCGTTTTCGCGTTTGAGATCGAGTTCCTTGGCATCGGTGAAGGACAGATCCTTCAGTGTGTTCATGAGACCGGTCTTCATCTCGCGGACACGGGTGCGTTCATTCCGATAGAGAATGTACGCCTTGGCAGTACGGGCGTGACCGGCTTCGATGAGGACCTTTTCCACGAGATCCTGTACATGTTCCACATCAGGGGTGTCGTTGCCTTCGGCTTCGAGCATGTCGAGAACCTGATCGGCCAGAGTTCGGGACATGGCACGGTCGGTGCCTCCCTGAGCCTTGGCCGCGCGGAAAATCGCCTCATCGATCTTGGCGATGTCGAAAGGCACCACGCGGGAGTCCCGTTTTTTGATGAAGCGAATCATAAGCTTCTGAGCCTTTGTGCGCGTCGATGCATGGCTTTGTGACAACTACGCGATTTTATTTATAAAAACACTCTAGAACAGTACCGGCGAAACGCGTGCTGTGCATCGTTTCGAAGCCTGAATCCGGCACTCCTTTCCGTTCCGAGAAGAAGAGCCTAGCCTGCCGTCGGAGTGGGGTCAAGTATCGTTCCGAAAAGAACTGACGCTTAGCCGATGTTTTTGCCTTGAGATGCGCCTGAGGGCGCGGCTCCGGAAAGGAAAAAATTTTTTTGAGCCGGGTGCCGGTACGTCGCGAGTCTTGACAAGGTGTCCCGTCATGGGTAAAACGACGTCACGCAGTGGAAGGTGAGATCCATTTCGGATCTTGCCTTTCTACATCCTGATGCACCGCGAAAGGCGGTCTGGTAGGGTGGCCTGACGATGGCCTCCCTTTTTTATTATATAAGGTACAATTATGGGAAAAGGTCTTTCTCCTGAGGCGATTGTCCGCCGCATCCGCGAGGCTGCGGAACCTGTCGTCGCCTCATTCGGGCTGATGCTCTGGGGTATTGAGGTCGTGTCCGGAGGACGCACGGTGGCGCGCGTCTATGTGGATGCTCCCGCCGGAGGAA
This sequence comes from uncultured Mailhella sp., assembly GCA_944323575.1. Classification (GTDB taxonomy): domain Bacteria; phylum Desulfobacterota; class Desulfovibrionia; order Desulfovibrionales; family Desulfovibrionaceae; genus Mailhella. Next base: position 45,789 of record CALUTB010000006.1, on the reverse strand, counting down.
CACTGTCCGAAGGCGGTAACGGTGAAGACGGAACGCTGGAAGGCGTATCCGTGGATCAGTGTGCGGACATCTCCCGTCTGGTCGGACTGGCGCTTGAAGTCGACGAGGTGTTCGCCGATGCCTGGGTGCTGGAAGTTTCCTCTCCCGGCATGGATCGTATGTTTTTCGATCCCCGTCAGCTTGAGCCTTATGTGGGCCGGGACATCGACGTGACGCTTGCGGATCCTCATCCCGAGATCGAAGGACGTCGCAAGTTCAGAGGTCCGCTCAGAAGCGTTTCCGGAGATCGTTTTGCTCTGGAGGTGCTCCTTGCTCCCGCGGCGGGGGAAAAACCGGTTCCTGCAGAGGTCGTCCTTCACTGGAACTGGGTGAAGAAGGCGCGTCTTGTTCCCAATTTTCCCGACACCAGCAAGCCCGGAGCCGGAAAGAACGCGAAGAAAGCCACCGGCAAAGGCGGAGGTAAGCAAGCATGAGTCTGGAACTAAAGAAAGCCATTGAACAGATCAGCAAAGACAGAGGGCTGGATCGCGATATGCTCATCAGCACTCTTGAGGAAGCCGTGCGTACGTCGGTGACCCGCAAGTACGGTGACGATCTGGATGTGGAAGTGCATTACAGCGACGACACTGGCGACATCGAAGTGTTCCAGTTCAAGTTTGTCGTGGAAGAGGTGGAGGATCCTCTTACGCAGATTTCTCTGGAGGAGGCCCGTCAGCACGATCCCTCCATTCAGATTGACGATGAAATGGGTTTCCGTTTGAAGGTGGAGGATCTCGGCCGCATTGCCGCGCAGTCCGCCAAGCAGGTGATCATCCAGCGCATGCGCGACGCAGAGCAGGAACTCATCTATGAGGAGTTCAAGGACCGTGTCGGCGAGATCGTCAGCGGCATGGTGCAGCGTCGCGACAAGGGCGGCTGGGTCATCAATCTTGGTCGTACCGAGGCGCTGCTGCCCCGCGAGGAACAGATTCCCAGAGAGCATTACAAGCGCAACGACCGCATTCAGGCGCTCATCATCGACGTTCGCCGTGAGGGACGCGGTCCTCAGGTCATCATTTCCCGTGCGCATCGGGACTATATGGCCGCGCTGTTCCGCCGCGAAGTCCCCGAAGTCGACGACGGCAGCGTGCAGATCATGGGCGTGGCCCGTGATCCCGGTTCCCGCGCCAAGGTTGCCGTGCTCTCCCGCGAGCGCGACATCGACGCCGTAGGTGCGTGTGTCGGCGTGCGTGGTTCCCGCATTCAGAACATCGTGCAGGAACTGCATGGCGAACGCATCGACATCGTGGTGTGGAGTCCCGACATCGCCGCCTATGCCCGCAACGCTCTGGCTCCGGCTCTGGTTTCCCGCATCAATGTGGATGAGGCTTCCAATCTTCTGGAAGTCACCGTGCCCGACGATCAGCTTACCAACGCCATCGGCCGCAAGGGACAGAACGTCAAGCTGGCGGCCAAGCTGCTCGGCTGGAAGATCGATATCTTTACCGAATCCCGCTATCATGAGGCCAATGCCGCCGGACGTGGTCTGGAGCAGGTCGCCAGCGTGGCCGAGATTCCCGTGGACAAGCTGATGGAAGCCGGTTTCCGGTCTCTCGACGCCCTGCGCAGCGCCCCTGACGCCGAACTTGCGGAGAAGCTGGAACTTGCCGATTCGCGCATTGCCGATCTTCGCGCTGCCGTGAACTTCCTCAGCCCTGTGGTGGAAGGCGATGCCGCCCCGGCGCAGCCGGAAGAGGAATAGGCCATGGAGAAGAGGCAGGGGCCCGTACGTATGTGTGTCGTGTGCAGGCGGCGCTTTGCCAAGTCGCAGCTTTTGCGTCATGTACCTGCTTCGGATGGAGCTTCTGCCGGAAACGGACTTGTGGCGGATGAAATGCAGACAGGATCGGGGCGCGGCTGGTATGTATGCGACGACACGGCCTGTCGGGAGCGTTTCGCGCACATGAAGTTCAGGCGCAAATCTCACAAGGGGAGCAGGAATGGATAAGATAAAAATAAAAGATGCCGCGATCGAGCAGGGCATGAAGCCCGAAGAGCTTGTGGCCCGTTTGCGCGAGGCGGGGATAGAAAAGACGGTGAAAGGGTCCATCTCCCCGGAAGAATACGAAAAAGTCAAGGTTAAAAAGTCGGAGGCCTCTGTGGAAGTTGTCCGCAAGGACGTTATTATACGTCGTCGTTCCAAGCCGGCAGCAGCGGAAGCTCCTGCCGCTCACGTAGTCGAAGAGAAGCCCGCGGCCTCTGCCGTCGAGGTGGAAGCCCCTGTTGCTGCGGAAGGCACGCCTGAGGAGCCGAAGGTCGCGTCTGTCGCGGAAAAGGCTCCCAGAAAGTCCAGGACGCCTCGTGAAAACGCTTCTGTGGCGCGTATCGTGCGTCCTGCACGCATTGTGACCCCGGAACCGGAGCCTGTTGCCGGGAAGGTGGTGACGGAAGCCTCTGCCGCTGACGGAAGCGCGGAAGCGAACCCCGCGACGGAAAAGGTCATTGCGGAAAGCAAGACTGCGCCTTCGGCCGGGGTGGAAGAGGTGCGCGCCGACAGAGTTCAGCGTGCCCGCAAGGTGGAAGCTCCCTCCGCCCGCATCGTGACGCCCAGACCTGCCGTTGCTGCTCCCGCTGCTGCAGCCGTTGTCCGGGACGCGACACCTGCGGAAGCAAAGTCTGAACCCGCGAAGGAAGCGCCGAGAGCCGATCGTGCCCGCAGAGCGCCCGCAGCCTCGGCGGAACCGGAAGGTTCCTCTCAGCCCAGTCTGCTGCCTCCCGTCCAGGAACGTCGCCATATTTCCGAAGATGCGGAAGAGGAAGATGTCCGCAGAAAGCCTCAGAGCGCTGCCGGTGACGGCGCACCCAGAGTGCGCGTGATTTCCCGTCCTGATCCTGCCCAGGCCCGGATCATTCGACCTGCCTCTCCTTCGGAAGGTCGTTCCGGTCGGGACGGCGAGAGCCGGCGCGACGGCGGACGCCGCGATGCGCGGGGCGCACGTCCCGACGCCCGTGAAGGTCGGGATAACGACGGTCGTGATCGTGACAGCCGCGACAATCGTCGTTCCGGCGGCAACAGGCCGGCGGGCAATCGTCCTGCAGGCAATCGTTCCGGCGGCACGACCTTCACGCCGCCTTTTGGGCAGCAGCCTCCCATGGAGAACGAGCAGAGCCGCAAGAAGCGCAACAACAAGAATCGCCGCTCCAATGATTTTCCGCAGGATGTCGATGATTTCAGCCGTCGTCACGGCGGAGCCGACATGGATGATGATGAAGGCATGGTGCGTACCCGTCGTTCGCATAAGCCGAAGAAGCAGCAGCATCAGGCGCCTGCCCAGTCCACCCAGCCCATGAAGGCTGCCAAACGCAAGATACGTGTGGAGGAATCCATCCGTGTGGCGGACATGGCTCATCAGATGGGCGTGAAGTCCAGTGAGATCATCAAGATTCTGTTCGGACTCGGTGTCATGGCCACCATCAACAATGCCCTCGATATCGACACCGCGACGCTCGTGGCGGCAGAATTCGGATACGAAGTGGAAAAGGTGGGCTTCTCTGAAGAGGATTACCTGGTACCTACCGTGGTGGATACGCCTGAGATGCTGAAGCCCCGTCCTCCTGTCGTGACCATCATGGGTCATGTCGATCATGGCAAGACTTCTCTGCTCGACGCCATCCGCAAGACCAGTGTGACCAGCGGCGAAGCCGGCGGCATTACCCAGCACATCGGCGCGTATCACGTCAAGACCAAGCGCGGCGACATCGTGTTCCTCGATACGCCTGGTCATGCGGCATTCACGGCCATGCGTGCCCGCGGCGCTCAGGTGACCGACCTTGTGGTGCTCGTGGTGGCGGCTGATGACGGCGTCATGGAACAGACCCGCGAAGCCATCAATCACTCTCGTGCCGCAGGCGTGCCCATTCTGGTGGCCGTGAACAAGATCGACAAGGAAACCGCCAACCCCGACCGCGTGCTTCGTGAACTCTCCGAACTCGGACTTCAGCCTGAAGCCTGGGGCGGCGATACCGTGGTGGGCATGGTTTCCGCCAAGACCGGCAAGGGGCTGGATGAGCTTCTGGAACTCATCGCTCTTCAGGCGGAAATTCTGGAACTCAAGGCCAATCCCGACAAGCCCGCCCGCGGCCATGTGGTGGAAGCCAAGCTGGACAAGGGACGCGGACCTGTGGCGACCGTCCTCGTACAGGAAGGCACGCTTCATCAGGGCGACGTCTTCGTCTGCGGCGTGTTTGCCGGTCGCGTGCGCGCCCTCTTCAATGATCAGGGCCGCAAGATCAAGGAAGCCGGTCCATCCATGCCTGTGGAAATTCAGGGCTTTGAAGGAGTGCCGGAAGCCGGCGACGAATTCGTGTGCCTTGACGATGAAAAGACGGCACGACGCATTGCAGAATCTCGTGCGACCAAGCTGAGGGAAAAGGAGCTTGCCAAGGTGTCCCGCGTCACGCTGGAGAACTTCCTCAAGCAGAGTGCCGACACAAAGGAGACTCTCGTTCTCAACGTGGTCCTCAAGGCGGACGTGCAGGGATCGCTGGAAGCCATTACCGAATCGCTGCGCAAGCTCAGTACCGAGAAGGTCCGCATCGACATCATTCACGGCGGTGCCGGAGCCATTTCGGAATCCGACGTCATGCTGGCTGCGGCTTCCAACGCCATCATCATCGGCTTCAACGTGCGTCCTACGGCCAAGGTCAAGGAAGTGGCGGAACAGGAGCAGGTGGACATCCGCTTCTACGACATCATCTACAAGCTTGTGGATGAGATCAAGAGTGCCATGGCCGGTCTGCTGGCTCCCGTTTCCAAGGAAGTTTATCTCGGTCAGGCCGAGGTGCGCCAGACCTTCTCTCTGCCCAAGATCGGCATCATCGCCGGCTGCATGGTCACGGACGGCAAGCTCACCCGTACCGCCAACGTGCGTCTGCTGCGCGACGGCGTCGTGGTTTATACCGGCAAGGTCGCCTCTCTCAAGCGGCTCAAGGACGATGCCCGCGAAGTCGTGCGCAATCTTGAGTGCGGCGTGGGTCTCGACAACTTCCATGACATCAAGGTCGGAGACATCATCGAAGCCTTTGAGGTGGTGGAAGAAGCTGCTTCTCTGGACTAGAGGAGAGAATATCGTGAGAATCTACGTCTTCTGCCCGGATCAGGCATCCTGACGGAAACGTGACGAACGTGATGGAAGAGCGGAGATGTTTTCTCCGCTCTTTTTTCGTCAATGAGATCGGTTCCGGGGATATGCCGAGATGTTGGCGGCAGGGGCTGATGGAAAGATTGCTTTTCTGTCGGTGCTTTTTTGATCGTTTTCCGCGGCAATCGTTTCCCTGCCGGGGAGTCCGGGCATATTTGCGTCAGCGTGGCATGCCGCTTCGCCATAGTGATGGCGACGGGGCAAGAAGCGAACGGATAATGCATCTCATGGAAGCACGTTAAAACAGAACCGTCCGGAAAACAGGGGGTCTCCGGACGGTTCTTTGTCATGGGAAAAAGGTTAGTTCTGTGCAACGCCCCAGTCGTGCCCCTTGCCAGGATCCAATTGCCAGACTTTTCTGTGCAGTTCGTTCAGAAGACGGGGATCCATGAGCAGCGCTGATTTTTCCTGCTTTGAAAGCCCGAACGGGCCTTTTTCAATAGCCTTGGCGAGAAGCTCCCGACGAGTCTTTTCTCGTGCTTCGCCGATGGGACGTTCCCATTTGCGACGGCGGATGAGGGCGATATGCAGCGCGTGCACGCGGGGAATGACCACGGCCCGCGTAAAGCCACGTTCGCGTTCTATGGTGAACGGTGAATAGCGGTCGGGTATGGCAAGTTCTTTGTACATGTCAGCCTGCTCCGGTGCGGCTTTCAGTTCGGAAGGCGTGATGAAAAGCCCCATGCGCTTTGCGGCGATTCCCCAGCTGACACGGCTTGTGAAGACGGACAGCGGAATGGAGAGCACCAGGCCGACGGCAATGGGAGAGAACCACAGGAAAAAGCCTGGATTGATGAGCCACATGAGACCGCCCCAGAGAAGGCCGATGAGAGTTCCCCACCAGTGGAAGCGTATGGCGTCGCTCCAGGATGTGCCCGTGTCGCTGCGGTTCTGGGTGTTCCAGGATACCGTCCAGCCGAGCAGCGTCGTAACAACGAAGAAGCTGTGAAAGAGCATGCGGACAGGAGCAAGCAGCGTGGAGATGAGCACTTCCGCAAAAACGCTCATGCATATGCTGCCGGTGCCGCCGAAGTTCTTTGAGCCGCCTTTTCGAAGCGTAAGGATGATGGCGAAGATCTTGGGCATGAACAGCATGAGGCATGTGCTGCCCAGCAGCAGAAGCGCCCACTTCGGATACCATGTCGGCCATACGGGGAACAGTGTCGGTCCGCTCGGGAAATAGGAGGGCGGGATGAACGCTTCGGTAATGGCCTGAATGGAGCTGAAGATCAGGAAGAACAGCCAGAGCAGGGCCGACGCATAGGACATGATGCCGTTGATGAACAGCGCACGGTGCGTGGGGAAGATGCCCCCGGAGAAGATCAGGCGGCTGTGCTGCAGGTTGCCCTGACACCAGCGCCGGTCACGTATGAGCTCGTCGATGAGGGAGGGGGGACTTTCCTCCCAGGAACCGTCGAGATCATAGGCCAGCCAGACGCCGTAACCGGCGCGTCTCATGAGGGCGGACTCCACGAAGTCATGACTCAGGATGTCGCCGGCCAGAGGTCCGCGACCGGGCAGAGTAGGCAGCTGGCAGTGCCGGATGAAAGGTTCTACGCGAATGATGGCGTTATGTCCCCAGTACTGGGCGTCGCCGAGCAGCCAGAAATGCAGTCCGGTGGCAAAGATGGGACCGTACAGATGGTTGGCAAACTGCTGGACGCGGGCCACGAGGCTGTTCATGTTGACGGCCAGCGGGGGCGTCTGGATCATGCCCATTTCCGGATGCAGTTCCATGGATTTTACCATGCGTACCATGGTTCGGCCGCTCATGACGCTGTCGGCGTCGAAGACGATCATGTATTTGTACTGAGCGCCCCAGCGACGGCAAAAATCGGCGACGTTGCCGCTCTTGCGTTTGGTGTTGTTGCGTCTGCGGCGATAGAAGATATGTCCGAAGACCTGCTCTCTGCTGCAGAATTCATACCATGCTTCTTCTTCCGCAACCCATGCGTCGGGACTGGTGGAATCGCTGAGAATGAAGATGTCGAATTTGTCGCTTTCCCCTGTCTGCACGAGGGAGTGCCATGTGGCGGCAATACCCGCCATATACTTGCGGGTATCCTCATTATAGACGGGAAACAGGATGGCGGTACGGGTGCTGTCCGGGATTTCCACGGCGTCGCAGCCCTTGGTGGGAGTAAAGCGGTCGACCTTGCGGGACAGCACCCAGCAGCCGGCCACGCACATCCAGAAGCCTATGGATATCCAGCTGAAAAGGATGGCGAACAGTACGGCCGTCATGATCTTCACGGCCTCTATGCCCTGCTGAGGCAGAATGCTGTACATGAGATAGGCGCCGATGACGGCAGGGACGAGAATCAGCGTCATGAGCAGGGTACGACGACGGCCTGCCACCTTTTCCCATTCCAGCTGACGGCGCTGTCGGTCGGCGCTGTCCTTCCACGATGCGCGGGCCTTGATGCCTGAATGCCTGAAAATGTGGAAAAGGCGGCTCAGCGTTTTTTTGAAGATGCTCAGCCACGGAGTGCGGTCGAGTTCTTCGGCAAGCATGGAGCTGCGGGTCATGCCGGGCGCGGACATAAGGTGAGGCGCGTCGTCTCCGGGAATGAGATCACGTCCCTTTTCAGCCAGAATGCCGTGCAGGCAGACGAGAGCCTCATGGTAGCTCGGATGATCGGACTGGCAACGCTTCAGACTTTCCAGGGCAAGTTCCACGCTTTCCTTCGGCGAGAGGTTCAGACCACGGGCATAGAGAAGAATGCGGTCGCGGACCCGGAAGTCCATATCCTGATAGGAGTTCATGCGAAAACCTTTGATAGATGAGGGGTTGTGCCTCCTCAGCAGTCCATCGTTCCGGATGGATCAGGGGACTGTCTCCAGAGGCAGACGCGCCGCGTTATGGAGATGCGGCGGACGTCCTTTACTGAGGCTGGAGCTGCCAGTCGTATACCCAGGTTTCGGTCAGGGGGTCGGGAAGGTTCTCGCCCTTCTTGAGCAGAGCGCGGAAACGGAGCATGACGGGTCCCTTTCTTGCGGACATGAGACTGTCGATAACGCCGTCTTCCTTGGGCAGGCGTATGGTAAACACCAGTCTCCAGCCGCCGGTCGCAGGATTGCGGACGAGTTTCTTTTCCAGCAGCGGGATGGGTTCCGGTGTTTCCACGATGCTCGAAAGACCGGTGTCTTCAGGGAGAGTGGCGAGTTCGCCTCCGGCGAAGTCCACATGGAAGGTCATGGTGTCATCGCTGCGGGAAATGCGGGTGGACGTGATTCTGCCCAATTCATGCTGCGTGGTCTGAGGCTGCATCCAGTACAGTTTCCAGCTGTACATTTGAGTATCGGGATAACGCAGTTCGGATTCTGACTGGGCGGGATTATTCTTGTCGCGGGGTTTGTCCGGTGTCCAGAATGCCACGATGTTGTCGTGCATTTCATCTTCCGTGGGAATTTCCACGAGGTTCAGCTGTCCGGGACCCCAGTCACCTTGAGGTTCGATCCAGAGTGACGGGCGACGTTCGTAGTTGGCGTCGATGTCCTGATAACTTTTAAAATCGCAGTCTCGCTGCAACAGGCCGAAGCCGCGGGGATTCTGCAGCGGGAAGGTGTTGACGGTGAGACGCTTGGGATTGGCGAGCGGACTCCAGAACCAGTGATTTTCTCCGTTGACGTAGAGCAGACCGTCGGAATTGTGCACTTCGGGACGGTAATCACCCGGGCGTCCGTTTTTTTCCTCCCCGTAGAAGAACATGCTCGTCAGAGGCGCAAGACCGATTTTCTGGAAATTTTTGGCTCCCTTTCGGGTGAAGAGCGCGCACTTGACGTCCATGACGGTGGGGGAACCGGGCGTGATGATGAAACGGTAGGCACCCGCCATGCTTTCACTGTCCATAAGAGCGTAGACAGTGATGTCCCCGGCGTCTGGAGCAGGCTTCACAATCCAGAACTCCTTGAAATACGGAAATTCCTCACCTTGAGCCGTGGCCGTATCGATGGCAAGACCGCGGGAGTAGATGCCGTAATGCGTGTCTGCCGCCAGAGCGCGGAAATAGGAGGCTCCGAGAAAGATGGCCAGCTCGTCCTTATACGTGGCGCTGTTCAGCGGATAATGAAGACGGAATCCGGCGAAGTTCATGTCCTTTGTCTGGGCGACCTGCCGGGTGAGATCTTCATTTTCATAGTGGAAAAGAGACGTGTCGAAAGCTACGTCTTCCACTGTTTCGCCGTTGACGATGTGAATGCGCACCGGCCTGTCATAGTACAGACCGGGATGAAAGAACTGAACCGTGAACGGCAGAGATTCGTCGGTCCAGAGCGCCTTTTCCGGAAGATATCGTATGGAACTCCATTCGCCGTAGTTCAGCTTCGTGAGAAATTCCGGTACCGTCGGCGTAGGCGTGTACTTGGTGCTGGCCAGATCCTGAGCTTTGGCCTGCACGTCGGCGAATGTGAAGGGCGCAGCGGCTCCGGCATTGCAGGGAACCGTGAACAGAGCGGCCAGCAGGCAGAAGAATACAATCATGCGATGAAACATATGAAGTAACTCCCTGAATATTGGGGGATTCGTCATCTATCGGTCAATCAGTCGCACAGACATGGTAACAGATGCCGTGGCTGACCCATACTTCCCGGGGGAAGACTGACATCCTGTCACGGCATCTATCTTCTTTCCCCCCTACTTAAAGCCGGAACGGCTCCATGTCCAGAGATTTTATCCCCTTGCGGCACGGGAAAGGCTAAGGTAGGATGTCTGGCCGGACGGGAAATTCCGTTCCTACAAGATCTTGAAACAGGAAAACATATGGATGCATTGCTGGAGCTGAGACATGTCAGCCGGGAATTTTCGGTAAGAAGAGGAATGTTCGATCCGCGTCCGGCAAGCGTAAAGGCGGTGAACGATGTGAGCCTGCAGCTCCTTGCCGGGGAAACGCTCGGTCTGGTGGGAGAATCCGGCTGCGGAAAATCCACGCTTGCGCGCATGGTCACGGGACTGCTGCCGCCTTCTTCCGGAGAGATTTTTCTGTCCGGAAAGACTTTGTCTGCATGGACGTCTCTTGAACGAGCAGGTCTTATACAGATGGTGTTTCAGGATCCGTTCTCCTCTCTGGATCCCCGTCAGAGCGTGGGTGCGAGCATCGCCGAACCGCTTCGTCTGGCGTCCCGGGCCGCGGGTCACGCGCTTTCAGGAAGCGAGTATCGTGAGAAGGTGAGGGAGATTCTTGTTCAGGTCGGACTTCAGCCTGAGCACATCGACAGATATCCGCATGAGTTTTCCGGAGGACAGCGGCAGCGCATAGCTGTGGCGCGGGCCATCATAGCCGGTCCCGGGGCGCTGGTATGCGATGAACCGGTGTCGGCCCTGGATGCTTCGGTACAGGCCCAGGTACTGAATCTGCTGAAGGACATGCAGGAGAACATGGGCCTCGGCTATCTGTTCATTTCTCATGATCTCGGTGTGATCGGCTTCATGAGCACGCGAATCGCCGTCATGTATCTCGGACGCGTGGTGGAGCTTGCGGGCCGTGACGAACTGTTTTCTCACGCCGCCCATCCGTATACGACCGCGCTCATGGCGGCTGCGCCGTCACGCGATCCTTCCCGCCGCGGGTGCGGTTCCGTGCTGTCCGGAGAGATGCCGAGTCCGCTGTCCCCACCGTCAGGCTGCGCCTTCCATCCGCGCTGTCCCTGCGCCGGCAGAATCTGCCGGGAACAGGAGCCTCCGTTGCTCCAGATCACTCAAGGGCATGCCGTGCGCTGCCACTTCCCTCTGTGAGGTCCATCAACATGATCATTCTTGACAAGCAGTATGTGTCCCGGGAACTCCGGGAATATCTTGCCGAAAGCCGGGTACCCGTGCTCCGCAACGAAGCGGCGCTGGCAGCGGCTCCCGAAGGCACGTTCAACCTCGTTTCAGACGAGGAGGCCGACGCGCTGCTCGCCCGGGGAGACCGCATCTACACGAGCTGCGAGAACTCTCTTTCCTGGGTGCTCCGGCATGCTCCGGATCAGGGCCTTCAGAAGGGGATTGCCCTGTGCAAGGACAAGGCCGCCTTCCGCAGCATGCTTTCCAGCATATATCCGGACTTTCTTTTCCGTGAAGTGTCTGTCGACGAACTGGAAGACATCGATTTCAGCGGACTGAAGACTCCTTTTGTGCTGAAGCCTTCCGTGGGCTTTTTCAGCGTGGGCGTATACACCATATTTAACGAAAAGGACTGGAAGAAGGCTCTGGAGGACATTCGTCTGCACTCCGGAGACTGGAAAAAGGAGTACGACGAGAGCGTGGTGGCCAATACCCGCTTCATTCTCGAACAGTACATCGGCGGAGAGGAATACGCCGTCGACTTCTACTATGACGGCGAGGGTAAAGCCGTCATCGTCAACATTTTTCATCATGAGTTTGCTTCGGCCGATGACGTGAGCGACAGGCTCTACTGCTCCGGAGCTTCCATCATTCGTGAGCACCTGCAGCCGTTCACGGACTTTTTCAATCGCATGAATGAGAAAATGGGCGCCCGCAATCTGCCCATTCATCTTGAGCTGCGTGTCGATGGAGGCAGAATCATTCCCATCGAGGCCAATCCTCTTCGCTTTGCCGGATGGTGTCTGACCGACCTTTCCCTGCATGCCTACGGATTCCTCACCTACGACTATTTCCTGCACAATGTCCGTCCCGACTGGGACAGCCTGCTGAAGGGAAAGGAAGACAACATCTATTCCTTCATCGTGCTGAATCCTCCGACGTGTCTCAAGCCTTCCGACGTATTCAATTATGACAGGCTCTGTGCATCCTTCCACAATGTCATGGAGCTTCGGCGCATCGATTATCACACCGGTCCGGTGTTCGGATTCCTTTTCACCGAAACGCCGGCTTCCGACCGGGCTGAGCTGGACCATATCCTGCGCAGCGATCTGACTGAGTATCTTGACTGATACGGAGATGACTCAGCATCAGAGCATGGCTGAACCGGAATGCCGCCTTTTTCAGTGATCGGGGACGGAAGAGCCGGTCCCGCTCATCAGGACAATCCGGTATAGTGACAGAAAAGCCGCCGTTTTCACTGAAAGAAAACGGCGGCTTTTCACAGAGACGGACGCAGCGGCTACACGATGCCGTGTTCGCCGGGAAGTTCGTAGACGTCCTTTTTGCTGGCCTTGGCATGATAGAGATCCACGTCGCCGAAAGCGATGAGGATGGGTGAGGCCACGAAGATGGAGGAGAACGTACCGAAGACGATGCCGAGCGTGATGGTCAGGGCAAAGTCGTGAATGACGTTGCCGCCGAGAAGGTACAGGGAAAGGCTGGCGACCAGCGTGGTGGCCGACGTCATGATGGTACGCGACAGCGTCTGGTTGACGGATTTGTTGATGATGATTGCCATCGAAGGCTTTTTCTGCACGTTCGCAGGAAAGGCGCGCAGATTTTCGCGGATGCGGTCATAGACCACGATGGTGTCGTTGATGGAATAGCCGACCAGCGTAAGCAGAGCAGCGATGACGTTGAGGTCTATTTCCACGCCCAGCAGCGTCAGCAGTCCCAGCGTGACGATGACGTCATGGATGAGCGCCAGAATGGCGCCGAGAGCGAAGTTCAGCTTGAGCTTCCAGCAGCTGATCAGCGTGATGACCATGCCGAGGGCCACGCCCCAGAGCCGGTTGAATCCGAGATAGGAAGCGCCGTACACGGCGGCCCAGAGCACGAGAGCCATGGTGCCGGCCATAAACCAGCTGTATTCGAATCGTCCGGAGATGTAGACGGTGATGAGCAGAACCGCGTAGAACAGCGCTTCAATGGCCATGTTGCGCAGATCGTTGCCGACCTTGGGACCGACGGATTCCAGACGCTGAATACTGGAAGGGTTGTCGGGAATGCTGTTTTTGAGAGCAGAGGAAACCTGTTCTCTCAGGTCCTGATTTTCGGCGGCGGGCATGGAAAAGCGCAGCAGATAGTCACGATCCTCGGTATCGACCTGCTGAACGGTGAGTCCGGGCAGATCCACGTTCTGCAGGGCTGTCTTTACCTGCTCGTCGGGAATGGGCTGTTCGAACTGGACCTGCACCATGACGCCGCCGGCGAAGTCCACGCCGTAACGCAGGCCGCCGTTCCAGAAGATGGTGATCAGTCCCAGAATGATGAAGAAGCCGGAAATGCTGTAGGCAAAACGGCGGAAACCGACGAAATCTATGTTGGTCTGACGGGAAAGAAGTGCGAATGCCATGAAAATGCCCTTTTTATCCTAGATGCTGATTTTCTGGCTGCTGGAACGGGATACCCATGCTTCAAAGACGGCTCGTGAAACGAAGACCGCGGTAAACATGGATGCCAGAATGCCCAGCGACAGGGTGACGGCGAATCCGCGGACGGGACCCGTACCGAACTGGTACAGAATGGCTGCGGTGATGAGCGTGGTCAGGTTCGAGTCGATGATGGAGATGCTGGCCCGGCTGAAACCTGCATTTACGGCTGCCAGCGTCGTCATTCCGGCCTTGAGTTCTTCTCTGATGCGCTCGAAGATAAGAACGTTGGCGTCCACCGACATGCCGATGGTGAGCACGATGCCCGCAATGCCGGGCAGAGTGAGAGTGGCGCCGAAAAGCGTCATGCCGGCCAGAAGGATGGTGATGGTGAAGCAGAGCATGATGTCTGCTACGAGACCGGACAGCCCGTAGTAGAGGGGCATGACGAGCACGACGGCTGCGGCGCCCACGAGAGAAGCCTTGATGCCGCTGCTGATTGATTCCTTGCCGAGGGACGGACCTACGGTGCGCTCTTCCAGAATGGAGACCGGGGTGGGCAGGGAGCCTGCGCGCAGCACGATGGCGAGATCCTGTGCCTCTTCGGTGGTAAAGCTGCCGGTGATGGAGGCCTTGCCGCCGGCGATGCGGTCCTGAATGACGGGTGCGGAATAAACCTTGCCGTCCAGGACGATGGCCATGCGCTTTTTGATGTGTTCGCCGGTGATGCGTTCGAAGTTGGAGGCGCCTCTGCTGTTGAATTCCAGGGCGACATAGGCCTGTCCGTATTCATTGAAGGCCGGGCGGGCGTTGGTGATGTCCTCGCCGCCCATGAGCGATTCGGTGTCGAGCACGATGGAGCTTTCGCTCTGTTCCCCATGCGGGCCCTTGACGATGAGGGGATACCGCGCTGTTCCTGCGGGCAGCATGATGGCGGAAGGATCCACGTCGTCGCGCACGAGGTGGAATTCCAGATGGGCGGTCTGTCCGATGATCTGTATGGCGCGCTCTGCGTCGGTCATGCCGGGAAGCTGAACCTGAACCTGATTGTCTGACTGCTTGCGGATATCAGGCTCGGCCACGCCGAACTGATCTATACGGTTGCGGATGGTGCGCACGACCTGCTCCATGGTCATGTCTTCCGTCTGCGTGCGGGCTTCGGGAGAAAGCTCGAAGGTATAGACTCGTCCCGTGGCGGCGTTTTCGGCGCTGACCTGATGAAGCGTCGTGAACCACTTGCCGATCATGGATTCGAAGGCGCTGGCCTGTTCGGCCCGGGGAAGCGTGATTTCCAGCAGACCTTCGGCATTGATGCGGGGCTTCATGACGGTGATTTTTTCCTGCTCGGCCCGGTCACGGATATCCTGACCGGTCACGGAGAGCGTATTTTGCACGGCTTTTTCCACATCCACGCCCAGCGTGAGGTTCATGCCGCCTTTGAGGTCCAGTCCGAGACTGATACGGTCCTGCATGAGCGCACCCAGAGGCGAGTTGCCGATGGCGGGGATGTTGGGCAGGGCATACGCAAGCACCACGAGCAGCACAATGAATGAGATGGCCAGGCGCAAACGCAGAGCTTTCATGGCTGTATCCTTAAAAAACGATGATAAGGTCGGAAGGCCTTATGTCTGAACATGACACAAAGTTCCACGCCTCCTCGGAAAAGGAGGGGGCGTGGAAACGAAAGAACAACGAAAACGGTGTGTTACTTGTTTTCAGCAGGCGCCGTATCGGCGGCCTTGTTCATGGCCTTCGGGTCATAGGTGCCGCTCACGAAGCCGCGGGGCATACGGACCTTGGTTTCACCGAGATCGATCACCAGGATGTCGCCTTCAAGGTCGACGATACGGCCGAGGAGGCCGCCGGAGGTGATGACGTAGGAGCCTTTGCCCAAGGCTTCAAGCATGGCCTTGTGTTCCTTGTTGCGCTTCTGCTGGGGGCGGATCAGCAGGAAATAGAACACGGCGAACATGAGGATGAGAGGTACGAGGGAAGCAAAAGCTCCCATGGGGCCACTCTGAGCGGCGCCGCCCGCGTTGCCGGCGGCGTAGGCGATGGAAGTGAACATAGATTCTCCAGAATTGATTTTGCGGAAAGTTGTCCGCGTCACTGCCCCTCCTTATTAACCTGTTGCGCCTTTTTACGCAATGGGTTAAGCGCGAGTCCGCGGCGGAAGAGATTTTTTTTGTTCGGCGACGCAGAGGAAAAGGGCTGGACATTCATGTCGATTGCGGGAACTATGTCGCGAGAGCCGTTTTGTTCCGGACGGTCCGTCGTCCGCCGTCGGCGGATGCGTGCGGGCACGCCCCGCATTCCATCAAAACAGAGAGGCCGGGATATTCCCGGCGGAAGGAGCATAATACATGGCCGTTATGTCCGATCCGGTGGAGCAGGCCCGGCTGCAATCGAGAATACTGATCGAGAGTCTTCCCTATCTGCGGGAATATCATGGAGAAACCGTCGTCATAAAGTACGGCGGTCATGCCATGACGGATGAAAGCCTCAAGCTTGCATTTGCCCGCAACATCAGTCTGCTCAAACTTGTGGGCATACATCCTGTGGTGGTTCACGGCGGCGGTCCGCAGATCAATCAGATGCTGAGCAAGCTGGAGATCAAGTCGGAATTCCGTCAGGGACATCGCGTGACCGACAAGGCAACCATGGATGTGGTGGAAATGGTGCTGGTCGGTTCCGTGAACAAGAGCGTGGTGAATCTCATCAACAGGACGGGAGCGCGCGCCGTGGGACTTTCCGGCAAGGACGGCATGTTGCTTGAAGCCCGCAAGCTCGCCATGACCATCAGTCACGGGGAGGAACAGCCGCCGGAAATCATTGATCTCGGCAACGTCGGGGAAGTCACTGCCGTGAACGTTCAGCTGCTCCGTTCGCTCATTCATGACGACTTCGTTCCCGTCATTGCGCCCGTGGGCGTGGATGCCGAAGGCAATACGTACAACATCAATGCCGATTCCGTGGCCGGAGCCGTGTCCGGAGCACTCAAGGCCCGGCGTCTGCTCATGCTGACCGACGTGGCCGGCATTCTGGACAAGGAAGGCCGTCTCATTGAACATATCGACACGGCGGAAGCCCGGCGTCTGCTGGCGGACGGCACACTGAGCGGCGGCATGATTCCCAAGATCAACTGCTGTCTGGATGCGCTGCAGCAGGGAGTGGACAAAGTCACCATTGTGGACGGCAGGGTGGAGAACTGTCTTCTGCTGGAACTTCTTACCGATCAGGGCATCGGCACAGCCATAGTGAAATAAGAGCGACCGGTTATCGAAAAAGGCGGCTTCGGCCGCTTTTTTCATGTCCGTGTTTTTATTTTCGCCTCATTGCCCTGTCCCGGACGGGCGGAAGGGATCGTCCACGGACGCGAAAGCGCATGGAACGATGCGTTTCCGTTACGGCTCAATCCGGATTTTTTTGACTTCCTTGACGAATTTTCGACCGTTCCAGAGGTAGTAGACGGCGTTGTCCGGATCAAGACTGCAGGGAAAGCCGTCGGAGAAAAAACTCGGCAGCACTTCCAGTCCCCTGTCGAAGACGCAGTAGGTGCAGCTGGAGGACAGTCGACCAGGAAGATCCCGGTCGGGGCGAAAGAAGTCTTCGGGGTCCGGCTCCGGCGGCAGGGGAAGCGGCGCGGCATGACCGCTGGAACTGATGAACCACAGTTCCGAAAGGCATACGCCGTCATCATCTTCTGTGCGGAAGGCCGCCACGGCCCCGCGTCCTGAACGGAACATACGAAGACGGACGTCGGCTGAACCGTCGACGGGGACGAAACGCAGGGTATCGAAGTCGTCTTCGGCCAGGCTCCAGTGTGCGCTGACGCCTTGTTCCGCCAGCTGAAGTTTTTCTTCATCGCTCAGCGGAAGACTGGTGTTTTCAAAGATTTCCGTGGGGATGAGCGCGAAAGCCTGGCGTGCGGACAGAGGTTCGCCGTGCGATGCAGAGGCCCCGGCGGCAGGAACGATGCCCTGCAGCGGCATCATCAGCATCAGCAGAAGCAGTAGGAAGGCCGTATTGCGCATGGCTGAGGTCCGTCCGCCGGAACCATGCTCCGGCGGAAAGAACGGCGTCCGCCGGACGGACGCCGGATGTTCTAGGCTTTGTGGTGATGGCAGTAGTTCGGAATGGAAGCCGCTGGATTGCCTTCGCGCATCATGCGCACGGCACAGAAGTTGCCGCACATGGCACATGCCTCCTCGTTCTTGTGGGGCTCGCGGCGCTTGTCGACGAGTTCGGGATCGATGGCGGCTTCGCGCATAGACTCCCAGTCCAGTTCCATGCGGGCTTTGGACATCTTGGCCTCGCGGGCTCTGGCGCGCGGAGTGCCCAGGGCGTTTTCGCCGGCCTGCGCGGCCACTCTGGAGGCCATGACGCCCTGCTTCACGTCGTCTTCGTCGGGCAGCGTCAGATGCTCCGCAGGGGTGAGGTAGCAGAGAAAGTCCACACCGGCCTGCACGGCCAGTGCGCCGCCGATGGCGCCGGCGATATGGTCATAGCCGGGAGTCGTGTCGGTCACGAGCGGTCCGAGCACGTACAGGGGAGCACCGTGGGTCAGCTTCTTGATGCCGACAATCTGCGCTTCCACTTCGTTCAGGCTGACATGTCCCGGACCTTCGATCATGCACTGGACGCCTTTTTCAAGACCGCGTCTGGCAAGCTGTCCGAGCATGATGACCTCCATCCACTGGGCGGCGTCACCGGAATCGCTGTTGGATCCGGGACGCAGACCATCACCCAGCGACAGCGTGACATTGTAGCGCAGAGCGATGTCGAGAATGCGGTCAAATTCGGTCAGCAGGGGATTTTCCTTGTCGTTGCGCAGCATCCAGCGGGAAAGAATGCTGCCGCCTCGGGAAACGATGCCCATGACGCGGCCGCCCCGGGCTCCCCATTCCGCGCCCTGCCGTGTGAGTCCGCAGTGCAGCGTCATGAAGTCCACGCCCTGTTCGGCCTGCTTCTCCACATCGGCGAAGATGACTTCCGGGTCGATGGTGGCCGGATCCTCTCCACGGTCGATGTAGATCTGCGCCACGCCGTACATGGGGACGGTGCCGAGCGGGGCGGAACAGCCTTCCAGCATCTGCATGCGGATGGCATCGAGATCTCCGGCAATGGACAGATCCATGACCGTGTCGGCACCGGCATCCAGGGCGATCTTCAGCTTGCGCAGTTCCCCCTTCACGCTGCAGTGGAAGGGCGAGGTGCCGATATTGGCGTTGACTTTCACTCTGGCGGGCTGGCCCACGAGAATGGGACGCACATTCTTATGGTTCGGGTTGCCCAGCAGCACCATGGTGCCGGCTTCGATGGCGGAGCGGATTTCCTCCTCTGTCAGCCCCTCTTCCTCGCACAGTCGGGCCTTATGCTGTTCAAACAGCTGAGCAAGTGCCTGATTCTTTTCAAAAATGGACATACTTCCTCCTCTGGCGGAGTCTTTGGTCGAGAGAGAATCCATTCTCTCCTGTTCGCGATTTGAAACATGTTTCCGGAACGCAGGTCGTGCCGGATCGCCATACGCATGGATCGTCACAGCTTGTGTGCCCGTGGCGGACGGGCAGACGGAGACGGCGTCACGTTCCGCTTTGTCTACTGCTTTTTTTCGATCTTTGCCCAGGAATCCTTGAGCGTCACGGTGCGGTTGAACACGGGATGAGCCGCTGTTCCGTCGGGGTCTGCGCAGAAATAGCCCACGCGCTCGAACTGCACGTGACTGCCGGCGGGAAGCGTGGCCAGGTAGGGTTCCGCCTGTGCGGTGATCACCTTTTCGGAATCGGGATTGAAGTAGTCGAGAAAAGTTTTGCCCTCTTCGATGTCGCTGTCACTTTCGGTGGTGAACATCTGTTCATAGAGGCGGACTTCGGCGGGTACGGCATGTCTGGCGCTTACCCAGTGCAACGTTCCCTTGACCTTGCGTCCGTCCGGGCTGGATCCTCCGCGTGAGGAGGGATCATGGGTGCAGTGCAGTTCTACGACGTTGCCGTCGGCATCCTTGATGACATCTCTGCAGGTGATGTAGTAGGCGTAGCGCAGACGGACTTCCGCTCCGGGGGCGAGGCGGAAGTATTTCTTGGGCGGATCTTCCCGGAAGTCGTCGCGGTCGATGTAGATTTCGCGGCAGAAGGGCACCTTTCGACTGCCGAAGGAGGCGTCTTCGGGATGCAGAGGCTGTTCGAACTCTTCCACCTGATCTTCGGGATAGTCCGTGATGATCACCTTTATCGGGTCAAGGACGGCCATGCAGCGGGGCGCGACGGCGTTGAGATGTTCGCGGCAGCAGAACTCCAGCAGACTGTAGTGCACCACGGAGTCGGCGGATCGAGCGATGCCTATACGCGAGCAGAAGTCGCGGATGGCCTCCGGCGTGTAGCCTCTGCGCCGCAGGCCGGAGATGGTGGGCATACGCGGATCGTCCCAGCCGCGGACATAGTGTTCCTTCACAAGCTGTATGAGCTTGCGCTTGGAAAGAACCGTGTAGGTGAGCTGGAGCCTGGCGAACTCGATCTGCTGGGAATGATAGACGCCCAGCGTATCCAGCACCCAGTCGTACAGCTCGCGGTTGTTGTCGAATTCCAGCGTGCATATGGAGTGGGTGATGCCTTCTATGGAGTCGGACAGGCAGTGGGTGAAGTCGTACATCGGATAGATGCACCACTTGTCGCCCGTGCGGTGATGGGAGGCATGGCGGATGCGGTAGAGCGTGGGATCGCGCATGATGACGTTGGGCGAAGCCATATCTATTTTGGCGCGAAGCACATATTTTCCGTCTTCGAACTCTCCCGCCTTCATGCGGCGGAACAGATCAAGGCTTTCTTCGACCGGGCGGTCACGCCACGGGCTGGGTCTGCCGGGTTTGGTGAGTGTGCCGCGATATTCACGGATCTCGTCGGCGGAAAGTTCGTCCACATAGGCCTTGCCCATCATGATGAGCTTCTCGGCATATTCGTACAGCTGGTCGAAGTAGTCGGAAGCGTAATGGACATCCCCCGCCCACTGGAAGCCCAGCCATTGTACGTCCTTCTGAATGGAGTCGACGTATTCGGTGTCTTCCTTTACGGGGTTGGTGTCGTCGAAGCGGAGATTGCACAGCCCGCCGTATTCCTGGGCGAGGCCGAAGTTGATGCAGATGGACTTGGCATGTCCGATATGGAGATAGCCGTTGGGCTCGGGAGGAAAGCGCGTATGCACGCGTCCGCCGAAGCGGCCGGTAAGATTGTCCTGATTGATGCGGGCACGAAGAAAATCGGTACCCTGGGGGCGATCCGTTTCAGGCGCGGGAATGTTTTGGCTCATGGAGGCCTCATGTCGTTGGGCTGCTGCGCGTTCAGGGCGCGCGGAACAGCAGTGGCATCATGCGTTTTTCAGGACGCATATCCTGAATGACTGACGGCTGAAAAGAATACCTTTGTCGGCCGGCAAGGTCAATTCGCGGAGTCCCGGAAACAAAAATATGCCGCCCTTGCGGACGGCATATTTTTGACGATGCAGAGTTACAGAATGGCGGAGCCGAGTCTTCGCGCTTCCTCAAGTGCGGCATGACCGTTTCCTTTGAGAATATCTCCGGAGTGAAGCACGCCGCCGGCCAGCACCGTGCCGAGATCCTTCCAGCCGAGCTGGGAGAGCAGGGCATGATAGTAGTCGAGCACGGGTTTCCGGTTGTCGGGCGTATTGCCTTCGGCCGCCATGAGAAGCACGGCGTCCCTGACCGGATTTCGATACCCGGGGTCGAGTTCCGCGACGGCGAAAAGCCGGTCGAAGGCCGCCTTCAGCTGAGAGGAGAAGCCCCAATAGTACATGGGCGAGGCCAGAACCACGATGTCGGCACTTCTGTAGGCAGGATAGATGAGCGTCATGTCATCCTTTTGTACGCAGGGATGTTCCGGGTCCTTGCCGCCCTTCATGCATCCGAGGCAGCCGTGAATGTTCATGGTCTGAAGATCGAATCTGCTCACCTTGTGCCCGGCCGCCGCGGCGCCGTCGGTAAAGGCGTCGCACAGGGCTGCGGTATTGCCGTGCGTGTGAGGACTTCCGTTGAGTATGAGAATGTTTCTGGACATGATGTTCCTCCCTTGACGATGGATGCATATATTTATAGTAATCGATATAAAAATAGTCAACATATTTTATTGATCGATATAAAAATATTTTCATGAGACGTTCGGGAAGGAGAAGCGTCAGGAGAGCGCTTTCAGATGCTTGCGCCATTTGGGCAACATGCGCACGGCGTAGGTGGACAGCTCCTGCAGTTCCCGTGCGCCTGCGCCGTCGCGGGCCTGAAGAGAGAGTCCTTCAAGAAAGGTGTTGAATGCTCCTGCCAGAGTCTCCACCGCGGTATCGGAAGGCAGCTGTCCCTCCTGCACGGCCAGCCGGATTTTTTCGGCGAACATGGCTTTTGTGGCAAGGCGCATCTGCTGCAGCGTATGAATGATCGCTGTTTCCTGCTCGGAGATGTTGACGGCGGCAAGCACCACCATGCAGCCGCATGGGGTGTCGGGAGAAAGAAGAATGTCGGCCGCTTCGGAAAAGAATTCATGAACAGCCAGATAGAAATCCTTTTTTTCCATGAAACGGCGGGAAGGTTCCGTCCAGTATCGTTCTTCGTAGAAGGTCACGGCTTCCAGAAAAAGTTCCGATTTGCTGCCGAACGCGGCATAGAGGCTGGGTGCGTTGATGCCCATGGCCGTGCACAGCTCGGCGACGGACACCGGTTCATAGCCGCGTTTCCAGAAAAGCTCCAGGGCCTTGAAGAGAGCTGCGTTTCTGTCGAAGCTGCGGGGACGTCCCCTGCCTCGCGTTGCGGGCAGAGCGCGGGATGATGCCGTCATGGGGTCGCCTTTTCAAAAGAGTGTTGTCTGCCCGAGGCAGAGAAAGATGGTTGAAGCGTCCTTTGCTTTGATCGGAAGATTGCGCTATTGTGCCCTCGCCGCCGAGGTATCGTCAAGGCGAGATCATGCGGGATGACCGCGGGAGCATATACGATGGAAAATGACGTTCGCAAGGATTCTCTGTATGCATGGGTGCTGGCATGCCGTCCGAAGACGCTGGCGGCGGCGCTGGCTCCGGTGGCGGTGGGCTGCGCTCTGGCCGCATGGGCAGGGCATTTCCGTCCCGTTCCCGCGCTGCTGTGCGTGCTTTTCGCCGTTCTCATGCAGATAGCCTCCAATTTCATCAATGACGTCAGCGACTTTGAACAGGGCAACGACCGGGAGGACCGTCTGGGACCGCGCCGGGCCTGTGCGCAGGGATGGATATCGGCCGGGAAGATGAAACAAGGCATCATCATTGATCTTGTTCTTGCCCTTGCCGCGGGGTTGCCGCTTGCGTGCTACGGCGGATGGAGCATGGTTGGCGTGGCGCTGGTCTGTCTCGTCTGTGCCTATATGTATTCCGCCGGTCCCTATCCTCTGGCGGCACATGGATGGGGCGATGTGCTCGTAGTAGTGTTTTTCGGTCTGGTGGCCGTGGGGTTCACCTATTATGTGCAGGCGGGAGCGTGGGCGCCTCAGGCGACGCTGGCAGGACTGGCTGTGGGAGTGTGCATCAATCTTCTGCTGACCATCAACAATTTCCGAGACAGGGATCAGGACAGACTTTCCGGCAAGAAAACGCTCATCGCCCGTTTCGGTGCGGAATTTGGTCTCCGCTATTATCTGGCTCAGGGCGGTTTTGCCTGTGCGTTTGCGCTTTGTCTCATCCCGCACGGGCTTTTCTGGGCAGGACTGCTGCCTCTTCTGTTTCTCGTGCCTCATTACCGGGTATGGAGCCGGATCGTTTCCATTTATGAAGGACGTGAGCTCAACCTTTGTCTCGGTCTTACGTCCCGCAATATTCTGATTTTCAGCCTGCTTCTGTCGGCAGGCATTCTCCTGGATACGTTCTGATATCGCGGGAAAGCGTAAGGTTTGTTTTTTGCCGGTCGCTTTTCGGCATGTGCCGGAGATGCTGCGATCAGTTCAGAAAAGGAAAAGGCGTCGGAGGAAAGCCTCCGGCGCCTTTTCGTTGTTCAAAGGCACGGGGGAGAGTCTCCGTGCCGCAGATTCAGGATCAGAACTTCCAGCTGAAGCCGAGGTTGACGTTCTGGTCGGTTTCGTGGCTGGAGGCCTGTATGCCGTAGTTCAGGCCGAGGGCGAAGTTGCCCTTTTCAGCCTGCACGCCGATCATGCCGGACCAGCTGGTGGAGTCCATGATGCGGGTGTTCACGCCGTCCACGGCGTTGATGCCGGAATAGGACACCTTCGTGGTGTTCTTCTTCTCACCGGCGGCGGGGATCACGGAGACGTCGGCCAGAGGCTTGACGTTCCAGCCGGAGACGTCGATGTCCTTGGACAGTGTCACGCCGATGGGGAACTGCACGATGTGCTGGGTATCGGATGCCACGGAGTTCAGGGTGGAGCCGTTGACCTTCAGGTCATGGCTTTCGGTGTTGAGGGCCGTGTAGCGCACGCCCGCATGGGGCAGCACGTCGACCACGGAGGTGTTGATCTGGTATTCGGCGCGCAGATCGGCGATGAAGGCGTTGGTATCCACGTCGGCGTCGGCTCTGCCCATGCCGAGAGCGGCGGGCAGGTTCATCTCCACGTCGTGGTCGGCCATGGCGTAGCCCACGCTGGCCATGACGTTCAGGCTGTCGAGGTTCCATCCGGCATAGAGGTTCACGCCGCCGAAGTTGTAGGAGTTTTCGGTGCTCGTGGCGGTGCCTCTGGTTTCGGACTTGCCGCCGCCGCCGTTGATGGCCGCGCCCACGCGCACCTTGCCGCCCATGATTTCACCCACGAGGGCGTCGGCGCCGAGGACCATGCCGCCGTAGTTGCCGCGCACCGACGTGCCGGAGGCCGTCATGCCGTGCGTGTAGGTGTTGCCGTACATGGGAGTGGCCCAGATGTCCACGCCGTCCTTGTGGATGTTGTTCTCCTTGCCGAAGAAGCTCAGGGACAGATGGTGGATGAGCTGATCCGCACCGGCGTCGGCAAGGCGCAGGGCGGTGTTCTGCACGCCTGCGGTCACGGCGGCACGGGACACTTCGTTCACCGTGTCGATGGCCTGGGCATCACCGGTGAGATAGGTGCCGCTGTTGTCCATGGCGCGGCTCAGGAAGCGGACGCCCATGTCCGAAGCGTCGACGTCGTACAGCTGATCGCCGGTCATGGTGTTGAGTGCGGCCACGGGAATGATGCCGGGCAGAACCGCGGCGGCGTCCCGGCCTTCCGTCATGACGACGATGTCGCCGTCCGGAGTGGTGGTGATATCGGCTTCTATGAGGCGACCGGCCAGCAGGTTCGCGGCATCCCAGTACTCGTTTTCACTCGTATTAATGCGGTCGGTGATGGTGTAGGCTTCATCGGCCTGGGCGTTGGCGATGTACAGTCTCGAACCCTTTTCCACGGTGATCTTGCCGTTGTCGTTGCCCGTGATGGCGGCGCCGTTCTGGGCAACCTTGCCGTCCACCACCAGCATGGAGTCGGAACCGAAGGCAAGCTGAGCGTCATTGTCGGCGGAAATGTTGCCGACCTTGAGGCTGCCGCCGTTGCTCAGATCGAGATTCTGACCGAGAGCAAGCAGAGCTTCGCCGTTTTCGGCGGCAACGCCGCCGAGATCGGGCATGGCGATGCCGAGCGTTGCGCCGCTCTTCACGATGAGGGCGGAAGTTTCGCCTTCCTGCGTGTAGCCGCTGTTCATGAGCGTGGTGCCGTCCGCCACGGTCAGAATGCCCTTGTTGTGAACGTCGTTGGCAACGTCTGCCGCCGTATTATTTTCAAAGAGGTTGTCGCCGGAGAGTTCGGTGGAGGACAACTCATCAATATATATGGCGCCGCCTTTCGTACCTGCCGTATTGCCGGTGAAGGTGGCATCCTTGAGCGTGGTTTCGGCGTATTCAATGTGGAGAGCGCCGCCGCTTTCACCGGCCGTGTTATCGGTAAAGCTGACATCTTCCAGGGCTATGTCCATATTGTCGTCATCTCTTTCCGACAGAAGGGCTATGGCGCCACCTTTTTTATCAGATGTGTTGCCACTGAAGTCCGTGGAAGTAATGCTGTAGGATGTTGGCTCGGCAGGATTCCACAGAACAATGGCGCCGCCTGTCTGGGCGGAGTTCTCTGAAAATACGCTGTTTTTAATGTCTACCTTGGATGCGTCTTGCCATGTGCCTGCGATGGCGCCGCCGTACTTGGCCGCTTCATTGCCGGTGAAGGTGCTGCCGTCGATGCTGAGGTCGGAACCCTTGCTGACGTAGATGGCACCGCCCTGGCCGTTGTTCTCATTGGCCGTATTGCCGGTGAAGGTGGCATCGGCGATGGAGACGTTTTCCGATTCAATAAGAACTGCACCGCCGGTGCCTTTGGAAACGTTGCTTTCAAACGTAACGTTGTTGAACGAGGTGTTGCTCCGGGCCGCACCGTCGTACTTCAGAATGGCGACGGCGCCACCCTTGCGGTTTGCGGTATTTCCTTTGAAGGTGGTGTTTTCGACGAGCTGATTCAGCTCGATGTTGTCGGAACCGCCGTCACCCCACAGGGCGATGGCTCCGCCGGCATCGGCGGAGTTCTCTTCGAAGAGGCTGTTGCTGATCTTCGCATCGGCATGGGGGTCAGTGTAAATAGCGCCGCCCTGAGCCGTAGCAGAGTTGTTGGTAAAGTCCACGCCGTCGACCGTCAGCGGTGAACCCTTGGTGACATAGACGGCACCGCCCTGATAGGCGCTGTTGCCGGTGAAGGACGTCGTATAATCAGTGTCGCTTGTCTTGTCGCCGATGATGGTTACATTTTCCGATTCGGCGTAGATGGCGCCGCCCCGTCCGGTGTCGGACGTCGTCTTGTTGTCCGTAAAGACAACATCTTCAAAGGTGGTATTGCTGTTGACGGCATAATCGGAAGACCATTTGAAAATAGCAACGGCACCACCCAGATTCGTGGACTCATTGCCCGTGAACGTGGTATCGCTGATGGAGTGGCTGAGAGCTTCGGTACCCGTTCCACCGTTGCCCCACAGGGAAACGGCGGCTCCGCCATTGCTGTTCTTGTTGTGCTCAAAGGTGCTGCCGGTTATGGCCATTCCCTTGGAGGAGACGGTGTCCAGAGTTCCGTTGTCGCTGTCTTTATAGAGATTGGTGACAACGCCGAGATCTCCGGGTTGTTGATTCGTAGCCTTAATGGTGAGGACTCCGTCCGTGTTTTTCCAATCAAAGGTACCGTTCGTCGTATCGACAGCATCGGAATTTGCAAGGAATCCGTCGCCGGTATAGCTGAGCAGGGACCGTTCAACGGCGGTCTGGGTGCCGCCCATAGCGACGGCCGCTCCGCCCATGACGAGCATGGATGCTACGGCCAGCGAGCCGAACGTGTTGATGAGATGACATTTTTTAAGAACTGCTCTGTAGCGGTTGACGAGATTGCCGATGGCCCCTTTGGTAAGCATGATCATTCCTCCAATAATGTACTATTGCGTGATATTTTCAGAAGTTGCACAAATATGGAATAAAAATCCCATCAGTGATGTTCTTCGATCACGCATTGTTGCGGGATTATGGAGAAGTGTCGAAAAGGCATACTTTTTAGACATTAAGAAAAAAAAATAAAAAGTATAAAAAATTATATGGAAATAAAGACGGTTTCGTGATAGTTGCTTTTTACGGGCGCGGAGTGTCTAAAAAGTATGCCTTTTTGCCGAAGGAAGCAGGTATTTTTTACAGAAAAACATCGTGGATTTTATGGAGAACATGACAAAAACCAAAGACAGGGGCCGGTTGTGGAAAACCGGCCCCTGTCTTTGGAATGGCGTTTCCGTCTGCGGTCAGAACAGGCTCAGCTGACTGGCGGTGGTCTTTGTATGTCTGGTCAGTTTTACAGCGTGGAAGTGTGACAGGGGGAGAAGAGGGGAAGGCGTCAGCGTCAGCGTATGTCCGTACAGACGGCGCGTGGCGGCCGAAGAAAGAAAGACTGCTTCGGAGGCGCGGGTTATGCTCACATAGAGAAGGCGTTCCTCTTCTTCCACGGATGGCGGCATGAAATCGTCAGTATTGCCGAGCAGCGCTCCCACGCCGCGGAAGGGAAGAAGACCGTCTTCCAGACCGGGGATAAAAACAGCTTTGAATTCCAGTCCCTTGGAAGCGTGCATGGTCATGATCTGCACATATTCCGCCTGCCCGCGAACCATGTCTATGTCCCGTCGGAAGGAGACGAAGGAGAGAAGATTCTTCCATCCCCCGTGTTCCTTCCATGCGTGGAGAAGTTTTTTGAAGGCGGCGGATTCGGAGAAAAGCGGATCGAATTTGCCCGAGCAATGCGCAAGGACGGACTCTGGGCCTTCCGACCAGACGGCGGCGGAAAGTTTATCCAGCACGTCGTCGCCTTTGTTTTCATGGGATGGGGAAGGCGCTGCCACGGCAGCCAGAAGAGGAAAGCGACCGGCATCCAGAAAGACGGCTTCCCTGCGTAAGTGCTCCTCGTTTTTATGGAATCGTGCGGCGGCCTGAAGCATGGCGTCCACGCGCTCGTCGTTCCAGAAGGCCTCGCTTTCCGGAGCAGAGCAAGGGATGCCGCGTTTTTCCAGCGCCGCGCGGATGGGAGGTATGAGGGCCTTGATGCGGCAGAGCACGGCTATGTCGCCGGGACTGCAGGAGCCGGACTCAAGATGACATCCCGCCAGCGTTTCATGCAGATCGGCCTGCTGATGGGAGGTGCCGCCGATGAGATAGGCGATGCGGTCGGCAATCCAGGAGGCTTCGCGTTCGGCGTTCGGGGCTGCCATCCACTGCAGAGTGGCGGAAAAGCCTGTGACGGAAGACAGTGCGCCGCAGGCACCGTGTCCGGCAAGGGCGTCGCGTCCGGCTTCCAGAATGGCCGATGCGGACCGATGGCTTTCCGTGAGTCCCAGAACCTGAAGCTGCGGCCAGCGGGCACGCAGCGACGCTTCAATGCCGGAATCCGCCCCACGGAAACCGTAGATGGACTGGTCCGGGTCGCCGATGCCGAAAAATCCCGAGCCGTCGGCCGGAGTGAGCGCTTCCACCAGAGCCTTCTGCAGAGGAGAGAGATCCTGGACTTCATCGACGAGGATATGTTTCCATGGCTTGGTGGCTCCGTAATTTCTGCTTTTCAGTTCTGCAAGCCAAGTTTCCGGAAGATCGGTGTAGTCGGCAAGGCCCCTTTCCTTTTTCCAGCGGCGATAGCGTTCCGCAGGAGAAGCAAGCTCTTCGGGCATATTCAGCGTTTCCCGGGCTAGCTCCAGCCGGTCGTAGAGTCTGGAGGCTTCCCTGTTCTCCAGTCCGGGGTTGGCCGCGGCGAAGGCCTTGCGCGCTCCCTCCTCGGAGAGCACCACGGGGGCTTCTCCGGGCCATCGTTTCAGGGCGAGGGCGTGCAGAGTGTCGGTTTCCGGCAGTTCGAGTTTTTCATCCCTGCCGGATACGTCGCGCAGCGCGGCGGCAAGACGCGTACGCATTTCTTCGGCTGCGCGGCGGGTGAAGGTGACGGCCACGATGTCTTCTGCCGGAACTCCCGAACAAAGCAGACGTACAAGTCTTCCGACAAGGGTGCGCGTCTTGCCCGCGCCGGGTCCGGCGAGAATGAGCACGGGGCCGGGGCCGGCATTCAGCGCGGCCTTCTGCATGGAGCTGAAGGAGTCGAGGGAGAAGGTCGATGAAACGTGTTTTGGGACGGGCCTTTTCTCAGGGAAGGAGGCGTCGTCCGTTCGGGTCACGGCGTCCGCCGGATTTTTTTTTTGCGTCTTTTTTTCCGCGGAAAGCGGTTTGCGTCTTGCTGCGGGGACCCGTTCCAGCAGAGAAGGCGCGTTTTCCTGTTCTTCAAAGAGGCGGATGACGCCGTATTCTCCGTCGTAGCCGGCATGACGGATGACTTTCCCTGCGCGCATTCTCGACACGGCTTCTCCGAGTTCCGGCCAGAATCGGCGCAGATCGTCTTCGGGAATATCCTGAAGAACGGCCATTTCCGATCCGAAGCGATCCAGAAGATCAGCGTATTTTTCCTGTGTCTTTCTGGTCTTTGCACCGCAGTGAAGGATTTCCCCGAGAATTTCCGGCAGGGGAATGAGCGATTGAAAATCCTTGCCCGGACAGGGCGGAGCCGTTCTATCCGCCAGAGTCAGCACACGGTGCAGGACGCCTATGGTGAGCGGCTTGCCGCACACGGGACAGATGTTGCCGAGCTTCATGCATTCCGCAGGTTCAAGAACGACGCCGCATGCGCGGTGACCGTCGAGATGATATTTGCCTTCTTCGGGGAAGAACTCCAGCGTTCCGGCGTAGACGGTATCTCCGTTTTTTCGGTGCAGCGCGTCGAATATGCCGTCATAACTCAAGGTTCCGTTGAAGAGTGTGGCCTCTCGGGCGAGGTTTTCTCCGGAGTGGGCGTCGGAACTCGACACCATGCGCAGTCTGTCGAGATGACTCCAGCATCGGTTCATGTCCGGATCGGAGGAAAGACCTGTTTCCGCCGCGAAAATATGGGATGCAAGGTCTTCAAAACATTCGTCCAGACTGTCGAAACCTGATTTTGAGCCGAAGAGGGCAAACCACGGTGTCCAGATATGGGCGGGAATCATGTAGGCGCGGGGAATGTCCAGCACCATGGAGAGCAGATCCTTCACGTCCAGCCCCAGAATGGGACGTCCGTCCGACTTGAGATTGCCGACGGCTTCCAGTTTTTCGCAGAGCCTGTCGGCGGCGTCGAAGTCCGGAACATAGACGAGACTATGTATCTTGCGCACAGCTCCGTTCTTCTTGTAGATAGAACTGATCTCCGCTTCCAGCATGAAGCGGGGTTCGTGAGGCTCCATGCCTGCCAGATGGGGAATTTCACGGGCGACGTCGCTGCGGGAAAGCGGGGTTTTCATGCGCAGCAGGCCGCTTGCCTCGTCGATTTCGAGGGCCTCTCGCAGCTCCTGCCGCCACACGGGATGCGTGAAGTCGCCCGTGGCCAGAACGTCTATGCCCTTGGCGCCTGCCCATGCCGCCAGATGGGGAAGCGTAAGGCGTGAACTCGTTGCTCTGGAAAAACGGGAATGGATGTGCAGATCTGCTCGGAACATGGGGTACTCACGACGAAAAAAGGAAACGGAACGCGGATCGTGTTCCGGGCATCCGGAACTGATGTTCCTTTATAGCGGGAACGGATATGTTTCGCAATGACATCAACGCGAAGGAGTATATGTGAAGGAGGAGGAAAGCAGGGAAGGTTCGGCGTTTCCTTCCGGTCTGGAGCAGCCGGAGGGCAGCTTTCGCTTCAGCAGGGATGCTCTGCTGCTTGCCGAGTTTGCCGTGGAAAGCTCCCTGCCGGAAAGAACGAGTTTCGCCGATCTCGGAACGGGATGCGGGGTGGTGGCACTGGCCGCGCTGCGCCGCAGACCGCTGTGGCAGGGGGTCGGTCTGGAGATTCAGTCCGCGCTGGTCGAAGCCGCAGAACGGAATGCCGTCAGACTCGGCGTGAAGCGGCGCTTTTCCGTTGTCGGAGGAGACGTGGCGGATGCCGACTGTCTGCGGCGTCTTCGCGTCTGTTGCGGCGGGGACACGTCGCCCGACGCTCTCCCGCTTTTTGACGCCGTGCTCTGCAATCCCCCGTGGCGCAGGGAGGGCGCCGGACGTGTCCCTCCCTCACGCATGCGTCGTACCGCGCTTTTCGGAACCGAACAAACCTTTCCGGAATTCTTTTCCGCGGCCGACAGACTGCTGAAGCCGTCGGGCGTTCTCATGGCGGTGAGCGGAGCGGAGCGCACGGCGGATCTTCTCGCCGCCCTGCCGGAGAGACTGCGGCCGGAGAGACTGCGTTTCGTCTTTACAAGGCAGTCTGCTCCGGCCACGTTCGTGCTGCTTGCGGCTCGCAAGAACGGACGGGGAACCCTCCGCGTGGAAAGAATGGAGTGCTGAACGGGAGAACGTCGCCCCGTCCGGAACGGGGATCGATGCGATCCCTCCGTGTTTTTGTCTAGCGCTCCGACCAGACAAGTCTTTTGTTCTTGATGTTCAGTCTGCCGAGGGGAAGCGAGTTCCAGCGGAGCAGCGCGGTACGCTCTTCGGCATCGACGCCCGACGGCGCCGCGATGCTCTGTCCCTGCAGAAGACCGGAGATGATCTTCAGTCCTTCCATGCCTTCCAGATCGACGTGCGCTCCCGGCCCCTCGATGCGGACACGGGGAGAAAGACGGATGTCGCCGTTTTTGCCTGCCTTTCCCATGTACAGCCCCTGCCAGTGCAGAGACTCCGGAAGACGGGCGAGCGCCTGCACGGGCAGAGCGTGCAGGCTGCCGCCGAAGATGCCTATTTCGGTGTGAATGCGTTTCGGATCCAGTCCCTGTTCCCTGAGTCGGCGATCGTCGACGACCTCGGCCTGCACGGGCTGTTCCGTATAGGGAACGGGACCTTCGGAGCATCCCGGCTTGCGCAGCCTGGCAACAAAGAAGCCCTGCGTGTCGCCCATTTTAGGAGAAAGGCACCACACACCATCGCATCCCTGCGGCGGCTGCAGATCGAAACCGGGAACGCTGCCGAGCGGTTCCAGTTCAAGTCCCAGCTCCTCACAGGCAAAAAGAACCTGTTTTTCGTTTTCCTCCACGTCGGTGGTGCACGTGGAGTACACAACCACGCCTCCGGGACGCAGCAGTCTCACGGCCTCGCGCAGAAGATCCTTCTGCAGCCGGATGAGCGGCGCGACCTTGTCGTCCTTCCAGATGTTCATGACCCTGGGATTTTTTTCCACGGTGCCCCATCCGGAGCAGGGAGGGTCAAGCTGGATGAAGTCCCATGACGCATCTGGAAGAGGCATGCTTTCCCCGCTCTGGCAGCAGGTGACCGTCTGCGTGAGGCCCATGATGTGCAGATTGCGTCGCAGATTGGCAAGACGGACGGGCGACGGTTCGTTGCCGAGCACCAGGCCGTCCGGACCCACGAGCCAGGCAAGCTGACTGGTCTTGCTTCCCGGACTGGAGCACATGTCGAGAACGGAAGCTCCCTTCGGAGGATCGAGGGCTACGGGCGGAAGCATGGATGCCCTGTCCTGAATGTAAAGAAGACCGAAAAATCCGGCCAGACTGTTGCCCAGAGGCCCCGGTCCTTCCACAAGACGCCGAGCAGGCGGAAAAAAGGGATCTTCTTCAAAGCGGAAGCCCTGAAGACGAAGCATTTCCTCGACAAGGGGAATTTCCTCGGGGGCGCAGGCGAAGCGGAAGGAACGTCGTGCTGTGGTCATGGTCACCGTGGGATCATCAATGTGGCTTGCTGTTACAAAAAGTGAGTGATCGCGCTGTTGCCGTTTGGGGCGAGAAAGTGTAGAGTGCCTTGCAAATCCTTCAAGGAGTAT
Source organism: uncultured Mailhella sp. (assembly GCA_944323575.1). Lineage (GTDB taxonomy): Bacteria > Desulfobacterota > Desulfovibrionia > Desulfovibrionales > Desulfovibrionaceae > Mailhella. Next base: position 13,100 of record CALUTB010000006.1, on the reverse strand, counting down.
TGTATGTCCAGACGATTTCTGCCCGCTGTATGGGCATTTACCCTTCTGCTGCTGATGATGCAAGTGCCCGCCATGGCGGCTACCTACGTGGTGGCTCCTTTCTCGGTCTCCGGCGCTCAGGGCTATTCCTATCTCGGTCAGGCCGTCCCGTCCATGCTGACGTCCCGTCTGTTTCTGCAGGGAAAGTTTGAACCCGTGGCTCGGCAGGACGCCGCGCTGAAGGAAAAGGCTCCCTCGTCCAAGGATGCGGCCGCGGCCTTGGGTCATCAGTTCAATGCCGACTATGTCGTATGGGGCAGCGTCACCGTCATGGGTGATCAGGCCAGTCTCGACGTAAGTGCTCTTTCTCCCGACGGAAAGGTATGGAAGGATTCTTCCACCACCGCGGTGAACGCACTCATCGGCGGACTGCAGAACGTTGCCGACAGCATCAACATCGAAGTGTTCGGTCGTACCGACGTAAGCCGCCCCGCAGTCTCCGCGGGTACGGGATCTCCGAACAGTGCCTTCGTCATGAATGAAACCTACGGGCGCGTTCAGGACAACGCCTATCTCAACCCCGCCCTGCGCTATCAGGGAACCGAAAGCGAGAGCGCGCAGATCCGCAGTCAGATGATCGGCTTTGAATGCATGGGCATGGAAGTCGCCGATATCGACGGCGACGGCAGAAACGAAGTGCTGCTGCTCAACGACAATACTCTGAACGCCTACGTCTGGAAGGACGGCAACAAGCTTGTGGAGATCGGCGAGTACAACATTCCTTCCTCCATGAAGCCCGTACTTGCCCGTCACTATGAACAGGACGGCAAAAATTATGTTATTCTCTCGGGATATGACAAGAGTGATACCAACGCCTATTCCCAGGTTCTTCAGTACTCCCAGGGCAAGTTCCGCGTGGTCGTGCGCAACGTCCGCCGGTATCTGAACGTCGTCAACATTCCCCCTCTCTATGCTCCCGCGCTCATAGCCCAGGACAGCGACCGCAGCAAGGTGGTCAGCGGTGCCGTGTACGAAGCCCGCATCAGGGGTGATGAGGTGGTGCGCGGCAGTAAGCTCTCCAATCTACCCAAGCAGGCCACGGTATTCAACTTCTCATGGATCCCCGCCGATCGCGGCAAGCGCGGCGACCATCTCGCGCTCATTGCCGAGAATGAGACGCTGGTCACCTATGATGCCCGCGGCAACCGTCTTGCGGGTACGGATGACACCTACAGCGGCAGCTCCGTGTACGCCGTGGGCGATCGCGGCATAGGTTCTCTGGCCTCCAGCGGAGAAAGCTCCGATGTCGTGCTGTATTACATCCCCATGCGTATGCCCGTCGTGGATCTCGATCGCGACGGTCGCTATGAACTCATCGTCAACAAGCCCGTCACCGCAGCAGGCAAGCTGTTCTCCAACTACCGTACCTATCCGCAGGGCGAAATCCATGCCATGCTGTGGAACGGCATGGGCATGGAACTGCTCTGGAAGACCCGCCGCATCAGAGGCACGGTATGCGACGTGACCGTCGCCGATGTGGACAACAACGGCAAGGTGGATCTCGTGGTGGCCGTCAACTCCTATGCCGGTCTTACCTCGGGCGTGAAAACCCGCTGTGCCGTGTACATGTATCCGCTGGACACGACCATGGTCAACGCAAGGCCCAATTATCAGGAATAACCGTTTTCGTTCAGGATATCGGGGGAACCATGTCGGACAGGTCGGATGCTCATATGTTGCCGGAAGTCACGTTTTCCACCTTTGTACTCTCTCTTGCCTCTTCGGCGCTGGTGCATCTTGGAGAGGTGCCAAATCCGGAAACCGGAGGCACGACCCGCAACGAGGTGCTGGCCCGCAACGCCATCGACGTGCTTACCATGCTTGATGACAAGACACGCAATGGTCTTACCTCCGAGGAAAGCAAACTCATGCGCGATGTTCTTTATGAACTGCGCATGAAGTTCGTGGCTCGTTCCTGAATCTCCTTTTCCCTTTCAGCGGGCCGGATCTTCCGGCCCTTTGTTCTGGAGTATTGCCATGCTGAGAGCCGGACTGGTCGGCGTCACGGGTTATACGGGAATGGAAATTTCCCGCATTCTTGCCTCCCATCCTTCCATGAGACTGACCGCGGCTACGTCGCGACAGGATGCGGGCAAGCGACTGGATGCCGTCTATCCCTTTCTGCAGGGACTGCCCGGCGCGGACGTGACGCTCATCGAGCCTGATGCCCGCGCCCTGGCTGAAGTCTGCGACGTGGTGTTTCTTGCCGTGCCTCACGGCGTGGCCATGGAAATGGGCGCCGATCTCTATGACGCCGGAGTGAAGGTCGTCGATCTGTCGGCGGACTTTCGTCTGCGCGATGCCGAAGTCTATGAGGCGTGGTATAAACCGCATACCCGCAGGGAATACCTTTCGCACGCCGTGTACGGTCTGCCTGAAATTTATGGCGGGCAGATTCGTCAGGCCCGTCTGGTGGCCAATCCCGGATGCTATCCTACGGCGTCCATCCTCGGTCTGTATCCGGCCCTCAGAGGCGGCATCGTGCGCACCGACGACATCATCATCGACGCCAAGTCCGGTACCACCGGCGCCGGTCGCAAGGCCGTGGTCAGTTCCCTGTACTGTGAGGTCGCAGATTCGTTCCGTCCTTACAACATCGGCGGCAGGCATCGCCATACGCCTGAAATTGAACAGGAACTTTCCGTGGCGGCCGGTTCTGCCGTGACGGTTTCGTTCAATCCGCATCTTCTTCCCATCAGCCGGGGCATTCTTGCCACCATCTATACGAAGCTGAACAGTGCCCTTTCGCAGGCCGACGTGCAGGCCATGTACGAGGATTTCTGGAAGGACTGTCCCTGGGTGCGTGTCATGCCTGCCGACAGGCTGCCGGAAACCCGCAACGTGCGCGGAACCATGTTCTGCGACATCGCAGTTACCGTGGATCAGCGTACAGGCCGCCTCATCATCACGTCGGCCATAGACAATCTCTGCCGCGGCGCTTCCGGCCAGGCCGTGGCCAATGCAAATCTCATGTTTGCGCTGCCTGTGGAAACGGGGTTGAATTTCGCGCCTCTGGTTCCGTAGGAAATGTCGGCCCGGACAGCCGTGATTCGCGGAACGTCCGAAAGAAACGGAATACAGGAAGGGGGAGCGGCAACTTGTATTGCCGCTCCCCCTTCGTCTTGTATGAGCGTCGCCGGGGCGGAAAAGTCCCGACGACGGAAAAGATCAGATTTTGTCGGAGCTTCCGAGCACGTTGCGGATCTTGCGCTTGACCATGTCCTTCACGGCCTCGCGTGCGGGCTTGAGGTAGGCGCGCGGGTCGAAGGCTTCGGGATGCTCGGCCATATATTTGCGGATGTTGGCCGTCATGGCAAGGCGGATGTCGGAGTCGATGTTGATCTTGCAGACGCCGGATTTGGCGGCCTTGCGCAGCATCTCTTCCGGAACGCCCTTGGCGTCGCCGAGCTTGCCGCCGTATTTGTTGGCCATTTCCACGAATTCCTGTGGAACGCTGGAGGCGCCGTGCAGCACCAGAGGATAGCCGGGCATCATCGAGGAGATCTTGTCGAGACGCTCGAAGTCGAGCTTTGCCTCACCCTTGAACTTGTACGCACCGTGACTTGTGCCGATGGCAATGGCAAGGGAATCGCAGCCGGAACGTTCGGCGAATTCCACGGCCTGATCGGGATCGGTATAGATGCTCTGTGCGGAGTTGACGTGCTCTTCCACGCCAGCGAGACGGCCGAGTTCCGCTTCCACCCACACACCCCGGTCGTGAGCGTACTCCACCACCTGCTTTGTAACCGCAATGTTCTCTTCGAAGGGAAGATGGGAACCGTCGATCATGACCGAGCTGAATCCGCCGTCGATGCAGGCCTTGCACAGTTCGAAGTCGGGACCATGATCAAGATGCACCACGACCGGCAGATCGGATTCGGCGAGGGCGGCCTCGACCAGCTTCATGATGTAGATCTGACCGGCATACTTGCGGGCGCCGGCGGAAACCTGAAGAATCAGCGGCGAACGCTCCTCCGCGCCGGCCTGCATGATGCCCTGTATGATTTCCATGTTGTTGACGTTGAAAGCGCCGATGGCATAGCCTTCTCTGTAGGCGCGGGCAAACATCTCTTTGGGAGTGGTGATAGGCATGGCTTCCCTCCGGGGAGCGATCGGTATTGTGGGAGAGGCTCTGACAGAAAACACGCCTCTCCGTTTTCTTTGTTTCTTTTGTAGCCGCAGTGACGATTTTTCGCAAGGGATGGCGACGGAAAGAGGACTTCTTTCGCCGTCTATGCCCGGATCTGTTCCCACAGTCTGTTTTCGTTCAGCATTTTCGCGGTTTCTGCGTCATTGAGATCGATATTCAGAGGAGAAAGCGTTGCCCAGCCTTTGTGCAGCCAGCTTTTGTCGGTCCCTTCATCCTCAAGCTGGAAGTGCTGGAAGGGATCGATCATCCAGAAATACTCCTGTCCCCGGGGAGAGACACGTCGTTCATAGGAGTCGAGACATGCCCAGTCCGTGCTGTGTCTGCATACCTTGAGTCCGTGGATCTCGTCTGCCGGACAGTCGGGAAGATTGAGATTGTACACGCGGTGTCTGGGCAGATGTTCCCAGTCCATGGCAGCGACCACGCGCGCTGCAAGGTCGGCGTGTGCCGGCGTTGCGCCGGAGTAGGAGCAGTGGGATACGGCCAGAGTGGGAAGTCCGTACATGGCGGACTGGATGGCGGCTCCCACCGTGCCGGAGAAAAAGACGTCCTGTCCGGCGTTCGGTCCGAAATTGATGCCGGTTATGACGAGATCCGGTTTGAAGTCGGGCATGATGCCGCGCAGAGCAAGGATGACGCAATCCGCCGGGGTGCCCGCTACGGCAATGCCTTCGAAGGGGCCTCCCGCTGCGTCCGGCAGGCTGACGCGTCGTATGAGAATGGGATCGCGAATCGTAAGACAGCATCCCGCACCGGAATGCTGCTCGGCCGGCGCCACGGCCCTCACGTCGTGTCCCGCCCGACGCAGGGCTGCGTGGAGCTGATGCAGATTCCGACTGTATATGCCGTCGTCATTGCTGATCAATATGCGCATATGGACTCCGTAAAAACGCGGGCGAAAGGCTTTACAAGCTCAGCCTCGGCAGATAGTTGAAGAAGAGGAAAATGCGATGAAGCGGCGGCCTGCGCCGCTCTTCATGTTTTTTGTATAGAACGGGAACAAAATGTCAAATCCTTCCGAGGTCAGCATGACGGAACATCAGAAAATCAGCCGGATGACGGCCGGAGACGAGATTGCTTCAATCTATCTTGTCGCGCTCGCTTCTCTTCAGCAGTCCCGCAACGGTCCGTACTGGAGACTGGAGCTGAAGGACGCCAGCGGATCTTTGGAAGCCAAGGTGTGGAGTCCCCTCAGCCTTTCCTTCTCTTCCCTTGCCGCGGGACAGATGGTGCAGGTGGAAGGGAGGATCTCCCTGTATCGTGATCAGCTTCAGCTCACGGTGGATGCGCTGCGAGTTCTGGACGATGATGAGGTCGAGTCGCTGCCGCTTGAGGAGTATACGGTTTCCAGTCCGCGCCCCGCGGCAGATATGCTTGCGGACGTCGAAAGACTGTGCGACAGCGTGCTTACGCACAAGCCGTGGAAGAAGTTCATGCATTCCGTGCTTTCCGACAAGCGCATCCGTTCTCTTCTGCTCAAGGCTCCTGCCGCAAAATCCGTGCATCATGCTTATGCCGGAGGACTTCTTGAGCATATGCTTTCCGTTGCGGAAATATGCATGCTCATGGCGGATCACTATCCTGATCTGGACAGGCAGACGCTTCTGGCCGCGGCCCTTCTGCATGACATAGGCAAGATCGACGAGATGGGCGGTCTTCTGGTGACGGAATATACCGACGAGGGACGCCTTCTGGGACATATCGTGCAGGGCATCGTCATGCTTGAGCCGCATCTGCGCAAATCCGGCCTGGAACCCGGGCTGATCATGCATTTCAAGCATCTCATCGCAAGTCATCACGGAGAGCTGCAGTTCGGCGCGGTCCGGGAGCCTTCGACGCCGGAAGCCTTTGTGCTGCATCATGCCGACAATATAGACGCTAAACTCGCCCAGTGTCGCGGCGTGCTGCCGCCGTCCGAGGGCGGCGACGGCATGGTCTGGAGCGCCTATCAGTCTCTTCTCGGCCGCAGCGTCTGTCGACCGGTGCACACGCCTGAAGATCCGGCTGCGGGAAAGTCGTCCAGAGCGTCCCGGCAGGAAAAAAAGGAAGCCAGACAGGAGGAAAGACAGTGTTCGTTACTGTAGAGGGCGTGGAAGGCGCGGGCAAGAGTACGCTTCTGAATCTGCTTGCCCGGGAGCTGGAGAGGCGCGGCATAGCCTTTCTCCGTACGCGGGAACCCGGAGGTTGCGGCCTCGGGGCAAGCCTCAGACCCCTGCTTCTGGATGTGTCGAGCAGACTGGACAGTCGTGCGGAACTGTTTCTTTTTCTGGCCGACCGTGCCCAGCATGTGGCTGAGACCATCCGTCCGGCTCTGGAGCGGGACGAATGGGTCCTGTGTGATCGTTATGCCGACTCCACCATAGCCTATCAGGGGTATGGACGCGGCATGGACATCGACAGACTTCAGACACTCAACGACTACGCGACAAAAGGACTCTGGCCCGACAGAACGCTGCTTCTCGATCTGCCCGTGGAAACGGGACTCGACCGGGCGCGTGCCCGGAACGGACGCGAGGGACTGAGCGCCAGCGAAGGGCGTTTCGAGGCCGAGGAAAAGGCCTTTCATCAGCGTATACGGGAAGGTTTTCTGGACCGGGCGGCACGCTGGCCGGAAAGGTTTCAGATCCTGGATGCGACGCTGGCCCCACAGCAGCTGCTTCAGCAGGCTTTGTCGGGGCTTGGGATAGTGTCCTGAAAAGTTCGTCCGCATGCCTTCCGGTCCCTTTCCTCCGTATGGCGGAGGAAAAGGCATGGTGTTCTCTTCATTTTTTCCTCATGTCCGGGAAGCATGCAGGGGAAGGGGGGGGGAAGATACACCATGCCGAGAATTTTAGGATGTGTTCTTCATGTAGGTTCTGGCCCTGTAGCGGAAGGTTGATCTGGCCATGCCGCAGCGCCTTGCGGCTTCGGATGTATTGATTTTGCCGTCCTTCCACAACGCGTATACTCGGGAGAAGGTCGTGGGCAGGGGACTGGGCTGCCGTCCGAAGCGTGTGCCGTTGATCTTTGCTGCGGCAATGCCTTCGGCCTGACGACGCCGGATGTTCTCCCTCTCATTTTGTGCCACGAACGAGAGAACCTGAAGTACGAGATCGGCAATGAAGGCGCCGAGCAGATCTTTGTCGCGTCTGGTATCGAGCAGGGGCATGTCCAGAACCAGGATGTCCACCTTCATGTCCTTGGTCAGAATGTGCCACTGCTGCTGGATTTCCTTGTAGTTCCTTCCCAGTCTGTCAATGCTTGTTATGCATATCTGATCCCCCGGCTTCAGACGTCTGAGCATGGCCCGGTACTGGGGTCTGTGAAAATCCTTGCCTGATATCTTGTCGATGAAGATATTTTTTCAGGTATGGCCTGTTCCTGCATGGCCAGACATTGACGGTTTTCATTCTGATCTATGCTGGAGACCCGGATATACCCGTATGTTTTTCCCATTGTCAGTACTCGCTGTTTTTTTTTGAAAATCTGTGACCGGCGCATTGCGTATGCGGAGATTCCGGTCGTGATCGTGATATGATCCTGCATACTGCGGAAGTGGATCATGCCGCATGGAGAAAACGTTCTGTCGGCGATGTCGCTGCATCGTCATGGAGGCAGGCAGAGGGGGAGGGTACGGGGGGCGGTCTGTTGCAACAGGTGATGCCGCCGTGCTCTGCTGTTCAGGCGTTCTGCCGCAGTCCGCAGAGGGAGGTGCGGAGTCTTCGGCTGCCCCGAGAATGTGGGAGGGGCTTCAGAAGGGCACTGTCCTTCCGAAGCGCTTCGAGCCATGATTTTGGTCATTTTTCTGCCTCCTTTTTGCCGGGATGTCCCGGAATGAAAGTGCGATTCGGGCAGCATAACGAGCTATCATGCAGTAATGAACCGCTTTTTCTGCAATGCGGAAGGTCGGGATACTAGGATGCCATGTCCCGCATCCTTTCGGAGAAAGAAGATTCGTTCGGAAGGGGCCGGCAGTGTATGGTGGAAGAAAAACGGGATGAAAAAAGAGAACGGCCAAAGCCGGAACGTCGAGGATGTTCCTGTCGTGTCGAGCGGTAGTCTTGTTTTTCGGAAAAACAGAGAAGCGGCTTTTGGAACGTCTCCAGAGAAAATCGGGGATGAAAAGATAGAGACTGTTCCGGCATCGAGCTGTCGGAGAACATGGACATCAAAATAAGAAAGAAAAATGTCCGAAGCGGCGATCGATCGGAAGCATGTCTTGTTCAGTTGCGAGCAGTGCCTCTGAGGAAAAAGCGGGGAAGCCGTATTCGTTTTCGCAGACTTTTCGTTCACGGCGGGCGGAGTTCAAGCGGAAAGCGTCTGTCCGGGACGGCTACGGACATGGCAGGTCGCCTTTCCGGCAGAGACCAGAGCATAAAAAATGCTCCCGATGCGCAGCACCTTCGTGTTGCGACATTGAGAGCATGATGTGTCATCCAATAGCGGTGCTACTGGATTTTTGACTTTTGGTGGAGGCGGGGAGAGTCGAACTCCCGTCCGAGAAAGGTCCGCGCAAGGCCTCTACAGGTTTAGTCTGCGTACGGGTTTTCGCCTCTGGACTTGCCCGCAGACGGGCGTCCGTCGGTTATCCTTCCGTGCACTCCTCGCGCGCGTCCCGGCAGGAACAGACGCTCGCCAGCCCGATGCATTGGCGCCTCCGCGACGTATCGGACGTCGGCCGCTTCGGCGTGACGGTCTATGCCGTCAGGGTGCCCTGCCGCTTACGCAGCGTAGGCGTATTCGTAATCGTTGTTGGCAATTACTTTGTTGCCGCTTTTTACGAGGCCAGCGGCGCCTCGACCTGCAACCCCGGCTTCCAGCATCCCCGTCGAAACCAATGCGCCCCCAGATCGGGAGACTTTTCATGGCGAGAAAAGCCGCGCTCCCGGTAGAGAGCGCTTCCGGTGTGAATATACTATAGTCATGTTTCGTTTGTCTGTAAAGAATGGAGCACCCGGCGTGAAACGTGGCGTAAAAAGAGCATTTTTGACCTTGACAATAATTTGATATCAAACTAAAAACGTTAATAAAGTTTGATATCGAACTAATTATTGTGTTTTGCTCCTGTGACATGGAGCTGGAGCCGCGGTGCTTGATCGGGGGAGTCGTCCTTCTCGGAAGATCAGGAGCAAGGCGGCGGTTCGCAGAAGATGGACTCATTTCAGCGTTTGGAGAACAATCATGAATAGAATGTTGACCCTGGTTGCGGCCGCTGCCGCATGGTGTGTCATTGGAACGGCCCATGCCGCCGGTCTTTCCCATGGAGAAGTTTTCAGTAAGCAAGTGGGCAGCATCACGCTGCATGACTATGTAAGCATCACCGGCGGGGCTGCCCAGATCGTGGAAACGGACCGACTGGTGATCTTCGACGTGCCCGGCAACGCGCCGCAGAACAAGGAGTTCAAGGCGTTTGCGGACTCACTGGGCAAGCCCGTGGAGGCGGTGGTCATTTCCCATGCGCATGAACATCACTGGCTTGGCGTGGACACGTTGTTTCCCGGGGTGAAGATATACAGCACGCAGGCTGCCGCCATCAGCGGCGACGCAGGAAAAAAGGCGCTGGAAGCAGCCCGTGTTTCCATGGGGACGGAGATGGTTCCCTACACCTCCGTTCCCGAAGTGGAACCGCTTGCCGACGGCTCGAAAAAACTGGGAGGCTTAGAGTACGAGTTCACGTCGCTGCCTGATCTCGGAGCCAGCATCATCGCACTTCCGGCCGGAAAGATGGTCATGACGCATCACCTGGGCTATGTCGGGGTGCATGTACCCATGCCTCCCTTCGAGGCCCGTCTGGCCCAGCTTCAGAAGCTGAAGAATGAGGGATATACTTGGATGGTCGGCGGACACGGCGTGCCTGCCGAAAGCGATCTGTTGATCGACAATGTTGCGGAATACTATGCCTTTGTCGACAGGACCGTGAAGGAATCCGGAAGTACGGAGGAAGCCGTGGAGCGCATTGTCGCCCAGTATCCGGAGTATGGTCTCGTTCCTCTGCTTGATGCGTTCGTTCCCATGCTGATGAAGAAGTAGTGCGGATCTGACACTTCGCCACGTCCTTCCCGATCCATGCGGGAAGGACGTTTTCGTCAGAAGTTCAGTCGAAGTCGGCAAGAAGCGGGGCCAGGCTGAAATTGCCCAGCCTGATGCCGCTGCACTCACGCCGCATGCGTGCCATGGCCTCATAGAGATGAGGAGAACCTACACCGTTGTGAATGGAGCTGTAGGCTTCGATGAAGGCTGCCAGCGTGTCGCATGCCTTGATGAGTTGTCCGTCCTTCGGATCGAAGACGTCCTCATTGTATCGCCCGCCGAGTTCGGCGAAGCCGTTCACCTTGATGACGTCGCCGTCGACGCGGCAGGTATCGTTGAATTCCGAGTTCGTGGCCAGTCCCAGATAATAGTCGAGACGCTCCCGGATATGGCCGCATCCTTCCTGTTCCAGAGGATCGAGGATCTTGCTGTGTAGCTCCTCATCCTCGTACTGATGGATGATTTCCGGCAGCTGGGCCACGGAGCGTTTGACCGGAGTGATGATGTCCCGGGTGAGAAGCTCCGCCAGATCATGGAACAGGCCGCAGTAGAAGTCGTTGATGCGGCGCTGGGGGCACCCGTCGAGATGAAGGCTGAGCAGATAGGAGTATACGGCGACGATGAACATATGGCCGAGCACCGAAGTGACGGGCATGCGGGGCGTCTGTGCCCAGCGGATCTGGAAACGGAGCTGTCCGCAGAGATTGGCCATGCGGGCCAGCGCGGTTCCGGAACCGGCAAGCAGCTCATTGACGCCTTCCACATCCTTGAGTGCCAGCAGCTTTCTGTTGAACGACGGGCCGATGTCCTTTATTTCCTCGTCAAAGCCGTTGAGAGGTTCGATGAGGCTGAACTCCCAGCGGGAGGCATACATGTGCGCGGCGCTCAGGATGCGGTCTGCAAGCGAGTCTGTCGTGTCTGCGGGGCGGGTATGATAGGCGACAAGTCTCTGCCAGAAGTTCTCGTCCAGAGGGCGGATACGGGGTTCAAGCTCATTGAGTGTCCATGCGGTGAGTTCCCGGTAATGCTCCTGATTGGCCCTGATGCGATAGAAGACCGGCGGTTTGATGTCGGTGATGATCAGTCTGTAGAAGTAGTCGAAGATGCCGCCTTCGATGATCTCGAGGCCGATGCGGCGTTGTTCGTCTTCGGAGAGGAGCCGGGTGTTCTGCTGCCAGAGAAGAAAGGCCACGATCATCTTATGAGCCTGCTTGTCCAGCTCAAAAAGTTCCACGGGGCGCAGTTTGTCGTTCCAGCGGCGCATATAGGCTCCCGAGAAAATAAACTGGAGAAGACTTTTTCTTATGCTCCGCATGGGATTCCTCGCTTGCTTAAAGTTTCGTTTTATGGCAGATACCTTCTTTCGAACGTTCTGGCAAGGGAACGGCGGTCTGGTAGCCGCTCCCAAGGTGCGTTTTGCCGGCTCCCCGTTGCGGGCTGAACGTCTCCGGTTTCCCTTCATGAAAGAACGAGTGTTAACGAGGAATGCGCTTCCTGAGCCTTGTGCGGGAAGCCTTTTTGTGACTACGCCTCTTCAACGGCACACTCATGCGGTTCCGCTCCGCGCGGGACAGGAGATATTTTCATGAAAACTTTCAGCCCGACCCCGGCCGACATCGACCGTCAGTGGTATCTGGTTGACGCCGAAGATCAGATCCTCGGCCGCCTCGCCGCTCAGATCGCTCATCGTCTGCGTGGCAAGCACAAGCCCGAATTTGCGCCTCATATGGACAACGGCGATTTCATCGTGGTGGTCAATTGCGAAAAGATCCGCGTGACCGGCACCAAGATGCACGACAAGCTCTACTACAGCCATTCCGGCTGGGTTGGCGGTCTCAAGGAAGTCAGCCTTGAAAAAATGCTCGCCACCAAACCTGAGGAAGTTCTCCGCAAGGCCGTTCGCGGTATGCTGCCCAAGAACCGTCTTGGCCGCGCCATGCTGAAGAAACTGAAGATTTATGCCGGCGCCGAACATCCTCACGCCGCTCAGGCCCCCAAGCCGCTGACCTTTGAGAAGTAGGAGTCCAGCCATGTCCACCGCTTTTGATTATGGCACCGGCCGCCGCAAGACGGCTATCGCCCGTACCCGTCTCTATCCTGGTTCCGGTCAGATTGAAGTCAACGGCCGTCCCATGGATCAGTATTTCCCCCGCAAGACCCTGCAGATGATTGTCCGTCAGCCTCTTGCCCTCACCAAGCTTACCGAACAGTATGACGTCAAGGTCAATGTGTGCGGCGGCGGCATTTCCGGTCAGGCCGAAGCTGTCCGTCTCGGCATTTCCCGTGCCCTGCTTCAGGCTGATCCCGCTCTGCGCGGCACGCTGAAGCATGCCGGTCTGCTGACCCGTGATGCCCGTAAGAAGGAACGTAAGAAGTACGGTCTGGCTGCTGCCCGCGCCCGTTATCAGTACTCCAAGCGTTAATCTTCCGGTTTTCGCAGCATGGGGCCCGTCGTTTTCGACGGGCCTTTTTTGGTTAAAAGCCTCCCCCAGCCAGGCTGGGGGTTCCCGAAAACTTATAGTTATGCGTAAGTGATAACCACTCCTTTTGATTTGCTGAGAAGGAGGTGCGGTCCGGCAACTGCGCCCACAAGCAAATCAAAAGGAGGTCACAATGGGTGACACAAAGAAGTTGGCGCATACGCAATGGAACTGCAAATATCACATAGTCTTTGCACCAAAATATCGCCGACAGGTTTTCTATGGAGAGAAGAAAAGGGCCATAGGAGAAATATTGCGAAAATTATGTGAGTGGAAGGGAGTGAGCATGGTAGAAGCGGAATGTTGTCCCGACCATATCCATATGTTGCTGGAGATACCGCCCAGGATGAGTGTATCGGCGTTTGTCGGATATTTGAAAGGAAAGAGCAGCCTGATGCTATATGAGCAGTTCGGTGAGCTGA